>NZ_JBEPSK010000004.1:0-444917 GCF_040548835.1 Mycetocola sp. 2940
GGAAATGAACGACCGGCCCCGCAAACGACTCGAGTTCGCGAAGCCGGCCGAAGTCATCGAACAGGTGCTGTTGCAATGACCGCTTGAAACCGCCCGCGCATAAGGTGCGTTCGCGTCACCGGAGAGCACTCACCGGAGGGTCAGCCGAGCACCTCGTCCACAAACTGACCGACGGATGCCGTGACCAGGGTGGCCACATCGCTCGCGGTCATCGCCGACGACTTCAGTACCTTCATGCCATGGTCGGCACCGGGCACTTCGACCACCCGGATGTTGCGGTGGCCGACGGCATCCGACGTGATGTCGCTCGCCGTGCCGAAGGTGTCGCGATCGCCCTGGAGCACGAGCACAGGCACGGCGGGCTGTACCAGTTCCTCGAGGCGGGACACCGCCGGCCGCCCGGGCGGATGCAGAGGGAAGGCCAGGCACACGACGGCAGCAGCACCGAGGTCGTTCGCCGTGCGGCAGGCGACGCGCGCTCCTGCGCTTCGGCCGCCGACGAGAAGCGGCAGTCCGGCGGCGAGCTCCGTGATCGCCGGCGCGGTCTCGCGCCAGGCGATGTCGAGGGTGGCCGGCCTCGGCGCCACCTTCTTGCCCGCCACGCGCCACGGCTGCTCGTACCGGACGACCGAAATCCCGAGCGCCGGAAGCCGAGCGGCGAGCGCGGCCAGGTCGACGGCTCCGATTCCTCCGCCGGCTCCGTGCCCGAGCCAGACGAGGGCCCTCGGGTCCGCAGCCGTGCTGACCGTGAGCCGGCCGGGGCCCAGTGAGGTGGGCACGTCGATGATCATGGACGCTCCCTTGAGGCTTCTTCGGCAGCCAGAGCCCTCCGGGAGGTCCGCCACGCCCGCCAGGCCCCGGTCGACCACAGGGCCCAGATGACGAGCAGCGGCTGGAACAGCAACCGGATACCCCGACTCAGGTCGTCGTTCAGCCCGAACGAGTCCGTTCCGGTGGTGAACTGGGAGACGTTGCCGGGGAAGACCGCGACGAAGAACGCGCCGACCACCCAGCCGATCGGAATCCGCCAACGCCAGAGCAGGAGCAGTGCCAGTCCGAGGAGGATTTCCACAACACCGGATGCCACGACGACGAAATCGACATCGAGCGGCAGCCAGGTGGGTACCTGCGCCCGAAATGCCTCCCGGGCGACCGTGAGGTGCCCGATGCCGGCGAGAAGGAGGAACACGCCGAGCGCCACCTGTGCGATCGTCGCGGCGATCGAGGTGCGGCGCATGGCCGGGCGAACATCCTGATCGGTCATGTTTTTCAGCCTACTCGGCGGTCTCAGGCGGCACGCGCTCCGAACTCGCGCCCGCCCGCCCGCCTGCTCGCGGCATCCGCCGCCCGCTCGCCCGCGCTGTAGCATCCGCCCGCCCGCCCGCCTGCTCGCGGCATCCGCCGCCCGCCCGCCCGCCTGCCTGCCTGCCCGCCCGCCCGCCTGCCTGCCCGCCCGCCCGCCCGCCTGCCTGCCCGCCCGCGCGCCCGCCCGCCTGCCCGCCCGCCTGCCCGCCCGCCCGCCCGCCCGCCCGCCCGCGCTGTAGCATCCGTCGCCCTGCGCGGGTGTAATGGTGCCGCGCCGGGGCTACTGCACCCGCGCGATGCAAAATAGCCCGCGCCCGTGTCCAACCCTTCCGGTTGCGCGGGGGCCCAACCTTTCGGGTGCGGTACGGGGTCGCTGATCCCACGCTGCGGCGTCCGTCGACCTTCCGCGGGTCGAATGGCTCCGCGCGGGTGCAATTGCAGGCGCGGGGTGCGGGGACACCCGCGCGAGCGGATGATTCCACCGGCGGCAGGGGGTCAGCGGCCGGAAGGGCGGCAGGGCGATAGTGATCGGCGGCAGCGGGGTCGCTGATCCCACGCTGCGGCATCCGTCGACCTTGCGCGGGTCGGATGGCTCCGCGCGGGTGCAATTGCAGGCGCGGGGTGCAGGGACACCCGCGCGAGCGGATGATTCCACCGGCGGCGAGGGATCGGCGGCCGCTCAGCGCGAGCGGCCGCTCAGCGCGAGCGGCCGCTCAGCGCGACTGGCGTCGCTTGCCCGGGCGCGGCTGGCCCTTGACGGCGGGCGCGCGCCCCTTGCCCTTCGACGCCTTCGCCTTGCCTCCGGCGGGTTGCGGCCGGTTCTGCACCGACGCTGCCGTCGCATCCGCCTTGCGTTGCTCGTCGGCGAGGAGGGCGCGGCCTGCCGCGGTCAGGGTCGTGGTCGACGCTCCCATGTCGAAGAGGGGAGTGCCGAGTTCGTTCTCGAGTTCCCTCACCGAAGCGATCAACGTCGAGCGCGGGATGTCGAGGTGCTTCGCCGCGTGCGCGAAGTGCAACTCCTCGGCGGCGACCACAAAGCGTCGGAGCGCAATGGTGTCCATGAGCGGCCTTCCGTTCGGCCGCGAGGAACGCGGCCACAGGTTCAGGCTACGCCGTTGTGAGGGCGGATTCCGTCACGGGGCGGGGGCGCCGCCATCCGTGGGCTCCGGGGTGGGGAGGATTCCGTCGTCGTCCTCGTCGATCGTGGTGGAACGTTCACCCGCAGCCGTCAGCGGAACGTCGGTCCGGTCGGACGCCGGGGTGGATGTCTGGTCAGGAGAATCGTCGGGCGTTGCGTCATCGAACGTGTCGGTATCCATGCCCTCACGATAGGAGCACCGCTCGTGCATCCGCCAGAGCCTTGCTTTTCCGGCGACGGTGCTCCACGATGTGGTTCTTGTGTCTTCTCCCTCCCCAGCCTCCGCGATCACCGGCACCTGGGTGTGGGGCAACTCCGTGGACCCGGCCGTCGACGAACGAGGCCGAGGCCAGCCCGACCTGGCGCCGCGGGCGATCGCGGAGTTCGCCCGCAGCAAGCGCCTCGACCGGGTTTTCTGCAATGCGCCGTGGTCGACACACACCGAACCGATGCGCACCTGGTTCGCCGATGCGGTCGCGTCCCTGGCAGAAGCCGGAGTCGACGTGGCGGTGCTTGGCGGCACTCCGGAATGGTTCGACCGCCCGACTCTCGCGGCCACCTGGCTCACCGATGCCCGCGCCACCGCCGCGTTCCCGGCGGTGCAACTCGACGTCGAACCGTGGACCGAGGAAACGGTCGATCCTGCCCATTTCGTGCCCGGGTTTCTCCGGCTGGTCGAAACCGTGCGCGCGTCAGCCGGTCCGATCACCGTGGGCGCCGATCTGCCCTGCTGGCTGGCCCGGACGCCCCACGGGAGCGGTAGCGTTTTCGACGCCATCGTCCGCGACCTCGACTCCGTGGCCATCCTCGCCTACTCCGACCATGCTGAGGGAACAGGCGGGATCCTCGAACTGGCGACGCCCGTCGTGCTCGCTGCCGCGGCATCCGGAGTCCGGTTCACCATCGGTGTCGAGACGGACACTCCCGAGATCGCGGGCGGCAAGCAGCACACGTTCTTCGATGAGGGCAGCGTCGTCCTCGAAGCCGAGGCGGCCAAAGTCCGTGCCGCCTTCGCGGCGATCCCCGGTTACGACGGGGTCACGGTCGAGCACCTGCTGGCGTGGAAGAGGCTTCGCCGGTGACGCCGGCTGCGATTACGGTGGAGGGGGCGCTTCGCCAGCGCGCAACTGGGCGAGGTGCGGAAGCAGGCCGTCGACCGGGCCGGGTGGCTTCCGCAGGTCTTTCAGGTCGCGGCGGGTGGTGTCGAGATTCTCGGTGGCCGTCGAATCGTCCAGTTTGAGGGCGCTCGTCACCCGCTGCCGCGAGGGCTTCCGGGCGGATGAGTTGATCTCCATATCGAAACGGTACGCCCGACCCGGAACAAAGGGAAGGTCCCTCCGGCGCGTCGAACCGGGCAGTCAGCCGAGCGCCGACACCGCCAGAACGGATGCCGTGAGCGCGGTGACCGCGGACTCCACGTTCTCGCGGGTCAGGTCGGCTCCGAAGGTGAACCGCACCGCAGTCTGGGCGATCTCGGGTGCGATGCCGAGGGCGGTGAGGACGTGTGACGGCTCGTCGCTTCCGGCCGCACACGCCGAGCCGCTCGAGGAGACGATGCCGCGGCGTTCCAGCTCCAGCAGAACCGCCTCACCGCTCGTACCTGGGAAGCAGAACGACGCCGAGTTCGGCAACCGGGAGGTCGGAGACCCGGTGAGGAGGGCGCCGGGAACCTCGGTGAGGACCCGGGCGATGAGTTCGTCGCGGAGAACGCGCACGCGGGCGGCGGCATCCGCCCGGTCTCTCTCGGCGAGGTCAAGAGCTATGGCGAGTCCGACGGCGGCGGCGACGTTCTCGGTTCCCGAGCGGCGGCCGCGTTCCTGGCCGCCGCCGTGGACGAGCGGTTCGACCGGAAACCGGCCGCGCAGCCAGGCGAGCCCGATGCCCTTCGGCGCCCCGACCTTGTGTCCGGCCAGGCTCAGCGCGTCGACCCCGAGCGCGGAGACCCGCAGGTCGAGCCAGCCCGCGGCCTGCACGGCGTCGGTGTGGAACGGGACGCCGTGCGCGCTCGTCACCGCACCGAGGGCGGCCAGGTCCTGCACCGTTCCGATCTCGTTGTTGGCGTACATCAGGGTGACGAGGGCGGTGTCCGGCCGGATGGCGGCATCGAGCGCGTCCGGGGTCACGATGCCGTCCGGCTGGAGCTCGACGAGATCGACCTCGAATCCGTGCAGGCGACGGAGGTAGTCGACCGACTCGAGAACCGCCTCGTGTTCGGTGGCAGCGGTGACGAGGTGCCTGCCCCTGGAGGACCCCAGTGCGATGCCCTTCACCGCGAGGTTGTCGGCCTCGGTTCCGCCGGAGGTGAACACAATGTCGCCGGCGCGAACGCCGAGGACCGCCGCCACCCGGCTGCGGGCATCGGCGAGTGCGTCGGCCGCGCGCTCACCGACGGTGTGGTGGCTCGACGGGTTGCCGAACTCCTCCGTGAGGTACGGCCACATCGCCTCGAGCACCTCCCGGCGCACCGGGGTGGTCGCTGCGGAGTCGAGGTACAGCATCACGGTTCCCGGTTCGCGCTGACCGAGACGTCCAGCCCCAGGTCGAGCGACGGAACGCTGTGGGTGAGCGCGCCGGAGGAGATCACGTCGACTCCGGTGGCGGCGATCGCGCCGACGGAGTCGAGGGTGACGTTGCCGCTCGCCTCGACGATAGCCCGACCGGCGATGCGTTCGACCCCGGATCGCAGATCCTCAAGGCTGAAGTTGTCGAGCATGATCGTGTCGACGCCGGCGGCGAGGACTTCGTCGATCTGGTCGAGCCGGTCGACTTCCACCTCGAGGTGGGTGGTGTGCGACAGCCGCGCCCTCACCCCGACCAGGGCCTCGGTCAGCGACAGGCCGCCCGCGGTGAGCACCGCGAGGTGGTTGTCCTTCGCCATGACGGCATCCGACAGCGAGAACCGGTGGTTGAACCCGCCGCCCGACCGCACGGCGTGCCGCTCGAAGGCCCGGAGCCCCGGCGTGGTCTTGCGGGTGTCGACGACCCTCACGCCGGTGCCGGCCACGGCGTCGACGTACCGGGACGTCAGGGTGGCGATCCCCGACATCCGCTGGGTGAAGTTGAGTCCGATCCGTTCGGCCTGGAGGATGCCGCGGGCGGGGCCGGTCACACGCGCCAGCGTGTCCCCGCGGGAGAAGCGCTCGCCGTCGTCGACGAGCAGGGTCACCTCGATCGACGGGTCGGTCAGCCGGAACGCGGCGGCGAACACGTCGCCGCCGCTGAAGACACCGTCTTCACGCGCGGACAGCTCGGCGGTCGCGGTCGCCGTCGCCGGAATGAGGGTGGCGCTCGTCAGGTCGCCCCACGGGGCGTCCTCCTCGAGGGCGGCGGCGACGACACGGTCGATCTGGGGAAGTGTCAGCATGCGGGGGCGACCTCTCGGAATTTCGCCGTGGCAGGGACACCGGCGGGGGAGTCGGAGCGGGCGTGCGCCCCGACGGATTCGGTGCGGGCCAGCGCCGCGAGGACGAGCTCCCTGCCGAGGACGAGCAGGTTGCGATCCTCGAGGGAACGGATGCTGTCGGTCGGCAGCGGCGCCGTCGACCAGGCGTCGAGGATGGCGGCCGCATGCTGGAGGCCGGCACCATCGCGGAGCAGCCCGGCGGCGTCCCACAGCACCCGCTGGAGCTCCGCGCGGGAGAACGGCGGAGCATCCGAAACCGGGTTCCGCGCGATCGTGACGACCGGGCGCGGGGGCGCCGGCCAGGCGGAAACGTCATCGGTATCGAGTGCACGGGCGGCACGGGCGCCGAAGACGGCGCCTTCGAGGAGCGAGTTCGACGCGAGGCGGTTGGCGCCGTGCACCCCGGTGCGGGCGACCTCGCCGACGGCGTAGAGCCCGGGCAGGGTGGTGCGGCCGTCGAGGTCGGTGACGACGCCGCCCATCCAGTAGTGGGCGGCGGGGCTGACCGGCACGTACTGGCGTGACCAGTCGATCCCGGATGCCCGCACCGCCTGGTCGATGACCGGGAACCGGTTCGCCAGGAAGGATGCTCCGAGCATGGTCGCGTCGAGCACAACCGGCAGGCCGCCCTGCGCGGCCATCTCGGCGGCGATTCCGCGTGCGACCACATCGCGGGGTGCGAGTTCGGCGTCCGGGTGGACGGCGGCGAGGAAGCGCTCGCCTGCGGCGTTCCGCAGCACGGCGCCTTCGCCGCGCACGGCCTCGGACACGAGGAACCGTTCGGCGGTCGTGAGCGCTGTGGGGTGGAACTGGTAGAACTCCAGGTCTGCGAGGCGTGCGCCCGCGCGGAGCGCCGCTGCCGCCCCGTCACCGGTCGCCACGGCCGGGTTCGTCGTGTACGGGAACAACTGCCCCGCGCCGCCGGTGGCGAGGACGACGGCGTCGGCGGGCATGAACCTGTCCTCTCCGTCGGCGAACCGCAGCAGCGCGCCCGCGACGCGGCCGTCCTCGACAACGAGGTCGACGAGGAAGGTGTCCTCGAGGATCGCGGCACGGCTCTCGCGGATGCGGGCGACGAGGGCCGCCTCGATCCGCGCTCCGGTCGCGTCTCCGCCGGCGTGGAGCACCCGCGGGTAGGAGTGGGCCGCCTCCCGTCCCCGCGCGAACTCGCCGTCAGTGCGGTCGAATTCGACCCCGAAGGCGACAAGCTCGCGGATCCGGGCAGGACCCTCGGTGCAGAGCACCCGCACGGCTTCCTCGTCACAGAGCCCGGCGCCCGCGGCGAGGGTGTCGATGATGTGCGCTTCGACGCTGTCCTCGGCGAACATCACCCCGGCGATCCCACCTTGCGCGTACCGGGTGTTGCTCTGCCCGAGCGTGGACTTGGTGACGAGCACGACCTCGTGGTGTGCCGCGGCGGACAGCGCCGTGGTGAGTCCGGCGATGCCGCTGCCGACGACAATCACGCGGGCCATGATCAGACTCCCGCCGGCACGGGCGGTCGCGCGGCGAGCATCCGCTCGAGGGCAATGCGTGCCGGCAGCGCCACGTCGTCGGAGACGGTGATCTGGTTGAGAACCTCGCCGTCGAGGAGCGCGTCGAGCACCCAGGCCAGGTACCCGGGGTGGATGCGGTACATCGTCGAGCACGGGCAGATCACCGGGTCGAGGCAGAAGATGGTGTGCTCCGGATGCTCCGCCGCGAGTCGCTGCACGAGGTTGATCTCGGTGCCGATCGCGAAGGTCGTGCCGGCCGGGGCCGCTTCGATCGCCTTGCGGATGTAATCGGTCGACCCGGACTCGTCGGCGGCGTCGACCACCGGCATCGGGCACTCCGGGTGCACGATCACGCGCACGCCGGGGAATTCGGCGCGGGCCTTCGCGATCTGGTCCACGGTGAACCGCTTGTGCACCGAGCAGAACCCGTGCCAGAGGATCACCCGGGAGTCGTCGAGCGCCTGGGCGTCGTTGCCACCAAGCGGTTTGTTCGGGTTCCACATCGGCATCTGCTCGAGCGGCACACCCATCGCCTTGGCGGTGTTCCGGCCGAGGTGCTGGTCGGGAAAGAAGAGCACCCGCTGGCCGCGTTCGAAGGCCCACTCGAGCACGGTCTGTGCGTTAGACGAGGTGCAGACGATGCCGCCGTTGCGCCCGCAGAATCCCTTCAGCGCGGCCGAGGAGTTCATGTAGGTGACCGGGATCACCGGAACACGGCCCGTGGCATCCGGTTCGGTTCCGTACAGGTCGGCGAGCTGTTCCCAGCACTCCTCGACCTGGTCGATGTTCGCCATGTCGGCCATCGAACATCCGGCTGCGAGGTTGGGGAGGATGACCGACTGCTCGGGGGTGCTGAGCAGGTCGGCGGTCTCGGCCATGAAGTGCACGCCGCAGAACACGATCGCCTCGGCCTCGCTGCGTTCGAGAGCCGCGTTCGCCAGCTGGAACGAATCGCCCACGTAGTCGGCGTAGGCGAGCACCTCATTGCGCTGGTAGAAGTGGCCGAGGATCACGAGCCTGTCGCCGAGGGCCTCTTTCGCGGCACGGATGCGACGGTCGAGTTCTTCGGGTTCCGCCTCACGGTAGAAGGCGGGGAGCGTGCCCTGCCGCGGCGAGCCGGTCGGGATCACGTCGCCCATCGACGAACCGGGGCCGTAGCTCGGCGGTTGCAGGTCGAAGACCCACGGCTTCGCGACGAGGTCGGGGCTGCACGCTGCGCCGGGCGCCGCGCCGACGGAAATCTGCGTGAGGGTCTGGTCGACAGAGGCGGTGATGGTCATGATGCTCCTTGGGTGCGACCCGGCAGCGCCCGGACCCCGAGGGGACCGTTGTTCTCGTCGTTCGCTGCGCGGTTGTAACGGTAGAGGCGGGCCGGGCGATGCCGTCCGCCGGTTTGCAGGTGTTCGGTGGGAACGACCTGGCCGGAGCCCTCGATCTGGCGACGGAAGTTCGCCGGGTCGAGGGGTTTCTGCAGCACGGCCTCGTGGACCTCGCGCAGCTCGGAAAGAGTGAAGGTCTCGCCGAGGAAGGCGTGCGCGATGGAGCTGTACTCCAGTTTGTTACGCAGGCGCCACAGGGCGTACTCGACGATGAGGTTGTGGTCGAAGGCGAGTTCGGGCACCGAGTCCGCTTCGAACCACCGCACGTTCTCGGTCTCGACGGCCACATCGGCCTCCTCCGACCGCACGAGCGCCCAGTACACGATCGAGACGACGCGCTCACCGGGGGAGCGGTCGATATTGCCGAACGCGTAGAGCTGTTCCAGGTACTGCGGGGTCAGCAGGGTGGTTTCAGCGAGCGTGCGAGCGGCGGATTCCGCGAGGTCTTCATCGGGTTCGAGCGGCCCGCCCGGCAGCGCCCACCGGCCGGCGAACGGTTCCCGGATGCGACGGACGAGCGGCATCCAGACCGTCATCCGGCCAGTCTCGGCATGCGGGCGGAGCGCGAAGATGACGGTGGAGACGGCGAGGCTTACCGCGGCGGCGTGTGCGGTCATGGTGTCCTCCCGTTTCCCTCATGTTAAAGTCACTGTGACTCTAACTCGGTTCCATCTTAGTGTCAAGATGACCAGAACACATAACGTTCGGCGAAATATGTCATTTCGGAGCCGTGAGCCCGACTCGGTGTCGCTCACGGTAGGCTGGGGGAAAATCGAATATCGGGCCGCACACGCGATGCGGGAGAGCCGGGCTTGCCCGGCACCGAAGGAGCAAGCCTCCCTGCCAATCTCTCAGGTCTACGTACCGCATCGAACTGGCCACTCTGGAAAGTGAATGCGCTCCGCGCATTCAGATCGAGTAGGCGCGAAGCGCCGTATCGAGATCGGCGCTCCTCGTGAGCACCGATCGGAATGCAAGATCTGAACGCTCAGCAACTTCCGCCGACGGTGAAAGCCGCCTCACGTCACAGCGACGGAGGCGCGCGAAACTCTCAGGCCCATGACAGAGGGGGAGTTCCCAAGGCACCTCGCGTGCCGCAGCCGCTTTTGCGACCATCGCCCCGGCGATACCTGGAGAACTCGTGTCAGATCCCGTACCAGAACGCACCAGCCCGCTTCATGCGGTCCACACCGAACTCGGGGCGAGTTTCACCGATTTCGCCGGCTGGCAGATGCCGGTCCGCTACACCAGCGACCTCGCTGAGCACGCGGCCGTGCGCACGGCGGCCGGCCTCTTCGACCTCTCGCACATGGCCGAGATCCTCGTCTACGGGCGCGACGCCGGCTCGTTCCTCGACGCAGCCCTCGCCGGCAAACTGTCGGCGCTCGACCTGATGCAGGCCAAGTACAGCCTGCTCCTCACCGAGACCGGCGGCATCCTCGATGACGTCGTCGTCTACCGCCTCGGCGACACGACCTACCTCGTCGTGGCGAACGCCGGCAACCGGGATGCTGCGGCCGCGGCGCTCACGGAACGCTCCGCCGGGTTCGACGTCACCGTCGACGACCAGAGCGACGACTACGCGCTGATCGCCGTACAGGGTCCTTCCGCGCGCGCCGTGCTCGAGCAGGCCGCGGGGATCACCGAACTCGGCCTGCCCCTGGACGAGCTGAAGTACTACCGCGCCACCGACGCCTTCTTCGAGGGGGTTCCGCTCCTCGTCGCCCGCACGGGCTACACCGGCGAGGATGGCTTCGAGTTGTACCTGCGCACGACCAGCGCGGTACCGCTCTGGCGCGCTCTCGAAGCGGCCGGCGCCGACCACGGCCTCGTGCCGGCCGGGCTCGCGAGCCGCGACACCCTCCGGCTTGAAGCGGGCATGCCGCTCTACGGCCACGAACTCGGCGTCGATACCCAGCCGGTGCAGGCCGGCCTCGGTCGCGTCGTCGCGCTCACGAAGGAGAACGACTTCGTCGGCCGCGCCGCCGTGGAGACGGGTCCCGCCGAGAACGCGAAGGTCCTCGTCGGCCTCGTCTCTGAGGGCCGCCGCGCCGGACGAGCCGGCTACCCGGTCGTCTCCGGCGACACCGTCGTTGGAACCGTGACGAGCGGTGCCCTGTCACCGACCCTCGGGCATCCGATCATGATGGCGTACGTCGACCCGACCCTCGCCGAAGAAGGCACCGAACTTGCCGTGGACGTGCGGGGCACGTCCATTCCGGCCACCGTCACCCCGCTCCCGTTTTACCGAAGGAAGAAGTAACCCATGGCTGACAAGAGCACGCTGAAGTACACGCCCGAGCACGAGTGGCTCGACATCGACGGCGACGTCGCAACGGTCGGAATCACCGCCTACGCCGCCGACAAGCTCGGCGACGTCGTGTTCGTCGAACTTCCCGAGGCCGAGACCGCGGTCACCGCTGGCACCGTCGTCGGCGAGATCGAGTCGACCAAGTCAGTCGGCGAACTGTTCGCCCCCGTCGACGGCACCGTCACCGAGAACAACGCCGCCGTCGTCGACGAGCCGTCGCTCGTCAACAGCGACCCGTTCGGCGAGGGCTGGCTCATCAAGGTGCGGTTCGACGCAGCGCCTGATGGTCTGCTCAGCTGGGACGAATACTCCGCGCTGGTCGGCGAGTAATGCCGGAACTCTTCTCCGAACGCCACATCGGTACGGATGCCGCCGCGCAGGCGAGCATGCTGGCATCCGTCGGCTACGACAGCGTCGACGCGCTCGTCGAAGCCGCCGTGCCCGAGTCCATCCACGTTCCCGAAATTCTCAATTCGTCGATCCCCGCCGCGGCCACGGAACGAGAAACGATCGCCGAACTTCGGCTGCTGGCCGACCAGAACACGGTGCGCACGTCGATGATCGGCCTGGGCTACTACGGCACAATCACCCCGGCCGTCATCAAAAGGAACGTCCTCGAGAACCCGTCCTGGTACACCGCGTACACGCCGTACCAGCCGGAGATCTCGCAGGGCAGGCTCGAAGCGCTGATCAACTTCCAGACGATGGTCACCGACCTGACCGGCCTCACCACCGCCAACGCCTCGATGCTCGACGAGGGCACCGCCGTCGTCGAGGGCATGCTCCTCGCCCGCCGCGCTTCGAAACTCAGCACCAACGTCTTCGTCGTCGACGCCGACGCCTTCCCGCAGACCAAGGCACTGCTCGCGAGCCGGGCCGAGGCTGTCGGCATCGAGCTGGCCGAGGTCGACCTCGCTGGGGGCGCCGCGCTGCCCGAGGCCGCGTTCGGCGTCTTCGTGCAGTATCCGGGGGCGTCCGGGCTTGTCTGGAACCCGGCATCCGTTCTGGCGTCCGTCAAGGAGCAGGGTGGCCTCGTCGTCGTCGCCGCCGACCTTCTGGCTCTCGCGCTGCTCACCTCCCCTGGGGAACTCGGCGCAGACATCGCCGTCGGCACGAGCCAGCGGCTGGGCGTGCCGATGGGCTTCGGTGGACCGCACGCCGGCTACATGGCCGTGCGTAAAGGACTCGAACGCCAGCTGCCCGGCCGCCTGGTCGGCGTCAGCCAGGATGCCGCCGGTCACCCCGCGTACCGCCTCACCCTGCAGACCCGTGAGCAGCACATCCGTCGCGAGAAGGCGACGTCGAATATCTGCACCGCGCAGGTGCTGCTCGCCGTCATGGCGTCGATGTACGCCGTCTATCACGGCCCAGGCGGCATCCGCCGGATCGCCGCCGAGACCGCGGCACGCGCAGACGCCCTCGCCGGTGTGCTCACGGGCTACGGGCTGACGCTGGCAAGCGAGTCCTTCTTCGACACGCTGCGGGTGCACGTTCCGGGGAAGGCGTCGACGATTCTCGAGCGCGCCCGCGAGCTGGGGATCAACCTTCATCTCGTCGACGACGCCACGGTCGGTATCTCGGTCGACGAGACCACCACGGCAGACGAGCTCCGCGCCGTCGTCGTGGCGTTCGGGTTCTCGGGCGACGAGTCCTTCGCCGGGCTCGGCGCCGAAATCACACGGCTGCCCGCCGACCTTGTCCGTTCGAGCGAGTACCTCACGCACCCGGTGTTCAACACGCACCACTCCGAGACCGCCATGATGCGCTATCTCAAGCAACTGGCCGACCGCGACTACGCGCTCGACCGCGGCATGATCCCGCTGGGCTCCTGCACGATGAAGCTCAACGCGGCGACCGAGATGGAGGCCATCACCTGGCCCGAGTTCGCCTCGCTGCACCCGTACGCTCCCGAAGCCGACGTGCTCGGCTACCTCGGCCTCATCGAGCAGCTCGAGAGCTGGCTCGCCGAGGTCACCGGGTACGACTCGGTCTCACTCCAGCCGAACGCCGGCAGCCAGGGCGAGCTCGCCGGGCTCCTCGCGATCCGCGGCTACCATCGCGCGAACGGCGATCTCGACCGTACCGTCTGCCTGATTCCGTCGAGCGCACACGGCACGAACGCGGCATCCGCTGTTCTGGCGGGCATGAAGGTCGTCGTCGTCGCCTGTGACGACCTCGGCAACGTCGACCTCGACGACCTGCGCGCGAAAATCGCACAGCACGCCGACACGCTCGCCGCGCTGATGATCACCTACCCGTCGACGCACGGCGTCTACGAGCACGAGGTCACCGCCATCACCCAGGCCGTGCACGACGCCGGTGGCCAGGTCTACGTCGACGGCGCGAACCTCAACGCGCTGCTCGGCTACGCGCGCTTTGGCGACTTCGGCGGCGATGTGTCGCACCTCAACCTGCACAAGACCTTCTGCATCCCGCACGGCGGGGGCGGCCCCGGCGTGGGTCCCGTCGCGGCGAAGGCGCACCTCGCGCCGTTCCTGCCCGGCCACCCGATGGCGCAGCGCGACGACCACGGCGCGTACGCCCATGCCGGGGGGCCGGTGTCCGCTGCGCCGTACGGCAGCCCGAGCATCCTCCCCATCTCGTGGGCGTACGTTCGCATGATGGGCGCCGAGGGTCTCAAGCAGGCCACCGGCGCCGCCGTCCTCGCGGCCAACTACATCGCGGTTCGGCTGCGGGACCACTTCCCGGTGCTCTACACCGGCGACAACGGGCTGGTCGCGCATGAGTGCATCCTCGACCTGCGTCCGCTCAAGGAGGCCACCGGCGTGACCGTCGACGATGTGGCGAAGCGCCTCGTCGACTACGGCTTCCATGCGCCGACGATGTCGTTCCCGGTCGCGGGGACCCTCATGGTGGAGCCGACCGAGAGTGAGGACCTCACCGAGATCGACCGGTTCATCGACGCGATGATCGCGATCAAGGCCGAAGCGGATGCCGTGGGCGCAGGAACCTGGCCGGCGAACGACAACCCGCTGGTCCACGCACCGCACACCGCCCAGTCGGTCATCGAGGGGGAGTGGGAGCACGCCTACACCCGCGAGCAGGCCGTGTACCCGCTGAAGTCGCTGGTGCGAACGAAGTACTGGCCACCGGTGCGCCGGGTCGACAACGCTTATGGCGACCGCAACCTTGTGTGCGCCTGCCCGCCGCCGGAGGCCTTCGAGTAGGGCTACCAGCGGCTCGCGCGGGTCTCTTGGTTCGGCGCGGGTGCAATCGCACCCGCGCCGAACCGTTCACCCGGCGTGACAGCTTCGGTCGTGGGAGTTGGTCTGCGGGCAGGATACGGCTGCGCGGGTCGATTTGCCGTGCGCGGCTGAAATTGTACCCGCGCCAACCCAATTGACCAGCGCATCGGCCTTTCGTTGAGCGCGGGTTCGGGGTGGCGACGTGCGGAGTGCCGGCACCAACGCCGGCGACCCGCAACCACCCGAGGATGGTTGCGGGTCGCCGACGAGGATTTCCCGATCCAGCGCTAGTGCGACGACGCCTTCTCCGCACCGTGCCCGGTGAGCGAGCGCACCTCCATCTCGGCCGCGATACGCGGGTCTTCCTTGACCTTCGCCGTCACCGTACCCAGCCAGCCGAGCAGGAACCCGAGCGGGATCGAGACGATGCCCGGGTTGTTCAGCGGGAAGATGGCGAAGTCCGCCGTCGGGAACATCGACGTCTCCGACCCCGAGATGACCGGCGAGAAGATGATCAGCAGCAGCGCCGACCCCAGGCCGCCGTACATGCTCCACAGCGCACCGCGGGTGGTGAACTTGCGCCAGTACAGCGAGTACAGAATCGTCGGCAGGTTCGCGCTCGCCGCGATCGCGAAGGCCAGGGCCACCAGGAAGGCGATGTTCTGCCCCTGCACACCGATACCGCCCGCAATCGCGAGCAGGCCGATGACGACGACCGTGATTCGGGCGACCTTCACCTCGCCATTCGGCGGAACAGCGCCCTTCTTGATCACGTTGGCGTACACGTCATGCGCGAACGAGGTAGCAGCGGTGATGGTCAGCCCGGCCACGACCGCCAGGATCGTCGCGAACGCCACGGCCGAGATGATGCCGAGCAGGATCGACCCGCCGAGCTCGAACGCGAGCAGCGGTGCCGCCGAGTTCACGCCACCCGGTGCGGCAAGGATGGTTTCCTTGCCGACGAGGTACGCGGCGCCGTAGCCGAGCACAAGGGTGAACAGGTAGAACAGCCCGATGAGCCAGATGGCCCAGACCACGCTGCGGCGGGCCTCCTTGGCTGTCGGCACGGTGTAGAACCGCATCAGCACGTGGGGGAGTCCCGCCGTACCGAGCACGAGGGCGAGTGCGAGTGACACGAAGTCGAGCCGCGAGACACCGGTGACACCGTATTGCGCCCCCGGGTTCAGGATGCCTTCGCCCGCGACCTCGACCGCGTTGCCCAGGAGGGCCGAGAGGTTGAACCCGTTGAGAGCGAGCACCCACACCGTCATCACGCCGGCACCGGTGATCAGGAGCACCGCCTTGATGATCTGGACCCAGGTGGTGCCCTTCATTCCACCGATGAGCACGTAGAAGATCATGATGACGCCGACGACGGCGATGACCACCGACTGCCCGATCCGGTCATTCACTCCCAGGAGGAGCGAGACGAGGCCGCCCGCGCCGGCCATCTGCGCCAGGAGGTAGAAGAAGCACACGGCGAGTGTCGCCGTCGCCGCGGCGAGACGCACAGGGCGCTCCTTGAGTCGGAAGGAGAGCACATCCGCCATGGTGAACTTGCCGGTGTTGCGCAGCAGCTCGGCGACGAGCAGCAGGGCGACAAGCCAGGCCACGAGGAACCCGATGGAGTAGAGGAATCCGTCATAGCCGTTCACCGCGATGGCGCCGCAGATGCCGAGGAACGAGGCGGCCGACAGGTAGTCGCCTGCGATGGCTGTTCCGTTCTGGCCTCCGCTGAACGAGCGGCCGGCCGCGTAGAAGTCGTTCGCCGTTTTGTTCGAGCGCGAAGCCCGGATCACGATGACGAGGGTCACGACCACGAACGCCGCGAAGATGGAGATGTTCAGGATGGGATCGCCGACAGTCATGCGCGCTCAGCCTCCTCGAGCTCGTGGCGGAACTTCTCAGCGGTCGGGTCGAGCTTGCGGTTGGCGAACGAGACGTACCAGGTGGTGATGGCGAAGGTCGTGACGAACTGGCTGAGCCCGAGCAGCAGGCCGACGTTGATGTTGCCGATCACCTTGATCGACATGAACTCGTGCGCGTAGTCGGCGAGCAGCACGTAAGCGAAGTACCAGACCAGGAACGCCACCGTCAGCGGAAAAACGAAACTTCGATGCCGTCGTTTGTGTTCGACGAAGGCGGGGGATTCTTCGATTGCGATGTAGTCGATGGCAGTACTGGGAACGTGCGTCCCCGCGTCGTCATGGGTCATGATCCTCCAAAGAGTTCGCGCAACCCTGCGCGGCGCACCACTCTGTGCGCTGCTGAAACACTAGTGGGCGCGCTGGAAATGGCGCACCACACTCACCGTGGTGCCGTGAATAGCTCGGGCCAGAGGTTCGCGGCGATGGGGTAGCCCACGAACGACGCAATGTCGAGCAGCGAATGCGCGATCACGAGCGGCATGACACGACCCCACCGCCGGTAGCACCAGCCGAAGAGCACACCCATCAGGACGTTGCCGATGAACGGCCCGAACCCCTGGTAGAGGTGGTAGCTGCCGCGGAGGACTGCCGTCGAGAGGATGATCGTCCAGTCGGGCCAGCCGCGCTCGCGGAGCCGCGTGAAGAGGTAGCCGACGACGATCACTTCCTCGACGAGTCCGGCCCGGACGGCCGACAGGATCAGGATCGGGACCGTCCACCAGTAGGTATCGAGCGGTGACGCCTCGACGGCGACGGTGTACCCAGCCGCTCTCCCCGCCGCATAGAGCGCAATGCCGGGGATGCCGATGGCGAGGAACAGCAGGATGCCGCGCGTCGCGTCGCGCCCCGGCGCCCGGAAATCGAGACCGATCCGGGCAAAACCGCTCCGGCCGGGCTGCCAGAGCAGGAACAACGCCAGCGCGACGACGAACAACTCGAAGAAGATGCCGAGAAACTGATAGCTGAAGTCGAGCCACTCACGCTCGCTCTGCGACGCGTTGAGCCGGGCCGACTGATCGGCCAGCGGAGTGTCATCGGTGACCCGGGCCAGGATCGACACGAGAGAGTACACGGCGGATGCCCCGACACTCAGCCCGAGGACGATGGCGATCTCCCACCACGCTCGCGCCTGGCCCGATTGTGGCATGTATCTCTCCGTGTGCGTAGGTGGGCGCAGGGGCAATAAATGAGCGTCATAACGAGTCACGATGCAACAAATGTGCAAAATGCGCCCATAAATCCGAATTGAGTTACTGGTGTGTAACGATTGTGCGAGTTCTTTTGCAGTTGGGCTCAACGATACCTAGGGTTCTTTGTATTCAGCGCGGTCGCGGGGCACATTCTGCTGCCTGCCGTGCTCACTCGCACAGGAGGAAAAGTGAAATTCACAACATCGCGCAGGTCGCGACTGGTGACTGCCACGGCAGTTGCCGGGATAGCAGCTCTCGCGCTCGCCGGCTGCACGACAGGGGGTGCCGACAACGAAGAGGAGCCGGACTCCTCGACGATTTCGGTGGCCACAACCAACGCCCTCACGTCGTTCAACGGCGACACCACGCAGGGCAACCTGGACACCAACGGGATGGTTGGATACCTGACCGGTGTGTCCGGCGGGCTGGGGCTTGGCAGCTTCCTGACTCTCGACCCGGCATTCGAGATCGTGAGGGAGGAGAGCTTCGGAACATACGAGCGGATCTCCGAGGACCCTCTGGTTGTGAAATACACGCTCAATGACGGCCTCAAGTGGTCTGACGGCGAGCCGATCACGGCAGACGACATGCTGTTCTCCTGGGTGAACAATTCGGGATACTACGATGACGCCTCGTTCGACGACGAGGGTGCAGTCACCACGGGTACGCAATACTTCGCGCTCGCCGGAAGTACGACCGGTCTCGACATGACCGCGTTCCCCGAGATCGGCGATGACAACCTGTCGCTGACTCTCACGTACGAGAAGCCCTTCGCCGACTGGGAACTGGTCAACATGATCAGCAAGCCTGCTCACGTCATGGCGGAGAAGGCCGGCGTAAGCGTCGAAGAACTCACGCAACTCTTCAAGGACCTTCCTGCGGGAGACCCGGCAGCGCCGGTCGAGCCCAACGCGACGTTGAAGGCGGTCGCTGACTTCTGGAACACCGGTTACGACGTAACGTCGATGCCTGAAGACGAGTCATTGCTCGTTTCGAGTGGACCCTTCATAGTGACGGATTTCACGCCGGAACAGTCGGTCACCCTCGGAAAGAACCCCGAGTACAAGGGTGACAACGAGCCCGAATACGAGAACCTGATCATTCGCTTCATCGGCGATGCAAACGCACAGATTACAGCTCTGCAGAACGGTGAAGTCAACGCGATCTACCCGCAGGCCTCGGCTGACACGGTGACTGCTCTCGAGACCAACAAGGCCACCCTGCACGAAGGTGACCAGGTCTCCTACGATCACCTCGACTTGAACTTCGGTTCGGACGTGTTCGCGGACGCGGCTGTCCGGGAAGCTTTCCTCAAGACGATTCCACGCCAGCAGATCCTTGAATCGCTTATCACCCCCGTCAACCCCGAGGCAGAGGTGCTCAACTCGCAGATCTACGTTCCGGCGAATGAGTCCTACGCTGACGCGGTCGCGGCAAGCGGTTACGACGCCTACAACGAACCCGACGTTGAAGGCGCCAAGGCGCTTCTTGCCGGTGCGACGCCGACCGTGAGGATCCTCTACAACACGGACAACCCCAACCGAGTCGACTCCTTCCAGGCTGTCAAGGCCAGTGCTGAAGAGGCCGGATTCATTATTGAAGACCTCGGATCACCTGACTGGAGCACGCTGCTTCCCGGTGGCGACTATGACGCGTCGATCTTCGGCTGGATCTCGCCCGGCACCGGAACCGCCGCTCTGCCGCAGATCTTCAAGACGGGCGGTGGCGGAAACTACAACAACTACAGCAACGCCACCGTCGATGCACTGGTGGACGAGTCGCAGATCACGCTCGATTCGGAGCGGCTGGCGGAAATCCAGATCGGGATCGACACCGAGACGGCGAAGGACTTCTACGGTCTTCCGCTGTTCCAACTCCCGGGTATTTTCGCCGACAACGGAACGATCTCAGGTATCGAATACATGGGAAACCAGACCGGTATCGTCTGGAACGCCCAGGATTGGAAACTCACGTCCTGACTTGACGTCTCGCCGACGGAGCGCCGCAGTGGCCACCCAGCCATTGCGGCGCTCCTTCACGACAGCATGGCCTGGTCGGCCATGCATCTGCCCCGACGAGCTGGCCCCGTGATCACCACGTCCGATCATTGGTCCAGCGCACCTATTCCGTGAGAGACTCCACCTACATGGTCAGTTACATCCTGAGACGCATCCTTGTGTCCATCCTGATCCTTATCGCCGCTTCGTTCATCATGTACGTCCTGGCAGCGAATTCCGGCGATCCCCTGATGGACCTTCGGGCGAGCAACGCACCGAACGCCGAACAGCTCATCGCTGCGCGCGTCGCCGCCCTGGATCTCGACGTGCCGCCGCCTCTGCGATGGTTCCTCTGGCTCAGCGGCGCAGCTGGATGCCTCGTGCCTTTCGCCGATATGTGCAACCTCGGCCTCACAATTTCGAATGCCCAGGTCACCACCATTCTGCCTACCGCCATGTGGTCGACTGTTCAGCTCGTCTCGGTATCGCTGGTGCTCGCCATCATTCTCGGGGTCATCGTTGGCATCGTCACCGCTCTCCGGCAGTACAGCGGTTTCGACGTCTCGATGACGTTCGTGAGCTTTTTCCTCTACTCGCTCCCGTCATTCCTCGTCGCCGTCCTTCTCAAGGAATTCATCGCCATCGGGTTCAACAATTTCCTGCAGGTCGACCCGACCCTGAGCGCGCTGGCCGTCATAGGCATCGGGGTCATCGTCGGACTCATCTGGCAGGTCCTGATCGGCGGCAATTTCAGACGCCGCCTCGTGGTCTTCGGGGTCTCCGGAGCGTCGACCGCCGCTCTGCTGGCCTTCCTCTCGGCAACCGGATGGTTCCTCCAGCCAAGCCTGGGGCCGATCGGGCTGCTCATTCTCATCCTCGCCCTGGCCGTCGGCACCGTTGCCATCCTCAGCGGATTGTCGCACCGGCGTTCCCTCATCGTGGCGGGAATCAACGCGGCGATCGCGTACGTGTGTTACTTCGCCTTGCAGGGGCTCTTCGACATCTCGTCGTTGGGAACGATCCTCATTCTCGGGCTTGTCGCCGTCGCCGTGGGTGTCGGCATCGGGTACATCTTCGGCGGCAACGATCGTGCGCAGACAATGAAAGTCGGCGGAATCGTGGCGTTCGGCTCGGCCGCCCTCGTTCTGATCGACCGGTTCATGCAGTCCTGGCACACGTACATCAGCCTGCCGCGCATCGCGAACCGTCCGATCGCCACTGTGGGCTCCTCAACCCCCGGATTCAACAATGACTTCTGGGTGACGTCGATCGACTCATTTACTCACCTGCTTCTGCCGACCGTCTCGCTGCTGCTGATCTCGTTCGCCGGTTACACCCGTTACGCGAGGGCCGGCCTCCTGGAGGTCATGAACCTGGACTACATCCGCACGGCGCGGGCAAAGGGACTCCCCGAACGCACCGTGATCGTCCGCCATGCGTTCCGCAACATGCTCATCCCCATCGCCACGCTCGTCGCTGTCGATGTCGGAGCGTTGCTCGGCGGCGCCGTTATCACCGAGTACGTCTTCGCCATCCCCGGAATGGGTCAGCTCTTCAACGCCTCCCTGCAACGAGTCGACCTGAACCCGATCATGGGCTATTTCCTGGTGATCGCCATTCTGGCCATCGCGTTCAACTTCATTGCGGATCTCGCCTACGCGGTTCTCGACCCGAGAGTGAGAGTGCGCGCATGAACCACCCCACCCATCCCAGTGCCGAGGCCGGACGGAGCAAAAGATGACTTCGCTCACTCCTGAAACCGTGGTGGAAACGTCGCAGGGGGTCCGCGGCGAACGCCAGGGGAAGCTGATTCTGCGGCGCTTCGTTTCGAACAAGCTGGCAATGACCTGTCTTGTGCTCTACGTGCTGGTGGTTGTGTTCTCGGTCTCGGCCATCGGATTCGGACCGATACCCGGCTGGTGGAAGCACAACTACACGAGCCTGAATCCGCAGCTGAACGGAGGTGCCGCTACACTCTCCGTCGTGCCTGAATGGTTGGGTGGCCCGGGCGTCACTCTTGGCGAGCATCCGTTCGGACAGAGCCGAATCGGCGTCGATTACTTCGCGATGACCATGCGTGGCATCCAGAACTCCGTGCTCGTGATGCTCATCATCGGCGGGATAGGAACACTCGTCGGCACGGTTGTCGGCGCCATTGCCGGATATTACCGCGGTTGGGTCGATTCGGCTCTTATGCGAATCACCGATATCTTCCTGGTCATTCCTGCGCTCGTCATTGGAGCCGTTGTCGGTCGCACCGTCGGTGGGCTCGGAGTGTGGGTTCTTGCGACGCTTCTCGCCTTCGTCGCGTGGATGAGCATCGCCAGACTGGTACGGAGCGAGTTCCTCAGCCTGCGCGAGCGCGAGTTCGTCGAGGCGGCCCGCGTTGCCGGCGCGAGCGATCTGCGAATCATCTTCAAGCACATCCTCCCGAATGCGATCGGGGTGGTCATCGTGTCCGCAACGTTGCTGGCGGCCACCGCCATCCTGCTGGAAACGGCGCTGAGCTTTCTCGGTTACGGCATCCGCTCGCCCGAAGTGTCGCTCGGTCGCCTGATCTCCGACAACCAGTCGGCGTTCGCGACCCGTCCGTGGCTCTATTGGTGGCCCGCGCTGTTCATCGTCGGGCTCGCGCTTCTCGTCAACTTCGTTGGGGACGGTCTACGCGACGCATTCGACCCCAGGCAGAAGCGGTTCAAGCGGCGCAAGATGCGCGAACACGTCGAGCAGTCATGACCCTCGTGCGCTGGTCAGGCCAACGTGAGGGCAACGAGGCTCGCGCCGCCTCCCAGAACCGCAGTGGCGATCGTCGCCACGTTCCAACGAACAGCGACAGGCGCCGTGTCGGCAATGCCGGTCGCGATGAGATTGCGGCTTTTGAGCGACTCCCAGCGGCTGCGCACCATCGCGGCAGCGTCACCGGAATCCGTTCCAGGCAGGTCGCCGGGTCGCGTCGTGAGGGACCTGTCGGACGTCGATCGGGAGTCCCTGCGTGCCAACCGCAGCACAGTGATGCTCCCGGGGGCGGGCGCTGCCCAGACGGAGAACGATTTGCCCGGGGTGTAGAGCGCCAGCGCATACTTGGTGTCGACGTGGATCAGGGCCTCCCACGGGATCGTGATCGTCCTCATCACGTTTCGCACCGTCACGCTGACGTCATCCACGCGCAGCCGAGGCTGCCACAGCGCGACGAACGAGCAGGCGCCGATCCACGCGAGTGGAACCAGGAACCAGTACTGGGACGCCGACTCCGCGGAGATGACTGCGCCCACCGCCAGTACCGCACACAGCGCCCAAACGATGACGCAGAGGATACGGTTGAATCGCGAAACGAAGACGGTCGAAGAGCTTTCACTGGAGTCGATCACCCACCCATCGTGACACCGAATCGGGTCGACGATGAAACGGCACGGGCGAATCGCGCCGGACACACGAGAAAGGCGCATGGATGTCCATGAAAACGACCGAACCGGTCCTCGAGCTGACCGACCTCACGGTGCACTTCGCTGTCGACGGCGTCTGGATGCCGGCGGCGAAGTCGCTCAACTACTCGATCGAACCGGGGCAGATTGTTGCGGTCGTCGGAGAGTCGGGATCCGGGAAGAGCGCCAGTTCCATGGCGATTCTCGACCTGCTCCCCAAGTCGGCCCGGATTAGCGGAAGCATCAAGCTCGACGGTGAGGAACTCATCGGTGCGACGCCAAAGCGTTTGCGCTCGATCCGCGGGGCCACTGTCGCTGCGATCTTCCAGGAGCCGATGACCGCGCTGAACCCGGTCTACACGGTCGGGTTCCAGATCATGGAGGCTATTCGCGCCCACACCACCAAATCCCCGAGCGAGGCTCGAGATCGCGCGATCGAGCTGTTGGGTCTGGTGGAACTCCCCGACCCCGAGAAGGCGTTCAATTCCTACCCACACCAGCTCTCGGGCGGCCAGCGCCAGCGCGCCATGATCGCCCAGTCTCTGTCCCTCGACCCCAAGCTTCTCATCGCCGATGAACCCACGACGGCGCTCGACGTCACGGTGCAGGCAGAGATTCTCGAACTCATCCGCTCACTACGGGACCGACTGGACAGCGCCGTGCTGTTGATCACGCACGACATGGGAGTCGTGGCTGACCTCGCCGACTGGATTGTGGTCATGCAGGAGGGGGAGATCGTCGAGCAGGGCGACGTGAACCAGATCTTCTATGCCCCGTCGCATCCTTACACCAAGGCCTTGCTCGAAGCGGTCCCGCACCTCGGCGTAAGTGAGAAGGGCGATGCCCAGGACGATATTTCTCACGTCCTCGAGGCTGTCGTCGAGCACACCCCGATCCCCAAGGTCATATCGACGGATCCGTTCGCGGATGCGCCCACGGTCCTCTCCCTGACAGATGTCTCCGTCGAGTATGGAAAGCGTGGCAAGGTCGGGGCGTTCCGGGCAGTGAACTCAGTTTCGTTCGAAGTGAGAGCTGGTGAAGTGCTGGGCCTGGTTGGAGAATCCGGTTCGGGAAAATCCACGATCGGTCGTGCGTCGATCGGGCTCCAGGCGATCGCCGAGGGGCGCCTGGTTGTCGCCGCCACCGACATTTCACGTGGTGATCGCAAGACACTCAAGAGCCTCACGCGAAAAGTGGGAATCGTCTTTCAGGACCCGTCGTCCTCGTTGAATCCGCGACTTCCCATCGGAGAGAGCATCGGCGAGCCGCTGCTGCTCGCCGGCGAAGCGAAGGGCAGCGCACTCGACCGACGTGTCGAAGAACTGCTCGATAGCGTGAAGCTGCCTCGCGGGTATCGCAACCGTTTTCCGCACGAGTTGTCGGGCGGGCAGAAACAGCGCGTTGGAATCGCGCGCGCCCTGTCGTTGAGTCCTCAATTGCTCGTCGCGGACGAACCGACCTCCGCCCTCGACGTCTCGGTCCAGGCGACCGTGCTGGATTTGCTGACAGAGCTGCAACGGGAGATGCACTTCGCCTGCCTATTCATCAGCCATGATCTGGCAGTTGTGGATTCCCTCGCTGACCGAATCGTCGTCCTTCATAAAGGGGTGATCGCTGAGGAGGGAACCCGTGACGAGATCCTGCGCGCCCCCAAGGATCCGTATACCCAACGCCTCATCGCCGCGATCCCTGTTCCCGATCCGGATGCGCAGCGGGCCCGGCGCGAACTCCGGAAGACGATCCTCGCCGAGACCGACGAGTGAGGCGGTAGGCACACTGTGACGGTGGGTCGGGGTTTCCGCCGCCCCCAACTCGCCTGTGTACGGCGCTCCCAGCGAAGGTCCATCTGGCGTGCGGTAGGATATTCTGTTGGGTCGGATTCTGATCCGATTTCTCCCTTTTCCGCCGCACCACCACTCCGCGGCATCCATACTTTGTAAGGAATTTTTTCATGGCGCTTGCTTCGCGCGACGATCTCCGAAACGTAGCGATTGTTGCTCACGTTGACCACGGCAAGACCACTCTGGTGGACGCCATGCTCCGGCAGACGGACTCGTTCGCCGAGCACTCACACCTCGAAGAACGCGCCATGGACTCCAACGAGCTCGAGCGCGAAAAGGGCATTACGATCCTCGCCAAGAACACGGCCGTGTCGTACAAGGGCAAGCACGCCAGCAACGGGCCGATCACGGTCAATGTGATCGACACCCCCGGCCACGCCGACTTCGGTGGCGAGGTCGAGCGCGGCCTGTCCATGGTCGACGGCGTCGTGCTCCTCGTCGACGCGAGTGAGGGCCCGCTTCCGCAGACCCGATTCGTGCTCCGCAAGGCGCTCGAGGCCAAGCTTCCCGTCATCCTCCTGGTCAACAAGACCGACCGGCCGGATGCGCGCATCGACGAGGTCGTCGCCGAGAGCCAGGACCTGCTCCTCGGCCTGGCCAGCGACATGGCCGACGACGTTCCCGACCTCGACCTCGACGCCGTCCTCGACGTCCCCGTCGTCTACGCCTCAGGGCGCAACGGTGCGGCGAGCTGGAACAAACCCGAGAACGGCACACTGCCCGACAACGACGACCTCGAGCCGCTGTTCGATGCCATCATCAAGCACATCCCCGCTCCGGTCTACGACGACGAGCACCCCCTGCAGGCACACGTGACCAACCTCGATGCGTCGCCGTTCCTCGGGCGTCTCGCGCTCCTGCGCGTCTTCCAGGGCACGATCAAGAAGGGCCAGACGGTCGCCTGGGTCAAGTACGACGGATCCGTCCACAACGTGCGCGTCACCGAGTTGTTCATCACCAAGGCTCTCGACCGCTACCCGGCTGAGAGCGCCAGCCCCGGCGACATCGTCGTCGTTGCCGGTTTCCCCGACATCACCATCGGTGAGACCCTCGCCGACCCTGAGGACGTGCGCCCGCTCCCGACGATCACCGTCGACGAGCCCGCCATCTCGATGACCATCGGAACGAACACGTCGCCGCTCGTCGGCAAGGTCAAGGGCCACAAGCTCACCGCCCGCATGGTCAAGGACCGCCTCGACCGCGAACTCGTCGGTAACGTCTCGCTTCGCGTTCTTGACATCGGCGCCCCCGACAAGTGGGAGGTCCAGGGCCGAGGCGAACTCGCCCTGGCGATCCTCGTCGAGCAGATGCGCCGCGAAGGCTTCGAGCTCACCGTCGGCAAGCCGCAGGTTGTCACCAAGAAGGTCGACGGCAAGACGCACGAGCCGTACGAGCACCTGACCATCGACGTTCCCGAGGAATACCTCGGCGCGATCACCCAGCTCCTCGCGGCGCGCAAGGGCCGCATGGAGAACATGGCGAACCACGGCACCGGCTGGGTCCGCATGGAGTTCATCATCCCGTCGCGCGGCCTCATCGGTTTCCGGACCGAATTCATGACGCTCACCCGCGGCACCGGTATCGCCAACGCGATCTCGCACGGCTACGACGAGTGGGCCGGATCGATCGTGACCCGCAACAACGGCTCGATCGTCGCCGACCGCTCCGGTGTCGTCACCCCGTTCGCCATCATCGCCCTCCAGGAGCGGATGTCGTTCTTCGTCAACCCGACCGAAGAGGTTTACGAGGGCATGGTCATCGGCGAGAACTCGCGCAACGACGACATGGACGTGAACATCACCAAAGAGAAGAAGCTGACGAACATGCGTCAGTCGACCTCGGACACGTTCGAGTCGATGACCCCGTCACGCCAGCTCTCGCTCGAGGAGTGCCTCGAGTTCGCCCGCGAAGACGAGTGCGTCGAGGTCACCCCGGCGATCATCCGTATCCGCAAGGTCGAGCTGGACTCCAATGCCCGCGCCCGCCTGACGAGCCGGATGAAGAAGCAGAACGAGTAGACCCCTCCGCCCTCGTGCGGAACGGCGCCCGGAATCCTTGATTCCGGGCGCTTCGTCGTTTGCCGGTAGCGTGGTGCACATGTCTCGAGCGTGGTCGAAACGGCTGAGGAAAACATGTCAACGGGCGTCCGTTCAGCGCGCATGACGCAGAAGTCGTCGGTGGCGCGCACGCCCCTGCAGCTGGCCACCCGCCAGGGGATCGCCGTCGGCGTCGCGACCGCCGCCTACGGCGTCTCGTTCGGTGCCCTCGCCGTCGCCGCGGGACTGGATGTCTGGCAGGCGTGCGTGCTGAGCCTCGTCATGTTCACGGGCGGGTCGCAATTCGCGCTCGTCGGAATCGTGGCGTCCGGGGGAGCGGCGGCGGGTGCGACGGCCATCGCGAGTGCCGTGCTCCTCGGCGTGCGGAACGCGGCCTACGGCATGCGGATGAAGCCGGTCGTCCGGCCGACCGGCTGGTGGCGGAACGCGGCCGCCGCCTGGCTGACCATCGACGAGTCGACTGCCGTCGCGCTCGCGCAGCACGAGCCCGCCGCCCGCCGCCGAGGGTTCTGGGTCACCGGCCTCGTCGTCTACATCGGCTGGAACGTCACGACCCTGATCGGTGCGCTCATCGGCGACCTGCTCGGTGACACCCGAGCTTATGGCCTCGATGCCGCCGCGGCTGCCGCGTTCCTCGGCCTGATCTGGCCGCGCCTGCGCACCCACCAGACCATCGCCGTGGCCTGCGCTGCAGCCGTCGTGGCCGCCGCCCTGACCCCCGTCGTCGCCCCCGGCGTGCCGGTCCTCGCCGCGGCCGTCGTCGCGGCAATCGTCGGGACCACCAACTGGCTGGGGCGCCGCACGGGAGCGGCCACATGACGCTCTGGCACATCGTTCTCCTCGCCTCCATCGCCTGTGTCGCCCTCAAGCTCGTGGGCTACGCGGTGCCTCCGCACTGGCTGGAGAAGCCGGCCGTCGCGCGAACGGCCGACCTGCTCACCGTCGCCCTTCTGGCCGCTCTCATCGCCGTCCAGACGCTCGGCGCCGGGCAGCAGCTCGTCGTCGACGCCCGGGTGCCCGCACTGGCTGTCGCGGGGCTCCTGTACTGGCTCCGGGTGCCGTTCCTCGTTGTCGTGCTCGCGGCCGCGGTCGTCGCGGCCCTGCTGCGCCTCTGGACGGGGATGGCCTGAGCGCGACCGGTCGAGGCGCCCATGCGGCATCCGCTGGCGCCGACTCGCCACCGCATGCCCTCCGGGGCGTTCACGGAGAGGAAGGCGTGGTGATCCGGCGGGACCGACAACCGATTGTGGCGATTGGACGAGTTCGTTCCCCCGGGCGTCGGGAACGCGCTCAGGGGAGAGGCATGCTGTCCCGTTACACTTCGGAGGTGACTGTGAACGACTCTGCCCCGCCCGCCCCGACCGAGGCAAGACCGTCCCGGGGTCCACGGATCGTCGGAGCCGCCCTGTCGATTCTCGTCGGAGCGATCTACGGCACGATCGGCACGGTCGCTTCCCAGAACGTCCTTCGGATCGGAGAGGTCGTTCTCCCGGTGGGCCTCATCCTCTCGCTGGTCGGTGTCCTTGCGCTGCTGATCGGTTTCCGGCTGCTGTTCGAGGACCGGCTGCCCGTCCTCTGCGCCGCGATCGGCATGGTCGGCATGATCGCCCTGTTCTCGGTGGCGAGCGCCGGCGGGTCGGTCCTCATCCCGCAAGGGTTGCTGGGACTGGTCTGGACCGTGGTACCGGTGCTCCTCGCCACGATCGTGGTCGGCTGGCCCCGGATGCCGCAGCGCCCGCGTCAGGCCCACACGGCGGATGCCGCTCCCTTGCCGGCGAATGTGCAGCACCGGCCTGAGGCGTAGACTGGGATTTCCTGTCGTCGAAGGGAACCCCGCAAACCGTGACCTACGTCATCGCCCTCCCGTGTGTGGATGTCAAAGACCGAGCGTGCATCGATGAATGCCCCGTCGACTGCATCTACGAGGGTGAACGCTCCCTCTACATTCACCCCGACGAATGTGTCGACTGCGGCGCCTGCGAACCGGTCTGCCCGGTCGAGGCGATCTACTACGAAGACGACCTGCCCGAGGAATGGGCGGACTACTACAAGGCCAACGTCGAGTTCTTCAACGAGATCGGCTCGCCAGGCGGTGCCGCCAAGATCGGCGTGATCAAGTACGACCACCCGGTCATCGCCGTCCTTCCTCCGCAGGCCTGACCGGTGGCGCTCCAGCCCCTTCCTGATTACCCGTGGGATGCCATGGCACCGTTCGCGCAACGGGCCAGGGCACACCCGGGTGGCATCGCCGATCTCTCGATCGGGTCACCGGTCGACGCCACCCCTGCCGTGGTGCGGGATGCACTCTCTGCCGCCACTGACGCGCACGCTTACCCGACGACCGCCGGGACGCCCGCGTTACGCGAAGCGATCGTGGCATGGTTCGAGCGACGCCGTGGGGTGACCGGCCTTGGGGTCGACAACGTGCTGCCGAGTATCGGCTCCAAGGAGCTCGTCGCCCTGCTTCCGTTCATGATCGGGCTCGGCGCCGGCGATGTGATCGTGCACCCGAAGGCCGCGTACCCGACCTATGCGATCGGTGCGGCGTTGTGCGGGGCTGACGCGGTAGCATCCGACGACCCGGCCGAATGGCCCGAGACCACGAAGCTGATCTGGCTCAACTCGCCGGGTAACCCCGACGGGCGGGTGCTGGACGTTCCGTTCCTGCGTGCGGCCGTCGCGCGGGCCAGGGAGCTCGGTGCGGTGATCATCAACGACGAGTGTTACGCCGAGCTGGGCTGGAGCGGGGAGTGGGAGGCGTCTCCGATCCCCAGCATCCTCGACCCGCGCGTCACCGCCGGTGACTCCGACAAAATCCTCGCGATCTACTCGCTCAGCAAACAGTCGAACATGGCCGGCTACCGCGCGGCGTTCGCCGCCGGCTGCGCCACGACGATCGGCCGACTGCTCAACGTGCGCAAGCACGCCGGTCTCATGCTGCCGGGCCCGCTGCAGGCGGCGATGGTGGCGGCCCTGGCCGACGACGTTCACGTCGCCGAGCAGAAGGAGCGCTACCGCGTGCGCCGGAACATCCTCGTCCCCGCCCTCGAAGAGGCGGGATTCCGGATCGACTCCAGCGAGGCGGGGCTGTACCTCTGGGCGACCGAGGGCCGCGACGCCTGGGCATCCATCGACAGGCTCGCCGGCCTCGGGATCCTCGCCGGACCCGGGTACTTCTACGGGGAGTTCTACCCCGAGCACGTGCGACTTTCGCTGACAGCGACGGACGAACGCATCGCTACTGCTGCTGAGCGCCTGCGGGAAGCGGCCGCTTAGGAGGATTGTTACAACGCGGCGTCACCGTCGTTGACGGTGGCAACAGTAGGCCTCGGAGCCGATTAGGCTGTATCCGGACCGTGCACTCCCACCAGCGGCTTTCGCGTCTGGTCCACCGAACACACATCTCACCACAAGGAGGCGCCGTGGGCGACGTCGAGCAGGACTTCCGCGCAGGAAACCATAGAGCGACCCTGACGTACCCCGGAGGTACCGCCGAGTTCCCCATCCTGGGTTCCAGCCAGGGGGCCTCAAGCCTCGACGTTTCGACGCTGACCCGGCAGACCGGACTGACCGCCCTCGACTACGGTTTCGTGAACACCGCTGCGACGAAGTCGGACATCACCTATATCGACGGGGATGCCGGAATCCTGCGGTACCGCGGCTACCCGATCGAGCAGCTCGCTCAGAAGTCCAGCTACCTCGAGGTGGCGTGGCTACTCATCCACGGCGAGCTGCCGACCGCCGACCAGCTCGGTGAGTTCGACGAGAAGATCCGACGCCACACCCTGCTCCACGAAGACCTCAAGCACTTCTTCTCGGCGCTGCCGCACACGGCGCACCCGATGGCCGTCATCTCCAGCGCACTCTCGGCGCTGTCGACCTACTACGAGAGCGCGGCCGACCCGACCGACCCCGAGCAGGTCGAACTGACGACCATCCGCCTGCTGGCGAAGCTGCCGGTCATCGCCGCCTATGCGCACAAGAAGGCCCTCGGCCAGGCGTTCCTCTACCCGGACAACAGCCTCAGCTTCGTCGACAACTTCCTGCGGCTCAACTTCGGCAACATGGCCGAGCCGTACGAGATCGACCCGGTGCTGTCCACGGCCCTCGAGCAGCTGCTCATCCTCCACGCCGACCACGAACAGAACGCGTCGACATCGACCGTGCGGCTCGTCGGCTCGACCGGCGCGAACCTGTACGCCTCGATCTCCGCAGGCATCAACGCGCTGTCCGGCCCGCTGCACGGCGGAGCCAACGAGGCAGTGCTCGAGATGCTCGGCCGGATCCGGGATTCGGGCGAAGGCGTCCAGCGCTTCGTCGACCGGGTGAAGAACAAAGAAGAAGGCGTGAAGCTCATGGGCTTCGGGCACCGCGTTTACAAGAACTACGACCCGCGCGCGAAGATCGTCAAGGAGAGCGCCGACCAGGTGCTCGCCCAGCTCGGCATCAGCGACCTGCTGCTCGACCTCGCGAAAGAACTCGAGCAGATCGCGCTCGAGGACGACTATTTCAAGGAACGCCGCCTGTACCCGAACGTCGACTTCTACACCGGCGTGATCTATAAGGCGATGGGGTTCCCGACCCGCATGTTCACCGTCCTGTTCGCGATCGGGCGGCTCCCAGGCTGGGTCGCGCACTGGCGCGAGATGAACGAGGACCCACAGACCAAGATCGGCCGCCCCCAGCAGTTGTACACCGGCGCCGTCGAACGCGGACTGCCGCAGCGCTGAGCCCAAAACGCCCGCGCACCTGTCCTCTGGCGGGTGCGCGGGCTTTTTTGCGTGGCGCGGGTGCAGTTACGCCGGCGCGCCGCGAATCGACCCGCGCTGGCCCGCATCGAAGCCGGGATGCTGCGGGCTGGGCTGGCAGGGCGGGCACGCACGCGAGCGTACGGTCTGCGACTTGAGCCCCTCCCCGGGCTGACATGCGGCCACCTGGGCCCTCCCCGGCGGGGGGCGCGGGTGTTTTTGCGTGCCGCGGGTGCAGTTGCGCCGGCGCGCCGCGAATCGACCCGCGCCGGAGGGGTGGCGGATGCAGGATGCCGCGGGCTGGTCCCTGCGGGACGCGTATGTTCTTCTGCGTTAAGGGTCGGGTCGCGGAGCGCTCGGTGGGCGGAGGCCCAGGTGTTTCTTCGCCCTGGCTGCGCGACGGCGCGGGTGTCTTTGCGGGGCGCGGGTGCAGTTGCGCCGGCGCGCCGCGAATCGACCCGCGCGGGCGCATCGAAGGCGGGATGCCGCGGGCGGGGCTTTGCCGGACGAGCGAGCGTTGTCTGCGCCGACGGTCTGCGACTTGAGCCCCTCCCTGGGCTGACACGCGGCTACCTGGGCACTCCCGCGCGGCGGCGCGGGTGTCTTTGCGGGGTGCGGGAGCAGTTGGGCCCGCGCGGCGCGAATCGACCCGCGCGGGCGCATCGAAGGCGGGATGCCGCGGGCGGGGCTGCGGCGGACGCGCGAGCGTTGTCTGCGCCGACGGTCTGCGACTTGAGCCCCTCCCTGGGCTGACACGCGGCTACCTGGGCACTCCCGCGCGGCGGCGCGGGTGTCTTTGCGGGGTGCGGGTGCAGTTGGGCCCGCGCGGCGCGAATCGACCCGCGCGGGGAAACGCGGGGGACGCGGGGAGGTGCCGGGGCAGACGCCACGACGCACCACAGCGGATGCCGCGCGGCGCCGCTACGGGACGAGCGTCAGCGTGTCCCGCGCGGCCTTTCTCACGGCATCCGGGGTGAACGGCCACGCGCGGGTCTCGTGCGCCTGCCACAACGGCGCCTGGTCGACGTAGTTGGCGTGGTAGGCGTGGCCCGACGCACCCGTGAGGTTGATCCAGGTGGAGGAGTCGAGGTCGGCGAGGTCGACCACCTGGCGCATCGACGGAACCCAGTCGACGGCATACCCGTCGGGGGCGTACCAGCCGACCGCGTTGACGATGGAGGATCCGCCGGCAAGCTCGTACGGGCCGCGGTTGAAGAGCATCTCGATCGGCGCGATGCCCGATTCTCCGAAGCTGCCGTTGCGGAGGGTGAGGGTGTGCAGTTCGCCCCAGGTCCAGTCGTCCGGGTTGTCGCCCATCAGCCGCTCGGTTTCGGTCCAGGCCTCGCTGAGCGCCAGCGTGATGGCATCATCCCTCGTGACCACGTTCTCGTCGGGGCTTGCCCACCAGCCGGAGTCCGGCTGTTCGAGCAGGTCGCCGACCACCTGGAACCACTGCGACCCTCCTGCAGGCGGCGTAGCATCCGGCAGTTTCGGGGCGAAGCTGTTCTCGAGGAGGTTCCGCCAGAACACGTTGAAGTACGCCGACTGTGCGCTTCCCGCGTCGTCGGCGAAGTCCCAGCCCTCGAGAAGCTGTTTGCCGAGGCGGGCGTTGCCCGACGGCGCCAGCGCGGTCAGGTAGGGAGCCATGCGCTCGGCGAAAGCGTTGGCATTGTCTGCCTGGATGTCGCTCATGTCGTCGGCGGTGAGCCCGCCTCCCGCCGCGATGGACTCCGCGATCAGCTCGTCGATGCGTTCGGCGCGGTAGCCGGAGTCCCAGTCCTTGGTGATGAGAGGAGTGGCGCCGTTCGGGGCGATCGCGTTGTTGGCGGTGACGATGTAGCCGGACGGCGGATTGAACATCGACGGGAGCGCATCGAAGGGCACGTAGCCCGCCCAGCCGACCGTCGACGACCAGCCCGGCTGGGGAACGGTCCCGTCGCCGCTGAGGCGGTTCGGGATGAGCCCGGGGGCCTGGTAGCCGATGTTGCCGTCGACGTCGGCGTAGACGAGGTTCTGCGACGGCACGTCGAACAGGGTGGCGCCCTGCCTGAAGCTCGCCCAGTCGGTCGCCCGGTTGACGGCGAAGATCGCGCCGGGTGTGCGGCCGGGAACGAGCGCCGTCCACTGCAGCGACAGCTCGTACCTGCCCTCGGGATGCCCCGCGGCGGCGGGATACGTCGCGGCGATGCTGCCGAACTCGTCACTGATCCCGGTGACGATCGGGCCGCGCGAGGTGGACCGGATCCGGATCGGCACATCGTCGCCTCCGGCAACCTTCACGACCTCGTCGCGGATCACGAGCGGCTGCACGACCCCGTCGAGTTCGACCCGGTCCTCCGTCACCTTCTCGAGATACAGGTCGGCGACATCGGGCCCGAGGTTGGTGAATCCCCACGCAATCCTCTCGTTGTGGCCGATGATGATGCCGGGCATGCCCGAGAAGCTGAAGCCGGCCACCGCAAACGGGCACTCGGGCGACACGGTGGAGCAGCGAAGCCCCATCTGGTACCAGACGGACGGAAGGGAGGGGCCGAGGTGCGGGTCGTTGGCGAGGAGCGGTTTGCCCGACGCGGTGTGCTGACCAGAGACCACCCACGAGTTCGAGCCGATGTCGGGACCCGCCCTGCCGAGCAGCACCGGCATGTTCTTGAGGACGTCCTTGAGCTCGAGCAGGGAGCCGACGGTGTCTTCGCCGAGGGGAGCGAGCGGTGTCGCGGACCCGACGGATGCCGGGGCGGGCGTCCCGACGTCCGCCGGAACAATCGTCGGATTGTCGGCGTACGGGTACGGAGGAAAGACCTGGGCCACTTGCTCAGGCGACAGCTCCGTCGCCAGGAGGGCGCGGTCGATCTCGTCCTCGAGGTTCGAGCGGAGGTCCCATGCCATCGCCTTCAGCCACGCCACCGAATCGGCCGGGGTCCACTTCTCCGGTTCGTAGCCCGGGTTCTGCAGGCCGAGAACCGCGTACTCCAGCGACAGGTCGGCCCCGCTCCGCGAATCGAGGTATGCGTTCACCCCATCGGCATAGGCCTGGTACCAGCCGAGGGTCTGCTCGTCGAGGAGTTTCACCTCTTCTTCGGCCACCACCCGCCAGCCGAGGGTCCTGACGAAGGTGTCGGTGCCGACCTGTGACTCGCCGAACAGCTCGGAAAGCCGGCCGCTGGTGACGTGACGGCGAAAGTCCATCTCCCAGAACCGGTCCTGGGCGTGCACGAACCCCTGAGCCTGGAACAGGTCGTGGGCGCTGTCGGCCTCGATCATCGGGATGCCGGCCTCGTCGCGGGAGACGGTGACCTCCGCGTCGAGCCCGGGCACCGAGAGCTCGCCGGAGAGCTGGGGAAAGGAACGCTGCACAGTCCAGATGCCGAGGCCGCCGCCGACGAGACCGATCACGACGAAGACCGCCGCGATGCTGAGAAAGACGGTGAAGGGCCGCGATCGCCGGCCACGGCTTGAGGTTCGAACCACATCACTCCTTTGTGAAGAGGTAGAGGGAACGGATCAGGCGTGAAGCGCCTGGTTGAGCTGGATGCCCGCACCGGTGCGGGGCAGGACTTCTACGGCTCCAGTCAGGGAGTTCCGTCGGAACAGGATGTTCGGAACACCGGACAATTCGACCGCCTTCACGCTGCGGGGCTCGCTGGTCCCGTCCAGGACGAGGACCTTGGTGCCCGCCGTGACGTAGAGACCGGCCTCGACGACACTGTCGTCGCCGATGGAGATACCGATGCCGGAGTTCGCGCCGAGGAGGGCCCGGGCCCCGATCGTCACCCGCTGGGTCCCGCCGCCGGAAAGGGTTCCCATGATCGAAGCGCCGCCGCCGATGTCGGAGCCGTCGCCGACCACGACACCCTGCGAGATGCGCCCCTCAACCATGGACGCGCCGAGGGTCCCGGCGTTGAAGTTCACGAATCCTTCGTGCATGACCGTCGTTCCCGGTGCGAGGTGGGCGCCGAGCCGGACCCGCGAGGCGTCGGCGATCCGCACCTTGTCGGGTGTGACGTAGTCGAGCAGGCGCGGAAACTTGTCGATGCCGGTGGCATGGATTCCCTGGCGGGAGAGGGCGGGGCGCAGCCGGTCGAAGTCGCCGGGGTCGACGGGGCCGGCGTTGGTCCAGACCACGATGGGCAGGTGCGAGAAGATCCCGTCCAGATTGATCGAGTTGGGCTGGACGAGGAGGTGGCTCAACAGGTGCAGCCGCAGGTAGGCATCCGGGGTGTCCTTCGCCTGCTCGCGCAGGTCGATCTCGACGGTGACGATGTCGACCCGCACGTTGCGGCGCTCATCGGGGGTGGCGAGGGCCTCGATCTCCGCCGGTGCGATCCACCGCTCCCGGCCCGAGGGGAGCGTCCCGAGACGGGGTTCCGGGTACCAGGTGTCGAGCACGATCCCGTTCGTACTCACCGTGGCGAGGCCGTAGCCCCAGGCATGGGTTGGCAGGACTGGGTTCTCGGTAGCGCTGGTCATGCCTCAAGGCTAGCGAATGCGGCATGCCCCGGGCGGCGCCCGGCCGCTCGTCCGCCCGCCCATAGACTGAAACCATGCCGGATCAGCTCCTCGACGCCCCTCTCCTTGACCTCTCCGCCGGGTCGGTGGAACTCACCCAGGCGATCTGCGACATCGAATCGGTGTCCGGCAACGAGGCCACCCTGGCGGATGCCATCGAGCGCGCGCTGGCGCCGCACTCCCACCTCGACGTCGTCCGGGAGGGCAACACGATCGTGGCACGGACGATGCAGGGCAGGGACCAGCGGGTCGTCATCGCCGGGCACATCGACACCGTGCCGCTGAACGGCAACCTCCCCACCCGCTTCGAGACCGTCGACGGCCGGGACTACCTCTGGGGACGAGGCACCGTCGACATGAAGGCCGGCGTCGCCGTCCAGCTCAAGCTCGCGGCCGAGATCGCCGCTCCCGCCCTCGACGTGACCTGGATGTGGTACGACAACGAAGAGGTGTCGAGCGACGTCAACGGCCTCAAGCTGCTGGCCGAACGCCGGCCCGATCTCTTCGCCGGCGACTTCGCCATCCTCGGCGAGCCGACCCGCGGCGACATCGAGGGCGGCTGCAACGGCACCCTCCGCGTCGACATCACCACCACCGGACTTCGCGCGCATTCCGCCCGCAGCTGGGTCGGCGAGAACGCCATCCACAAGGCGGCTCCGATCCTCGACATCCTCGCCGGTTACGAGGCTCGCGCGATCGAGGTCGAGGGCCTCGTCTACCGTGAAGGCCTCAACGCCGTCGCCATTTCCGGCGGGATCGCCGGCAACGTCATCCCCGACGCCTGCACAGTCACGGTGAACTACCGGTTCGCGCCGAACCGCAGCGCCGCCCAGGCCGAAGCCGAGGTCCGCGACCTGTTCTCCGGTTACGTCGTCACGGTGACGGATGCCGCCGACGGCGCCCGGCCGGGACTGGACGCACCGATCGCGCAGGAGTTCCTCACCGCGGTCGGCGGTCGTGCGCTGCCCAAGTACGGCTGGACCGACGTCGCCCGGTTCTCCGCCCTCGGCATCCCCGCCGTCAACTACGGTCCGGGCGACCCGCTCAAGGCCCATGCCGATGACGAACGGGTCGCGCTGGACGAGATCACAAGCTGTGAGGCAGCGCTCCGCACCTGGCTGACCGGTGAGCGGGACTGACCTCCGGACCAGGTCGGTCCTCGACCTGTGGCTGCGAATCCCGTGGTGGGGCCAGGCGCTTCTCGTCTTCGGGGCCGCGCGTGCGGTGACCACCGGCATCCTGCTCGTCGTCGCTGCCGGGCAGCCGGCGAACGCCTGGACCGGGCCGAGCCCGAGCTATGCGGACTTCGCGGCGATCTGGGACGGCCACTGGTACCGCATCATCGCGGAATCCGGCTACCCGGTCGTGCTGCCGCGAACCGACGGCGGCCACGTCGCCGAGAACGCATGGGCGTTCATGCCGGTGTACCCGGGTGTCGTCCGGGCCCTCATGCTGCTCACCGGTCTGCCCTGGGCGCCCGCGGCGGCGGCCGTCTCGATCGCATGTGGCTTCGCTTCTGCCGTTGTCGTGGCGAAACTGTTCCGCCTGGTGCTCGCGCCGAGCACGGCCATGTTCGCGGTCGTCTGCTTTTCGGTGTCACCGCTCTCGCCCATCCTCCAGGTCGCCTACGCCGAATCGATGCACCTGCTGCTCCTCGCCGTCGCACTGTACCTCGTGATGCGCCGGCGCTACTGGCTGGTGCTCCCGGTGATCGCCCTCGCCTCGTTCACCCGGCCGAGCGGCCTCGCGTTCGCGCTGTTCATGCTGCTGCACGTGCTGCACCGCTGGTGGACCCGCCGGCGCGACCCGTTCCCGCCCAACGAGATGGTCGCGGCATCCGTCACCGCTGTGGCGAGCGGAATCTTCGGACTGGGCTGGCCGCTGATCGCGTGGGCAGTGACCGGGCAGCTCACCGCGTACACCGACACCGAACTGGCGTGGCGCGCGGGTTACATCGGGTACAGCCACCTCGTGCCGTTCGCCGGCTGGTTCCAGGGGCTCGACTGGTGGGCACAGAACGGCCTCGGTCTTCCCGCGGGGTTCTGGTGGGGCGCGGTCGGCGTGCTCGTGCTCGTCGCAGGCACCATCGCGCTGCTCCTGTCGCCCCCGGCGAAACGGCTGGGGGTGGATCTCAGGCTGTGGGTGGCGAGTTACCTGCTCTACCTCTTCGCCGTGTTCTTTCCGCAGTCGAGCACGTTCCGCCTGCTCGTGCCCGTCTTTCCGCTGGCCGGGGTGATCGCCCAGCCGCGCTCGATCGTCTATCGCGTGGCGGTGGTGGTGGTCAGTATCGCGGCGCAGGTCGGCTGGATCCTCATCGCCTGGCGGGTCGACGGATACGACTGGACGCCGCCGTAACCGTGCCCCCAATACGGGACCGGAAGACGGCCGATTTCGCCTGTCTGCCCTGCATGGCCGATAATAGAGTTCTAAGCAACGAAAGGGGAGCCGAATGGCAGCGATGAAGCCGAGGACTGGGGATGGGCCAATGGAGGCCGTGAAGGAGGGTCGGCTGATCATCGTGCGGGTTCCACTCGAAGGCGGCGGTCGACTCGTCGTCTCCGTGAACGATGCTGAAGCCAAAGAACTCCACGATGCGCTGGCCGGGGTCGTTTCCCCGAGCTAGTTCTCCAAGCGACGAGACGCGGATGCCGGTGGTCACCTGACCACGCATCCGCGTCTTTTGTCGTTAAGGCCCCCGGATCTGAGCGCGGGGGCCTGAGGTCTCAGTCCAGCTTGGTGATCTGCAGCAGCCCGTCCCCGACAGGCGACAGTGCGCTGACCACGGCACGGGATGAGGCGATCTCCTGCACGAGCGTGCGGAAGGCACTCGTGACGTCGTCACGCTGGGCCGGATCGGCGACCCGGCCGCGCCACAGCGCGTGGGGAACGAGGACCGTGCCCCCGGCGCGGGCGAGACGCAGGCCGTGCTCGACGTTCTCGATCACCTGGGCCGGGTCGCCGTCGACGTAGACCACGTCGTACGAGTTCTCGTTCATGCGGGGAAGGACGTCGAGAGCCTTGCCGGTGATCAGCCGGATTCGGTTGGCCGCGATGCGCGCGTCGGTGAAAGCCTGACGGGCGTAGCCGAGGTGCTCGACCTCGGAGTCGATCGAGGTCAGGACGGATCGGGTCGACGAGTGCAGGAGCCACAGGCCGGACACCCCGGCTCCCGTGCCGATCTCGACGATGTTCACGGCGTTCGTGGCTGCGGCGATCACCGCGACCTGCGCGCCCATGGCCGGCGAGAGGGGTTCGATGCCAAGCTCGAGCGACTGCGCCCGTGCTTTCGCGATCGCCTCAGATTCGGTGACGATGTAGTCGGCGTACTTCCAGTTCGAATCTTGTTCTGACACTTCTTCGCTCCCGATGGTGGTTGGCACAACAGTACCGGCGGAATGTTCGGGGAATTGCAAGGCGCGTCGCGATAGTCTGAACTTGTGTTCTTTGGCCTGACCTTCGAGAAGCTGCTCATCATCGGGGTGATCGCTGTCTTTCTGCTCGGGCCGGAACGCCTGCCCGAATACGCGGCCAAGTTCGCCCAGCTGATCCGGTCGCTGCGTGACATGGCCCGGGGCGCGAAGGACCGGATGCGTGACGAGATGGGTCCGGAATTCGACGACGTCGACTGGAAGAAACTCGACCCGCGGCAGTACGACCCGCGCCGGATCATCCGTGAGGCCCTCCTCGACGATTCCCCGGAGCCTGAGCCCGTGATCAAGCCACCGGCAGCCGTCCCGGCGGGTGCGGCAGCGGTCGCGGCCGTTCCCGGTGCCGCTTCATCGCCGTTCGTCACCGCGGGAGCGGTCGATCGCGGCCGGCGGCTCGCGGCGGGGGAACCCGTCGATCCGCCGCCGTTCGACCCTGAATCGACCTGACCCTTCCAGGGACCGCCCTTCGAGCGGCGGCTCGTTCTGCGCACAACTCCGCCCACGAATGTAGGGGCGGGCGTGCGGGTCGCCGGCCCGGAGCCGGTTCGTGGCCGCGAAGGGCTCGGATTGGCGGAGTTGTGCGCGCGGAGCACGCTCTGGGCGCCGACGCGGCACCGCCCACCACACCATGGTCTCGCCGTACGTCGACGCTCAGCCCAGGCCACACGTGGTGCGGACGTAGGTGAGCAGCGCCTCACGGATGTCGTCCGGCTGGATGAAGCGGTAGTCGCCGGTGGTGCCGTCCGGCAGGCGGACGGCTAAGTCGAGGACCGTCCCGACCTTGTCCTCGGCGATCGCATGGGCGTCGCAGCGGGCCGGCACGATCCGGAGTTCGGTGACGACCGGGCCGGATGCCGCATCGACGGCCAGGCCGAGCGGCCAGGACTCGGTGGTCGGGTACCGCGCCGGGTCCGGGTGAAGCAGGGGAGTGGACGAGACGGCGCTGACCTCGAGCCGACCGTCCGCGCCCGTCGGAACGAGCGTGAGGCCGAGCACGGCGACGGCCCCGCGTCCGGTCCCCTCGACCACCGGGGGGCTGACCGAGAGAGTGGCCAGCCGGTCGACCCCGGCGGTGATGCACCCCGCTTCGTGCAGCCGCTCGAGCGTTGACAGCGGGTCGCTGACGGGGACGGTCACCGTACCGGTGCGGCCGTCGTCGAGGAAGGTCAGGTCGGCGGTCGGCTTCGTCGTCCTGGCGCCGCCGCACTCCACCTCAGGCACCGGTGCCCGAAGGTCGACGGTGGTGCCCGCTCGGACGGTCGTCCCGCGTTCCCAGACGGCGGGGCCGGAGAACCCCGGCCAGGAGAGGCTGGCGCGGCTGAGCTCGAGATCAGCGTCTGACTCGTTGATGACGCGGATGACGAGGGTGCCGCTGGTGTAGTCGGTGCGGCCCTGCAGAACGTCGACCGCGACACCGTCGGGCAGTGCGGCAGGCGCGGCGTCGGCACAGCCGGTGACGGAGGAGCCCATCACGGCGCAGCAGAGGAGTGCACCGAGACGAAGGACCGACCGACCGCGCATGACTACACCGGTGCGAGGCCCAGTTTGCGGCCGGCGAGGCCGCGGCCGGTGGCGACGATCCGGTCGGCGACCCCCCGGATGGCGACGCTCGCGGGGTCGAGCGGGTCGCTGAGCACCGCAGGAACCCCGGAGTCGCCGCCCGCGCGCAGCGGCACGCTGATCGGAACCGATGCGAGCAGGGGCACCTCGTCCACAGCGCTGAGCCGTCTCGCGACCTCAGCGCCGCCACCTGCCCCGAAGAGCGCAAGGACTGTGCCGTCCTGCTGCACGAGCCCGGCCATGTTCTCGACCACGCCGATCACCCGCTGGCCGGTCTGGCGGGCGACGATGCCGCTGCGTTCGGCGACATCCGCCGCGGCGGGCTGCGGCGTGGTGACGACGATCACGTCGGCGTGGGGGAGCGTCTGGCCGACCGAGATGGCGACGTCGCCGGTGCCGGGCGGCAGGTCGAGCAGAAGCACATCGAGATCGCCGAAGTAGACGTCGGTGAGGAACTGGGTGATCGTGCGGTGCAGCATCGGCCCGCGCCACGCCACGGCCGAGCCGGCCCCCGGCTCGACGAACATGCCGATCGAGATCACTTTCACGCCATAGGCGATCGGCGGGAGGATGAGGTCACCCACCTGCGTGGGGCGAGTGATCGCGCCTGCCGCAGCCGCGGCATCCGTCAGTCCGAGCAGCCCGGGGATCGAGAAGCCGTGCACGTCAGCATCGACGATTCCGACGGCGAGGCCCCTCGACGCGAGTTCGACGGCGAGGTTGGCGGTCAGCGTCGATTTGCCGACGCCGCCCTTGCCGCTGGTGACGGCGATCACCCGGGTGAGCGAGTCCGGGCCGAACGGCATCGCCCGGGCCGCCTTCGCGCCGCGGAGGCGCTCGGTGAGCGCGCGGCGTTCGTCGGGGGTCATCACACCGACGGCGATGCTCGTCGAGGTGATCCCGGGTACCCCGGCGACGGCCGCCGTCACGTCACGCTCGATCGCGGTCGCCGCGGGGCAGCCGACGATGGTGAGGGAGATGGCGACGGATGCCGCGCCGGCGTCGTCGACGGACACCCCGGCGACCATGCCCAGTTCGGTGATCGGTTTGCGGATCTCCGGGTCGATCACCCGGCCGAGGGCCGCGGTGACGCGGGCTTCGAGATCAGCGCTGGACATCGTCCTTGTCTTTCTCGAGCTCCTCCAGCAGCCCGCGGAGTTCCTGGCGGATGAAATCCTTCGATGCCATATCCTTCATGGCCAGGCGCAGGGCGACGACCTCGCGGGCCAGGTATTCGGTGTCATTGAGGTTGCGTTCGGAGCGCTGCCGGTCCTGCTCGATCTGCACGCGGTCGCGGTCGTCCTGCCGGTTCTGGGCGAGGAGGATGAGCGGGGCGGCGTACGACGCCTGCAGCGACAGGATGAGGGTGAGCGCGGTGAAGCCGAGCGCGGCCGAGTCGAAGCGGAACTCCTCGGGGCCCCAGGTGTTGTACGCGATCCAGGCGAGGCAGAACAGGGTGAGGCCGGCGAGGAACGTCGGGGTTCCCATCTTGCGCGCGACCCATTCGGTGAAGCGGCCGAAGCGGTCGCTGGACTCACGATTGCGACCAGGAAGCATCGACGTGCGGAGGCCCTTCGGGGCGTCGAGGCGAACCTCGTTCCTGCGAATCTTAGGCACGGGCTGGCCTCCTTCCCTGTGGTCTCGGTGGTGCTACGGCGTCGTCGTCGTTCTGACTTCGCCAGTCTTCGGGCAACAGGTAATCGAGGACATCGTCAATCGTCACCACCCCGACGAGCCGGTGGTTGTCGTCGACGACAGGCACGGAGACCAGGTCGTAGCTGGCGAGGATCCTGGACACTTCAGCGGCGGATGCCTTCGCGGTGACCGGGTCGAGGCTCTGGTCCATGATCGTGCCGAGCCGTTCGTGGGGCGGGTAGCGCAGCATCCGCTGGAAGTGCACGATGCCGAGGTAGCGCCCGGTCGGCGGTTCATACGGCGGCAGGGTGATACAGACCGCGGCGCCGAGTGCGGGCGGAAGCTCCGGGCGGCGGATCAGCGCGAGTGCTTCCGCGACCGTGGAATCGGCGGAGAGGATCACCGGCTCCGTCGTCATCAGGCCGCCGGCGGTGTCCGGGGCGAATGCGAGCAGCATCCGAACATCGTCCGCCTCTTCCGGTTCCATCAGCTGGAGCAGCCGCTCACCGCGCTCCGCCGGCAACTGGGCGATGAGGTCGGCGGCGTCGTCCGGCTGCATGTGGTCGAGGACGTCTGCGGCGCGTTCGTCACCGAGTTCGGTGAGGATGTGCACCTGGTCGGACTCGGGCATCTCCTCGAGGGCGTCGGCGAGGCGATCGTCGGGGAGTTCCTCCGCGACCTCGATCATGCGGTCCTCGGGAAGGTCGAGCAGGGTGTTCGCGAGGTCGGCGGGCTTGAGGTCGGAGTAGGTCGCGATGAGCTGCTCGGCGGACTGGGCTTCGCTGCCGGTCTGCTTCTCGCGGATCTCGCGCCAGGTGGCGAAGGTCGTGGTGCCCTTCGCGAACGGGCTCGACGACGCCTTCGGGCGGCGGACGAAGTACTGGCTCACGGCCCACGCGCCCGGGCCGACCTCTTCGATGGCGACGTCTTCGATGGTGGCCTCACCTGAGCCGTCGACGAAGAGCACCTTGCGGCCGAGGAGTTCGGCGATCACACGGACCTCACCACCCCGCTGCTCGAAGCGGCGCACGTTGATCAGGCCGGTGGTGATGATCTGCCCGGATGCGATCGAGGTCACCCGCCCAATCGACACGAAGACGCGCCGTTTTCCGGGGATCTCGACGATGAGTCCGACGACGCGCGGGGGATCGTTCTTGCGATACACCACCAGGACGTCGCGCACCTTGCCCACACGGTCGCCCGCGGGGTCGAAAACGGTGCACCCGGCCAACCGGGCGACGAAAACTCTCGTGCCACTCACCCCTCTAACTTAGTGCGCCCGGGTGGGTGGCGGGGATGGGGCCCCGTGTCTCAGGCGATTCTGCGGGGCGGATGCGAGAATGAAGGGGTGAGCAACCAACAGCCGCGGCGCGGCATGTCCCGCACGCCCCTCGACACCGTCATCCCGCGTGGCGAGACCGTCGCCAGCTTCGAGACCTACAGCGAAGCGCAGCGCGCCGTCGACAAGCTCGCCCAGGCGGATTTCCCGGTCAAGCAGGTCTCGATCGTGGGCGACGGGCTCAAGAGCGTCGAACGCGTCACCGGCAAGCTGAGCTACGGCCGCGCGGCGGGCGCGGGTGCCCTGAGCGGCGCCTGGCTCGGCCTGTTCTTCGGGCTGCTCCTCGTCATCGTCAACCCGGCATCCGACCTCGTCTTCGTCGGCGCCGCCGTGCTCATCGGCGCTGCTTTCGGCATGATGTTCACCATCGTCTCGTATGCCGTGAACCGCAGGCGGCGCGACTTCACCTCGGTCATGCAGGTGATCGCGACGAGTTACGCCGTGACGGTCTCCGCCGAACTCGCGAACCGGGCCCGGAATGTGCTCAACGGGTCAGAGCAGCAGCTCTGACCCGCCGAAGCCGCCGCTGACCTCCAGGGTCAGCCGGCCAGACGGGCGATCCACGCCTCGACGTCGTCGGCCGTGCGGGGGATGCCTGCTGAGAGGTTCTCGGCACCGGTCTCGGTGACGAGGATGTCGTCCTCGATGCGCACGCCGATCCCGCGGAATTCCTCGGGCACGGTCAGGTCGTCCGGCTGGAAGTAGAGTCCAGGTTCGATGGTGAACACCATCCCGACCTTCACCTCGCCGTCGTGATACAGGTCGCGCCGGGCTGCCGCGCAGTCGTGGACGTCGAGCCCGAGGTGGTGGCTCGTGCCGTGCACCATGTACCGGCGGTGGAACTGGTTGTCCGGCTTGAGCGACTCCTCGGCATCCACCGGGAGAAGTCCCCAGGCTGCCGTGTGCTTCGCGATGACCTTCATCGCCTCGGCGTGCACGTCACGGAAGACGATGCCGGGACGCACGATGGAGAAGGCAGCATCGGCCGCCTCGCGGACGGCTTCGTAGACGGCACGCTGCACGTCGGTGAAGCGGCCGTTCGCCGGCAGGGTCCTCGTGATGTCTGCCGTGTACAGGCTGTCGACCTCGACGCCGGCGTCGAGCAGCATGAGGTCTCCGGGGTTCACCGGCCCGTCGTTGCGGGTCCAGTGCAGGATGCAGGCGTGGGGGCCTGACGCCGCGATGGTGTCGTATCCGACGGCGTTGCCGTCGAGCCTCGCCCGGGTGTAGAACACGCCCTCGACGGCGCGCTCGCCGCGCTCGTGCGCGGTGATCCGGGGAAAGTCGGCGATGACGTCATCGAAGCCGCGGGCCGTGGCATCCACGGCGAGACGGAGCTGGGCGATCTCGAAGTCGTCCTTGACCAGTCGCAATTCGGAGACGAACGTTGTCAGGTCGTCGTCCTGATCGACGGTGAGGTCGGCATCCGTCGGGTCGAATGCGTCGATGTGGCCGGTGGCCAGGGCGAGGTCCGCAGCGACCTGGGCCAGTGACGGGCGCGCGCCGATCCAGAACTCGCCGATGGCCGGGTTCGCGTAGAACTCGTTCGAGGTGCGGTCCGCTCGCTCGCGGAAGTGGAGCGTCGCGTCGTGGCCGTCGTCGGTGGGGTCGAGCACGAGCACCGCGTCCGGTTCCGAGTCCGAGCCCCAGCCGGTGAGGTGCGAGAACGCTGAATGTGCGCGGAACGGGTAGTCGGTGTCGTTGGAGCGCTGCTTGAGCGAGCCGGCCGGAATCACGATGCGCTTGCCGGGGAATGCCGCGGACACGCGGGCGCGGCGCTCGGCCGCGTAACGGGCCTGTTCGCGGGGAGCAGGGAGTGCGTCGACCCGGTCGGCCCAGTTCGAGCCGATGAAGTCCTGGAACTGCGTCGAGGCCGGGGTGGTCGACCGATTCGAGGTGCCGCGGGGTTCTTCGCTGGTGGTCTCGTCGCTCGCCGGCGCCACGCCGGTGATCGTAGTGGTGGGGGTGTTCCTGGCAGTCTGCATGACAGCCATTGTCCCACTGATCGGGATTTGTGGCGGGCGGCCGCTCTACGGGGCCGTCCGCGTCAGCTGCACGAGAATGGGGCGGTGGTCGCTCCCGGTGCCGTCCGCTTCGGTGACGACACGCATCCCGGTGGTCGTCCAGTCCGGGGTTGCCATGACGTGGTCGATCGGCGATCCGATCAACGAAGGGATGCGCGTGGGCCAGGTTCCGACCGCACCGTTGCCCGAGGCCTTTCCCGCGTCGACGCAGGCGCCCAGTGTCGCGCCGGCGGAGGTGCCGAGCCCGGCCATGTTGTCGAGCGTGGCGTTGAAGTCACCGGCCATGATCACGTTGCCGGTGTGGCACTGATCCGCGAGCCAGGCGAGGTCGCTCCGCCAGTTCTCCATCTGGCCGGCGATCGGCGCGACGGCGTGGGCCGCGACGATCGTGGGGCCGTCACCGTCGACCGGCTGCACGATGACCGTGGGCAGAACGGCCGTGTTGTCGTCGCGCTCCTCGTTGCTGGTGACCTTCACGTAGTCGCCGAGGTCGGGGCTGACGAGGACGGTCGTCGAGCGGGCGGGGGAGATCTGGTCGAACCATTCGGTGAGCACCCACATCGGGCGCCCCGCCGCGCGCATGCTCTCGGCGATGTCGATGCCGGTATCCTGCGTGGTCTCCGGCAGAGAGATCACGTCGGCGCCGGACTCGACGGCGAGTTTCACGACGGCGTCCGCGCCGGGAGCGTCGCCCAAGGTGTTCCAGCTGAGAACCGTGATGGTGTCGGGCGTCGCGGCGGCGAAGGAGGTGTCGCCCAGACCCCGCGAAACGACGATGGCGGTGTTGCCGACGACGAAGAGCAGCAACAGCACCACAACGGTGCCGGCGAACGCCCGCAGCGGGCGCACACCCGCCAGCAGCGCGAAGGCGATGGCCGCGAAGATCGCGGCGACGATCGCCAGTGACCGCATCGAGGTGACCTGCGCGATGATCCATGCGGTCTGCAGGCCGAACAGCTGGGGAACGGAGACGACGAGGAGAACGACGGCGATTCCGAGGGTGACGAGTGCGCCGAGGACTTTGAGCATGGTGCAGCAACACTATCGACAGAGCGCTGGGAGTCGCCCGGAAGGCGGCAGGCGCGGCGCGAGCCATACACTGTGAGGATGCCAGCCAGTCCCTTGTTCGCCGGGCCCGCGGACCTCCACACGCACTCCCGTGTCTCCGATGGCACCGAATCGCCGTCGAGGGTGGTGCGCCAGGCGGCCGCGGCGGGGCTCGGGGTCGTCGCCCTCACCGATCACGATTCGACAGCCGGCTGGCACGAGGCATCCGTCACCAGCGCCGAGGTCGGCATCACATTGATTCCCGGAATGGAATTCAGTGCGAGGCAGGGCTTCCAGAGCGTGCATCTGCTGGCGTACCTCTTCGACCCGGACAACGGAGACCTGAACACGGAGACGGCCCGGATCCGGGAGGCACGGTTGCGCCGGGCCGAGTCGATCGTTCAGCGGATCGCCGCCGACTACAGCCTCAGCTGGGATGACGTCGTCGCCCAGACCACACCGGGAGCGACCGTCGGCCGCCCCCACATCGCCGACGCCCTCGTCGCCCGTGGGCACGTGCCCACCCGCAGCGAGGCGTTCGCCGGCATCCTGCACCCGCGCACCGGGTATTACCTGCCGCACTACGCGCCCGATCCGCTCAAGGCCGTGCGCCTCGTGCGTGCGGCCGGGGGAGTGCCGGTGATCGCGCATCCCGCCACCCGCGGCCTCGACGCCATGATCGACGAGAAGCACCTCCGTGAGCTGGTCGATGCTGGCCTGTTCGGACTCGAGATCGATCACCGCGAGAACAGCGAAGCCGGCAAGGTGCGGCTGCGCGAACTGGCCGACAAGTTCGGGCTGGTCCTGACCGGGTCGAGCGACTACCACGGCGCGGGAAAGCCCAACCAGTTGGGCGAGAACACGACCCCGGATGCCGTCGTGCAGGCGATCATCGATGCCGCGACGGGGTCGCAGCCGGTGTACCCGGTCGGGCTCTAGCAGAGGCGATCGGTCCGAGAGGGTTGTTCGTGGGCGGAGGAGTGACCCTTTCGGCCCGATCGATTGGCGTCCGTTCGGTCGCCTGGGCTCGATTCGCCACGGGATGTCGTTCATGTGGCTGGTGAAGAGCGTTTTGTGGTGAGTCGATGCTGCGGGCAGCGCTTTGTGGTGACTCGGCGCGCGTGGGCGACCGACGCTCGATGACTGGTCCGAGAGGGTCGTTCGTGGGCGAGGGAGTGACCCTTTCGGCCCGATCGATTGCGGGGATCGCCCTTTGGGCCCGATCGAGGGCATCCGGCTGGTGGTGCGAGGCTCGAAGTGCCACGAAACGTTGTCCAGCCCGAGAATGAACAGCTTGTTGTGGTGATTCGATGCTGGGGGCTGCATTTTGTGGGAACTCGACGGGCGATCCACCCGCGCAAAAGCCCCGCATGAACCGAGGTCCAGGCGGGGCTTGGCGTGTGACGTGCTATTCCGGGCGGTTCGTGCGGCGACGCGTGCGGCTGCGGCGACGCGGCGCACTGTTGCCGTCGTGGTGCTCGGGACCCTGGCCGTCATGCGTACCCGCGGCGACGACCGCCGTGTCGTCCTGCGGAGCATCCGTCGAGGCGGCGGTGCGGGTGCGGCTCCGACCCCGACCGGAGTCACGGGCGCCGTCGCGCGGCGGGCGCGAGCTGTCACGAGGCGGACCGGTGCGCTTCTCGGTCGGTGCTCCGGATGCGACGGACGGCTTCAGGCGGCCCTTGGTGCCCTCGGGGATATCGAGGTCGCTGAACAGGTGCGGGCTCGACGAGTACGTCTCCGTCGGTTCCGGCTGTCCGAAGTCGAGCGCCTTGTTGATCAGGGCCCACTTGTGCAGGTCGTCCCAGTCGACGAAGGTCACGGCGATGCCGGTCTTGCCTGCGCGGCCGGTGCGGCCGACGCGGTGCAGGTAGGTCTTCTCGTCTTCGGGGATGGTGTGGTTGATCACGTGGGTGACGTCGTTGACGTCGATACCGCGAGCCGCGACATCCGTGGCGATGAGAACGTCCTTCTTGCCCGCCTTGAACGCGGCCATGGCCCGCTCACGCTGCTCCTGGCCGAGGTCGCCGTGGACGGCGGCGGCGTTGAAGCCGCGGTCGGTGAGTTCCTCGACGAGCTTCGCGGCCGACCGCTTGGTGCGGGTGAAGATCACGGTTTTGCCGCGGCCCTCAGCCTGCAGGATGCGGGCGATGACCTCGTCCTTGTCCATGTTGTGCGCACGGTAGACAAGGTGCTTGATGTTGGCCTGGGTGAGGCCCTCATCGGGGTCTGAGGCACGGATGTGGATGGGCTTCGACATGAAACGACGCGCGAGGGCGACGATCGGGCCGGGCATGGTGGCCGAGAACAGCATGGTGTGGCGATCCTGCGGGGTCTTCGAGAAGAGCTTCTCGATGTCGGCGAGGAAGCCGAGGTCGAGCATCTTGTCGGCCTCGTCGAGCACCATTTCGCGCACGTTCGACAGGTCGAGCAGGCGCTGGTTGTTGAGGTCGATGAGGCGGCCGGGGGTTCCGACGACGACCTGCGCACCGGCCTTCAGCTGCTCGATCTGGCCTTCGTATGCCTTGCCGCCGTAGATCGAGACGATCTTCGTGGGGCGGTTGCCGGCCGCGATCTCGATGTCCTCGGTCACCTGGACGCAGAGTTCACGGGTCGGGACGACGATGAGGGCGACGACACCCGGCGCCGGGTCGCTTCCGATGCGCTGGAGGAGGGGGAGGCCGAAACCGAAGGTCTTGCCGGTACCCGTCTTCGCCTGGCCGATGATGTCCTGGCCGTCAAGGGCGAGGGGGATGGTCTGTTCCTGGATGGGGAAGGGCTCGAGGATACCCTTTGCTGCGAGGGCGTCTGCCATGTCCTGGTCGACGCCGAGATCCGTAAAATTCACGTGTTGGTTGCCTGTCAATGCATATAAGCGGTCTACGCCCTGCATATTTTTGAGGCGTAGTATCCCGATCCGATGCCGGGAACAAAGCCCAGCCTACCGAACATCTACACTGGAGCCGTGGTTTCATGGTTTAGTGCGTCCCGGTCCCGAGCGCCCTTGCCGCGCCTCCGCCCCCGAGCGAGTGCAATCCAGGCCACCAAAGTCGACTTCGCTGAGCTCGCTCCCGACACGTCGAGTTACCTCGGCCAGGTCGCGTACCTGCAGTTGTGTTTCTTCCAGTCGATCTCGAACATCAGCGCCTCGTCGAAAGACCTGGAAGCGACGCAGACCCTCTCGGCTGCCGCCGGCTTCGCCCTCGCCAAGCACCAGGGTCTCGTCGCCGAGATCCGCAGGCGCGGCGAGAACCCGACCGAGGTCATGGCGCCGTTCGTGCCCGGGATCGATCGATTCCTCGACCTCACGCGCGGGGCATCCGTCAACGAGAGCCTGCTGAGTCTCTACATCACGCAGGGCTTTCTCGACGACTTCTTCATCCGCCTCTCCGACGGGTTGCCGTCCGAGATCGGCGCGCGTTACGCCAGCCTGCTCGGGGCCGATTCCGGGTCTGCGGGGATCGTCGGCCTTCTGACGGATGCCATCGCGGTCGACCCGAAACGCGCCCACTTCTTCGCGATGTGCGGCAGGCGGCTCGTCGGCGACACGCTCCTGCTCGCCCATTCGGCGCTCAACCTCGAAGGTCATAGCAAGAGCGACGAAGAGCGGATCGAGCCGGTGTTCACCGAACTCATCGCCACCCACACCCGCCGGATGGACGCGCTCGGCCTCACGGCCTGACGACGCCGGTCACCGGGGCGCGCGTGGCGCGTACCGGAGCAGCACGTTGTCGGAGCCGTCGAACTGCCGCGTGCCGAGAAGCGTGAGATCGGTCGCTCCGGCAAAGAGCGGGATGCCCGCGCCCAGCGCCGTCGGGCTCACCATGAGGTGAATCTCGTCGAGGAGTCCTTCGACGAGGAGCGCGTTCCACATCACCCTGCTCCCGAAAACCACGGCGTCGGCGCTGCCATTCGTGCGGTGTTCGGCGACCCAGGCCGAAAGTCCGGACCGGGGGATCACGGTGGTGGTCGAATGCCACGCGTTGTCCTCCGGTACGACGAGAGTGTCCGAGACGACGACTTTGGCGACACGGTTGTACGCGCGGCTGATGCGGCGATTGTCGTCGTCGAGCGCTCGATTGTCTGGATCGTCCGGTGCGTCGGCGATGTCCGGCCAATAGGAGCTGAACCCCAGGAAGGACTCTCGCCCCAGAAGCACGGTCCCGGCGTCCTCGATCCGTTCCCTGTTATAGAGGTCGAAGGCTTCGTCCATGTTCAGCAGGAGCGGATTGCCGTCTGGTGCGGCGTAAAATCCGTCGAGTGAGACGATGTTGCTGACGACGATCTTCGGCATGATCGACCCACTGTCGCACGGCGCGGCCGCCGAGCGGAAGGCCCGTCAGCCGCCGAGGGCGATGAGGCGGCGCTGGTCGGACTCTTTGCGGTGCCGCCCGAGGTACAGGTCGACGACGGCGGCGACGCCGGTCGCGACCACGAGGGTGACGGCCCAGATCCAGCCGCCGTCCCACGCCCAGCCCAGCCAGGTCAGAAGAACCCAGACGATCGCCGCGACGATTCCGCCCACGGCGGGGATCAGCGCGATCCCGTGCGTGCCGCGCCATGGCAGCGCGTAGTGGACGGCGAGGCCGGCGGCGGCGCCGAACAGGATGATGAAGAGGAGTTCCACGAAGGGATTCCTTAGCCGACGAAACCGATGCGGCGGGCCTCTTCGCTGCCGACCTCGACGTAGGCGAGCCCCGCGGTGGGGACGATGTAGAGCCGGCCCTTGTCATCGCTGAGGGTGAAGTAGCTCTTCTCAGAACCGAGTGCGTCTGCGATTGTCTTCTCGATCTCGGTGGCAGGCTGTGCCGACTCGAAGCTGAGCTCGCGCCCGCTGTTGGTAATACCGATACGGATCTCCACGTAAAGCACCTTTCCCTTGCGTTACCTGAAACATTACGGCAGTTGCCGTGCAGACCTCGACCGCACGGACTCGCCACGAGCGAACACGCACCCGGCGTGCGCCGGGGTGTCGGTGGTGCCCGGTAACTTTGCAGTCGTGGTAATCCGGGGTTTCAACAATTCGACGCGCAGGGCGGCCGCATCCGTACCGATCGTTCCGGATGCGTCGCAGCAGGCGGTTGTGGACCTCGCCGACGGCGCCAGTGCGGCGGTCGCCGGGGCGCCGGGCACAGGCAAGACGTCGACGATCCTCGAGCTCGTCGCCGACCGCATCGGTGCGCGCGGTTACGACCCCGCCGAGGTGCTCGTGCTCGCCCCGAACCGGCGGGCCGCCGCCGGCCTGCGGGACCGCCTGGCCCTGCGCGTCGGCGTGCCGACGACCGGCCCGCTGGCGCGGACCCTGAGTTCGGTCGCATTCTCGATCGTCGGGGCTCGGGCGTCGCTCGAGGGCCGTGAACAGCCGCGGCTGCTCACCGGAGCTGAACAAGACACCGTGATCGCTGAATTGCTGGCGTGGCATGAAGCCGACGGCGCCGGCCCGGACTGGCCCGAACCGCTCGTCGCCGAGGTGCGGGGGCTCAAGGGTTTCCGCACTGAACTGCGGGAACTGATGATGCGAACGGTCGAGGCGGGGCTCCGCCCCGAATCCCTCGCCCGGCTCGGTCGTGAGCAGGGCAGGCCCGAGTGGGCGGCCGCCGGTCGGTTTCTCGCCGAATACGAGCACGTCGTCGACAGCTTCGGTGCCGATTACCTCGACTCCGCCGAGATCGTCGCGCAGGCGACGACAGAGCTCAGCCGCGGGTTCGGGCTCGAACAGCTCCGGCTCGTCGTCGTCGACGATTTCCAGGAGCAGGGGCCGTCAGCGATCGCCCTCCTCCGGGCGCTCGCCCGCCGGGGTGTCGCGGTGCTCGCGTTCGGCGATCCCGATGTCGCGTCCAGCACCTTCCGGGGCTCAGATCCGGCGGCACTGGCCGGGCTCGGCACCGCGCTCGGGGTGCCGGTGCAGCGGTTCAGCCTGTCGACGTCCTACCGCCACAGCGACGGCATCCGTTCGCTCGTCCGCCAGGTGACCGAGCGGGTCGGAACCGCCGGGGCGATCGCTCACCGTTCGGCGGTTGCGGCGGAACGCGACGACTTCCCGCCTGACGACACCCCGCCGATTCTGCGGATCGAAGCCTCGTCGAACGCCGCCGAACACCAGCAGATCGCCCGCGTGCTTCGCGAGCATCACCTGTTCGGCGGCATCCCGTGGTCACGGCTGGCCGTTCTCGTGAGGTCAGGCGCGACCATCCCGGTCCTGGCCAGGGCGCTCGCCCTCGCCGAAGTCCCGACAACGACGCCGGCCGGAGGCCGCACCATCCGGGCGGAGTTCGCGTCGGCCCAGTTCCTGTCAGCTGTCGCGTTCGTGCTCGGCCGAACCGACGCGACGCCGGAACTCGTCACCTCCCTGCTGACCGGTCCGCTCTGCGGCCTCGACGGGATCTCGCTGCGCCGGGTGCGGCGGGCGTTGCGGCACGAGGAGCTGGCCGGGGAGGGCGCCCGTTCCGGCGACGAGCTGCTGCTCGAAGCGCTCGAGCAGCCCAGTCGGTTCGCCACCATCGACTCCGCCGCGGCCCGGGCGGCAGGGAGGTTCGCCACGACCCTGTCCGAGGCTCGGGCGGCCGCGCTGGCCGGCGCCAGCATCGAAGAGCTGCTCTGGCTGTTCTGGGAACGCAGCGGCCTCGCCGCTTCCTGGTCGGCGCAGGCGCTCGGCTCGGGCCTCGCCGCCGACGAAGCCAACCGCAATCTCGACAGCGTGATGGCCCTGTTCACCGCGGCGAAGCGATTCGTCGAACGCCACCCGGCCGAACCGGCCGGGCGTTTCGTCGACGAAATCCTCGCATCCGAAATCCCCGAAGACTCCCTTACCCCGCAGTCCGCCGCCGATGCGGTGTTCATCGGTACGCCCAGTTCGGTCGTCGGCAGCGAATTCGAGGTTGTGATCGTGGCCGGCCTGCAGGACGGTGCCTGGCCGAACCCGCAGCTGCGTGGGTCGTTGCTGTATCCGCACCACCTCAGCCAGCTGTCCGCCGGTCTCCCCGTCGCCGACCTCGATGCCCGCGCCGAAGTCCTCTCCGATGAGCTGCGGATGTTCGCCCTCGCGGTGTCGCGCGCCCGCAGGCAGGTCGTCCTCACGGCAACGGTGAACGACGACGAACAACCCTCCGCGTTCCTCCGTTTCCCGGCCATTCGCGCTGTCGAGCCGCTCCGCGGGGCCGACGCACAGCATCCGCTGTCGCTCCGGGGGATGGTCGGAGTGTTGCGGCGTCGTCTCGTCACCACCGGCGATCCCCATGCGGCGTCGGCGCTGGCGCGGCTGGCGGCCGAGGCCGTGCCCGGGGCCGACCCGGAGGACTGGTACGGCCTGCTCGAACCGTCGACGACGGCGCCGCTCGTCGACCTCACCGACCCGGAGACAAGCGTGCCGGTGTCGCCGTCCAAGCTCGAGACCTTCGAGAAATCAGGTCTCGCCTGGTTCATCGACACCATGGCGGCGGCCCCGTCCGGCCTCGCCGCAGGAATCGGCACCGTCGTTCACGCCGCGATGGAGCACGCAGGGCGGATCCCGGCGTCGGAGCAGACCGACGACGACGTGAGCGTCGCACAACTGTGGAAGCACATCGACGAACACTGGTCCGAGCTGTACTTCGAGGCGCCGTGGCTGGCCGAACGCCAGCGCCGGCTGACCTCCCGGCTCGTTGAGGGCCTGTCCGAGTACCTCACCGACTTTCGCCGGGCAGGAAGTGAGACGATCAGCGCCGAAGGGAAGTTCTCGGTGACGCTCGGCCAGGTGAAGCTTTCGGGCACGATCGACCGGGTCGAGCGACTACCGGGCGGCGAGGTGGTCATCGTCGACCTGAAGACCGGCAAGAACGCTCCTCCCAAAGCGCAGGTCGATGAGAATCCGCAACTCGGGGGATACCAGCTCGCGCTTGCCGCCGGGGCGATCGAGGGGACCACGCCGGTCGACGCCTCGGGTGGGGCGACCCTGCTCTACGTCTCGGGTGGAACGCGCGGCAAAGGTTACAAGGTGCTGACCCAACAGCCGATGTCGGAGGACGAACGCGACGCGTTCACCCACCGCGTCGTGACGGCAGGACACGGCATGGCGGCCGCGGAGTTCTCCGGCAACCCGAACCTCGACGAACGCGACCCGAAGGCAGACCCCATGTACCGCATCCACCTCGTCGCTGCCGTGAGCGCATGACCCCCCGAACAGAGATGGCGGCGCGGGCGATCGCCGCGAGGCTGTCCCAGCCGAACCCGACCGACGAGCAGGTCGCAGTGATCCAGGCCGATCTCGCCCCGGCCCTCGTCGTCGCCGGTGCCGGCAGCGGGAAGACCGAGACGATGGCCAACCGGATCGTCTGGCTGCTGGCGAACGGCAAGGTGAGGGTTCCGGAGATCCTCGGGCTCACCTTCACCCGCAAGGCAGCAGGCGAACTCGCCGAACGCGTGCGTGTGCGCATCGGGCAGTTGCAGGACTCCCAGCTGGCCGAGGACGGCCAGGCCGTGATCGATGTGCTCGAAGCCCCGACCATCGCCACCTACAACTCGTTCGCCAGCGGACTGTTCCGCGAGTATGCGCGGCTGATCGGGCGCGAACCGGACGCCACCGTGCTCACCGAGGCGTCGGCGTGGCGCCTGGCCCGGCGGATCGTCGTCGACAGCGCCGACGACCGGCTGGTGGGCATCGACAAGAGCGTCGACCAGGTCACGGCGGCGGTGCTCTCGCTCAGCCATGCGATCAGCGACAACGACGCAGCCGGCCGTACCGACGACATCCGCTCGTTTGCGTCGACGTTCCTGTCGCTCGGCGAGCTGCCCGTTCATGACGGGTCGTCACGCAAGAGGATCCCGTTTGCGTCGGTCACCGCCGCCCTTACTGACATCGGCTCGCTCGGGCTTCTTGTCGACCTCGCCGAACGGTTCGCCGCCGAAAAGCAGCGGCTCGGCTTCGTCGAATTCAGCGACCAGGTCGCGCTTGCCCTCGAGATCTGCCGCCGGGTTCCGCGTGTGGTCGACGAGTACCGGTCGCGGTTCAAGGTCGTCATCCTCGACGAATACCAGGACACCTCCGTGGTGCAGACCGATCTGCTCGCCCGGCTTTTCGCCGGACACCCGGTGATGGCGGTCGGTGACCCCAACCAGTCGATCTACGGCTGGCGCGGGGCGAGCGCCGCGAACCTCGCCCGGTTCTCCGCCGACTTCTCCGCCGGTTCGTCGCCCGGCGCCGACGCGTACGCCCTGTCGACGAGCTGGCGCAACTCCGGACGGGTGCTGGACGCGGCCAACGCCATCGTCGGACCCCTCCCGCCGACGCCGCACGTCCCGGTGCGTCGGCTGAGCAGTTCGCCGTTCGCGGGCCCGGGCGAGATCTCCGTCGTGTTCGCCGAGACGGTCGTCGATGAAGCGGATGCCGTCGCCCGCTGGCTGGCGGCGGAGCTCGCGCGAGAGTCGGCGAAGGGTGAGCAGCGCACCGCGGCGATGCTCTGCCGGTCGCTGAAGAAGGTCGACGTCTTCACCGAGGCCCTCCGCCGCAATAACGTTCCGTTCCACATCCTCGGTGTCGCCGGGCTGCTCGAACAGCCGGTCGTCGTCGACCTGGTCGCCGCCCTGCGGGTCCTGCACGACCCGACGGCCGGTTCGGAGCTTGTCCGGCTGCTCACCGGGGCGCGGTGGCGGATCGGGCCGCGCGACATCAAGGCGCTGAGCGGCCTTGCCCGGTGGCTCGCCGACCGTGACCTGTCGCAGCGGCTGATCGCCGAAGAGGTGCGCGACCGAATCGCGGCCTCCGCCGCGCACGACGACGGCAAATCCCTCGTCGACGCCCTCGACTTTCTGCAGACCGCGCCGGCCAATCACTCGGCCCTCCGTGAATTCAGTGCCGAAGGCATCCGCCGGATGCGACTCGTCGCGCGCCAACTGGCGGCGCTGCGCCGCCGGTCGGGGCTCGACCTGTACGACCTCGTCAACCTGGTCGTGCAGGAACTCCAGCTCGACATCGAAGTGGCGGCGAACGATCAGAACCCGCTCGGGCAGCCCAGCCTCGACGCGTTCTCCGAGCAGATCGCGTCGTACCTCGCCGTCGACGACGGTGGCGGCCTGGGGCCGTTTCTGTCCTGGCTGGCCGAAGCGGAGCGGCGCGAGAACCTCAGCCCGCGCGGCGACGACCCGGAACCGGGGACGGTGCAGATCCTCACCATCCACGGGTCCAAGGGGCTGGAATGGGACAGCGTCGCCGTGCCCCGGATGGTCGCTGACGAACTCCCCGGCACGCTGCGAAGCAAGCGCGGCTGGACGGCATTCGGCGAACTTCCGTTCGAGTTCCGCGGTGACCGCGACGAACTGCCGACCCTGGCCTGGCGCGGTGCGACGACCCAGGCCGAGTTCGACCTCGCCTACACGGCGTTCGGCGAAGGGCTTGAGGAGCGCAACGCGGCGGAACAGCGCCGGCTGGGGTACGTCGCCGTCACTCGGGCGAAGGACGCGCTTCTGGCCAGTGGGTCGTTCTGGGCGACCCAGGTGAAACCCCGGGCCCCCGGACAGTTCCTCCGCGAGATCGCTGACGCCGTCGGGTCAGCCGACGCTCTCCCCGACCAGTCGCAGTTCGAGGAGAACCCGCTCGCCGGCACGCAGAACGACGTCTCCTGGCCGCTGGACCCGCTCGGCGCCCGACGAGCGCCGGTGGCCGCGGCGGCCGACGCGGTCCGCACGGCGGACCCGTCGCTGCCGACGATCTGGTCGAACGACATCGCCCTGCTCCTCGCCGAGCGCGAGGCCCGGCTGCTGTCCGACGAGTACGTCGACCTTCCCGACCGGGTGCCGGCATCCCGGTTCAAGGAATTCGTGACGGATGCCGCCGGCCTTGCGACCCGGATGCGTCGCCCCCTGCCCGAACGCCCCTACCGGCAGACCCGCCTCGGAACCCTGTTCCACTCCTGGGTGGAGCAACGCGCGGGTATCGCGGGCGGACAGGAATCGCTCGACTCCGGCCTCCTCGAACAGGACCTCGACGAGGGCCCGGGCACCCTGCTGCCGCTCGAGCAGCGGGAGCTGGACGAACTGGCCGTTCTGCAGCGCACGTTCGAGGCATCCGAATGGGCGGGGCTCCGCCCGGTCGAGGTGGAACGCGAGATCAACTTCGTCCTCGGCGGGCAGATCATCATCTGCAAGCTCGACGCCGTCTACGAACGCGACGGGCGCTTTCAGATCGTCGACTGGAAGACCGGCAAGGCCCCGACGACGGCTGCCGAGCTCGAGGAACGCCAGTATCAGCTCGCGCTGTACCGCCTCGCTTATGCCCAGTGGAAGCAGGTGCCTACGGAACTCATCGACGCGGTGTTCTACTACGTCACCGACGACCGTGTGATCCGGCCCGAGGTCCTCTACTCCGCTGAGGAGCTCGGTCGCCGCTGGTTCAGGGGTGTGATCTCGCCGGACTCGGCAGCCTCAAGCGCCGAGAAGTCGAGTTCGGCGGTGTAGCCCGCGTCGCCGCGGTCACCCTTGGCGGCGATGATGTCCGACGCAGCACTGCTCGACGCCGCGCTGCCCGACCCGACAATGTGGATCGGGCCGGTCTCGACGGCATCCGGGTCCTGGTCGGCTTTCGCGGATCGCCCGTCTGTGTCGTCGGCCCGTTCCGGGTTGCTGACCAGCTCGGCGTCGCGGCCGAAGACAGCCTCGAGTTCTGAGCGGTCGTAGCTGTCGGTCTGCATGCCGATCCCTGATGTGCCCGAGACGGCGGTCGAGGGCGGGGTGCGGCGAAGCATGTCCTCCACATCGGACACGGCCATGATCGGGCCGGTCTGCGGCGACAACGGGTTCATGAGGTTCCCGAGAACGTGGTCGACAAGTCCGTCGAGCAGGCTGACGGCGTCGTCGATGATGCGCTGGTCGCGGGAATCCACGCCGTGCAACAGCCACCGCGCGAGTTCCAGTTCGGCGTGCAGCATCGACCGCTGCACGAGCAGGCTGTCCTGGTGTCTCGTCGACGACGACCGATAGGCGGCGAGCACGCTCTCAGCGGCCTCACCGGTGCCGCTCAGCCAGTGCAGGTCGCGGGCGGGGTCGCCCACGCGGAGGGAACTCCACCCCAGCACACCGGTGACGATGGGTCCGACGTCGTGGTCGGTGAGCACGAAGGAGTCGGCGCTGAGGGAGCCGTGAATCACGGTCGGCTGAAACTGCCAGAGGGTGTCGTCCGCCGCGGCATCCGTCCAGCGTTTGCGGACCGCTGTCGGCAGCAGCCGTGTCGACGCCGCGCGCTCGATGACGCTGCGGGCCTCGTTGCGGCACTCGGCGGCGGTGAGGTGGGGGAGACCCACTTCAGCGACGAACGAACCGGGAAGCGCGTGGATGGCGGCGATCGCCGCACCCATCGACGTTGCGATGCCGTCGCCGGCGGGGATCGCGGACGCCTCGACGGTATAGCCGGGCAGGTAGTCGTAGACGACGACCCGGGTCCCGCGGGTCGACCCCTGGCCGACCACCGTGGGCACCTCGAACGGGAGACGGCTGCGGATGCCCGCGGTCATCGCCTGCAGGGCAATGAGTTCGACGGACTGTTCGCTCGCCGCCCGCTCGTTCGCCGGCACACGGATCACGAGCTCGCGATCGTCGCTGGTGCGGAGCAGAGCCGAGTCGAAGTCACCGGTTGTTCCGTGCCCGAACGGGCCTGCGCCGAGAATCTGCAGGTCCGCGACGGCTGATGTAGCCAACGCGGCTAGAGTTAGATGCGATCTGGCCATGGCATCTAGGTTAGGTTGCCCAGCCCCGTGGCGGCCATACGCCACGCCTTTCACGTGGGAGTGCTTTTTGTTCGTCCTTGGTGCGCTTCGCGATCTTCCCCTCGCCCGCGGTGTCGTCGACCGCGACGCCGACGCGCGCGTTCGGCCGGACCTGTTCGCCGAACTGGCGGCTGATCCGCTCTGCCGGGTTCTCCCGCTGTGGAACGGTAAAACCCTGATGACCGGCGAGCGGCTCGCTCTCTCCTCGCCGGAGGCGGCCGCCGATGCCGACCTTCTTCTCTACCTCGGCCGGGCGACCGACCCCGAGACCGACGCCGAGCCGGGCGCGCCGGTTGTGGCGGCCGTGCTGTCGGATGAGATCGCGGCCGCGACCGAACCAGATCCCGACCGGTGGGTGTCGCTTCGCGAATCCGGGGACTCGCTCGGCACGGGGGACTCCGCGCTGCTTGCGGCGGCCGTGGCCCTCGCGAACTGGCACGCCTCCGAGCCGCACTGTTCACGCTGCGGCGTCGGCACCGCGCCCGAACTCGCCGGCTGGGCGAGGCGCTGTCCCGCCTGCTCGAACCAGACTTTCCCTCGCACCGACCCGGCGGTCATCGTGCTCGTGCTCGATGAGGACGACCGGCTCCTCCTCGGGTCGAACGTGCTCTGGCCCGAAGGACGCTATTCGCTGCTCGCCGGCTTCGTGGAGGCGGGGGAGTCGCTGGAGAGCGCGGTCTGCCGTGAGATCGCCGAAGAGTCCGGCGTGCGCGTCGAAAACCCGCGCTACCTCGGGTCGCAGCCGTGGCCCTTCCCGCGGTCGATGATGCTTGGTTTCTCCGCCCGCGTCGCCGCAGGCGAAGACCCCGACGACCTCCGCCCGGATGGTGACGAGATCATCGACCTGCGCTGGTTCACGCGCGACCAGCTCCGCAAAGAGGCCGGCACCCTGCTGCTACCGGGGACGATCTCGATCGCCCGGCACCTGATCGACCTGTGGCTGGTCGCCGACGGCGGCCCCGACCTCGACGAGTCAGCGCGGTTGGCTTCCGCTGAGCCAGTCGTCAAGGCATGAGCGGCGAACTCACCGATCTTCTCGCCGGGCTCGACGACGACCAGAGGGTCGCCGCCGAGGCTCTCCGCGGTCCGGTCTGTGTGCTCGCCGGTGCCGGTACGGGCAAGACCCGGGCGATCACCCACCGGATCGCGCACGGGGTCGCGACCGGCACCTACGCCGCGAACCGGGTGATGGCCCTTACCTTCACGAACCGGGCAGCGGCGGAGCTGCGCGGCCGGCTCCGTCATCTGGGCGCCGGAGGCGTCGCCGCGCGCACCTTCCACGCGGCGGCCCTCAGCCAGCTCAACTACTTCTGGCCGCACACCGTCGGCGGCATCATGCCCGCGCTTATTCCGAGCAAGGGGAAGATGCTCGGCCACGCAGCCGAACGCCTGCGCCTCAAGCTCGACACGGCGACCCTGCGCGACATCGCCGCCGAGGTCGAGTGGCGCAAGGTGTCAGGCCTGAGCATCGAACAGTACGCCGCCGCGAACCGGCCTGCCCCGCAGAACCTCACCGCAGACCAGGTCGCGGCGATGCAGCAGGCGTACGAGGACCTCAAGGACGAACGCCGGCAGCTCGACTTCGAAGACGTGCTCCTGGCCTGCGCCGGCATGATCCAGACCGAGCCGGCCGTCGCCATGCAGGTCCATGAGCAATACCGGTTCTTCGTGGTCGACGAGTACCAGGACGTGTCACCGCTTCAGCAACAGCTTCTCGAACTCTGGATCGGCGGCCGGAACGACGTCTGCGTCGTCGGCGACGCCAGCCAGACGATCTATTCCTTCGCCGGGGCCCGCAGCGACTTCCTCCTCGACTTTCCCGCGCGACATCCGGATGCCACGGTGGTGCGGCTCGAGCAGAACTACCGGTCCACCCCCCAGATCGTCGACACCGCCAACCGTCTGATGCGGGGTCGCCCGGGCGCGCTGACCCTCCACGCCAGCCGGGGGGCGGACAGCCACCGCCAGCCCGACATCTCGATGTATCCGAACGACATGTCCGAGGCCAGGGCGATCGCCCAGTCGGTGCTCGAGCAGATCGCTGCGGGAACGAAACCCGAGCACATCGCGATCCTCTACCGGGTGAACGTGCAGTCGGCCGCGCTCGAAACCGCCCTCAGTGATGTGGGCATCCCTTACCTGCTGCGCGGCAGCAAACGTTTCTTCGACCTGCCCGAGGTGCGGCAGGCGATCATGGCGCTGCGCGGGGCATCCGTGTCCATCACCGGCGAACCGCTCTTCAAGTCGGTCAGCGACGTTCTGCGTTCGCTCGGCTGGACCCAGGTCGCCCCTGAGGCGGCGGGAGCGGTGCGCGACAAGTGGGAATCGCTCAACGCGATCATGGGACTCGTCGACCAGGCGCCGCCGGATACGACGTTCCGCCAGTTCACCGACGAGCTCCTGGAACGGCAAGCCGGACAGCACGAACCGACGGTGTCTGCGGTCACCCTCGCCACCCTGCATTCGGCGAAGGGGCTCGAGTGGGATGCCGTGTATCTCCTGGGACTCAGCGAAGGGCTCGTGCCGATCAGCTACGCCAGGAGCTTCGAACAGGTGGATGAGGAACGAAGGTTGCTCTATGTGGGCATCACCCGGGCCCGGTCACGGTTGTTCATGTCGTGGGCTGAGCATTCAGGGCGCTCTCCCCAGCCGCGGGAGCAGTCGCGCTTCCTGACAGAGATCGGCATCCGCACTCCGGGTGTGGCCGGTGCACGGTCAGGCTCCCCGACACTCGGAACGCGTCGATCCTGAGCGACGCCGAGACAAGGTCGTTCGAGCCGTTCTCGAGTCGTGCCGTCACGATTCGGGCCACCCGCGCGCTGACCTCGCTGATCAGCGGTTCCTGCTCAGCGAGGGACGGCCGGCCGAGAAGCTGAGCGGCCATCACCGGCCAGGCCGCGTCGGCATCCGTCCGTTCGCGGGCAAGGCAGTGCAGGCATGGCCCCGCGCCCGGCTCGACGAGCGGGCCGATCTGCACCCCGATATCGGTGTAGACCACGGCGAGGTGCGGGATGTCGAGGCTGAGCCAGCGCACATACCGCCGCGGGTCGATGACGTGGGTGGACACGAGAACGGCGAGGTCCGGAGGCTCCGCCGTCTCCGTTCCCGATTCCGGGAACCCGGAGGATCGCAAGAGACGACGGATGCCGTCAGCCGTCTTCCCGTCTCCGTCGACGATCCAGTGCGGCGTCTCCCGGAGCCGCTCAGGCGCGAGAAGTGCCGGGGTGATCTCGGCGAGGAAGCGATCCACGTCGTCGGGCTCCGCCCCGACCTGGGTCGCCAGGTTGTCGAGCTGGTTCCTGCTGGTGCCGGCCATCACCGCGCCGAGCAGGTGTTCGAGAGCCGGCGTGACCCGGTCGAGTCGCGCGAGCGGGTGCTCGGCGCCGATCTGCAGCGACGATGTGTCGCGCCAGACGATGGGGTATCGGGGATCGAGTTGAAGGAACATGCCCGAGATCATGCCTCACGGGCGCGTTCGGCGTGCGGGTTTTCCACAGCACGGATGCCGATCGGCGGTCTGTGGCGCGCGGTCGAGTTGCCACGGAACGCTGTTCGGAGCGTCGAGTTGCCTAAAGGTGCTGTTCGCGGGCGCTGTGGACGACACGTTGTGGCGGATCGAGCCCGTGCAGGTGCGGGATGCCGCCCGGTGCGTCGAGTTGCGACGCGATGTTGTTCGGAGCGTCGAGTTGCCACGCGATGTTGTTCGGAGCGTTGAGTTGCCTGGAGGTGCTGTTCGCGGGCGCTCTGAACGACACGTTGTGGCGAATCGAGCCCGTGCAGGTGCGGGATGCCGCCCGGTGCGTCGAGTTGCCACGGGATGTTGTTCGGAGCGTCGAGTTGTCACGCGATGTTGTTCGGTGCGTCGAGTTGCCACGCGATGTTGTTCGGTGCGTCGAGTTGCCACGCGATGTTGTTCGGTGCGTCGAGTTGCCACGTGATGTTGTTCGAGCGTTGAGTTGCCTAAAGGTGCTGTTCGCGAGCGCTCTGAACGACACGTTGTGGCGAATCGAGCCCGTGCAGGTGCGGGATGCCGCCCGGTGCGTCGAGTTGCCACGGAACGCTGTTCGGAGCGTTGAGTTGCCAGGAGGTGCTGTTCGCGGGCGCTGTGGACGACACGTTGTGGGGAATCGAGCCCGTGCAGGTGCGGGATGCCGCCCGGTGCGTCGAGTTGCCACGCAATGTTGTTCGGTGCGTCGAGTTGCCACGGAACGCTGTTCGGAGCGTTGAGTTGCCTGGAGGTGCTGTTCGTAGGCGCTCTGGACGACACGGTGTGGCGGATCGAGGCGCCGGTGCCGGGACGCCGCGTCAGACCACCGGGGGAGTGTCGCCCTTCGGCGGGCCTCCCTCGCCCCGGAGCAGGTCTTCGAGCGCGGTGTCGAATTCGTCCGGCTCGGGGACCTCGCCGCGGGCACGCGCCTCGAGGCGGGCGATCAATGCGGCCGGGTCGTCGATGTCTGCACCTGTGGGGATCACGTCAGGGTGTGCCCACAGGGCGTCCCGCGCGTCGTCGCCGACGGCATCCGTGATCTGCTGCCACATCGCGGCAGCCTCACGCAGACGTCGCGGCCGCAGCTCGAGGCCGACGAGGGTGGAGAACGCCGACTCGGCAGGCCCCCCGGTCGCACGGCGGCGCCGGACCATCTCGGCGATCGCATCGGCCTTCGGCAGCCGCCCTGTCGCCCGGGCGGTCACGACGTCGACCCAGCCTTCGACCAGGGCGAGGGTGGTTTCAAGGCGGGCGAGCGTGCTCAGCTGGGCGTCGGTCTTCGGGGGAATCAGCGAGCCGTCGACCATGGCCTGCCGCAGTTCCTCCGGGTTCGACGGGTCGAAGCCCTCGGCGAGGCTCTCGAGCCGATCGGTGTCGATCCGGATGCCACGGGCGAATTCGGTGATCGACGAAATGAGGTGCAGACGCAGCCAGCGGGCGTGACGGAACAGGCGGGCGTGAGCGATCTCGCGCACGGCGAGATACAACTGGACCTGATCGTCGGGAATGTCGAGACCCTCGCCGAAGGCCGTCGCGTTCTGCGGCAGGATGGCGGCCTGGTTGTCGTCGAGAAGCGGGATGCCGATGTCTCCTCCCGAGACGACCTCTGTCGACAGCTGGCCGACGACCTGGCCGAGCTGCATCGCGAAGAGGGCGCCGCCGATGCTCCTCAGAAGCGCGCCGGCGTTCTCGACCATGCCCTGGAACTCCTCCGGTGCCTGCTCGCGCAGCACCCCGGTGAGGGCGTCGGAGATGCTCGTGGCCACCGGCTCGGCGAGCTGCGTCCACACCGGCATGGTCGCGCGTGCCCATTCGGCCCGGGTGACCAGGCGCGGCACGCTCGTCAGCTCGCTGATCCCGGTCACATCGTCGAGCCAGAGCGCGGCCACCGAGAACGCCGCATCGAGTGCGGCACGCTGCTCGGCCGTTGCGGGCACGGCCTCGTTGGTCGCAATGGTGACAGCCTGGTCGGTGGCGGCCTGCCAGTTGACCTTGCCGTCGCCCGCGCCCTGCAGCGCATTGCGAAGCTGGCTGATCATGGCGTTGACCGAGGCGGGGTCCCCGGGGAGACCGGCGGCCCCGGCGAGCTGGCTGGGGTCGATCCCGGCGTTCCCGGCCAGGAACTGCCGCAGCATGTCACGGAATTCGTCCTCGGGGTTTTTGTCGGATTCGTCGGGCACAGAGGCCACCTTTCAGACAGCATTCGGTTGCGGGATCTACGCTAGTCGTTGATCCTCCGAGATTCGCGTGGCTGCCCGTGGCAGGTGTCCGCCCGTCGCGAACACCAGAAAGGCACGATGAGTCTGTTCAACGAAACCCCGCCGGTATACGCACCGGAGGCGCTGTACTCAGACGCGGAGCTTGCTCGGATGGAGAAAGAACGCCGCCGCCGCAATCGCGGCTGGCTGGCGCTCGCCGTGTCGCTCGTCATCGTCCTCGGGCTCGCCCTCTGGCCGACGTCGTATGTGATCCAACAGCCGGGTCCGGTCTTCAACACCCTCGGCTCCGTCACGATCAAGGACGAGAAGGTCCCGCTCGTGACAGTAGATGGCGCCGAGACCTACGAGACCGGGGGAACGCTCGACATGCTCACCGTCCAGGCGGTCGGCAACCGGGAACAGCGCCCAAGCTGGTTCGAGGTGGCGCTGGCCTGGTTCTCGCCGAGCAAAGCCATCGTTCCGGTCGATTCCCTCTTCCCCGAAGGCGTGACGACCGAGGAGCGCGAGGCCGAGAACGCTGCGCTGATGGTCGATTCCCAGCAGGATGCCATCGCGGCGGCCCTCACGGAACTCGGCTACGACTTTCCTGCCCAACTCGCCGTCGGCCAGGTCGCCGACGGGACTCCGGCAGACGGCAAGCTCAAGGTCGACGACGAGATCCTCGCGGTGAACGATGTCGCCGTCAGCGACCTGGCCTCGCTTCGTGACGCGATCGCGCGGAACGGCTCGGACTCGGCAGCGGAATTCGACATCCTGCGCGATGAGGTCCCGACCACCGTCTCGATCACGCCCGTCCCAGCGACCTCGGCCGACGGCAAGGAGACGAGCATCGTCGGCGTCGCCACGAAGGTCCTCTACGACTTTCCGGTCGACGTCACCATCCAGCTCGACAACGTCGGCGGGCCGAGCGCCGGCATGATGTTCGCGCTCGGCATCATCGACAAGATGACCCCGGGCGAAATCAACGGAGGAGAGAAGGTGGCCGGGACCGGAACGATCGACGCCGAAGGCGTCGTCGGGCCGATCGGCGGCATCCGTCAGAAGCTCTACGGAGCGGAGGATGCCGGATCGGACTACTTCCTCGCGCCCGCGGCGAACTGCAACGAGGTCGTCGGGCACGTGCCCGACGGCATCCGTGTCCTGAGCGTGGCCACCCTGGACGACGCGATCACCGCGCTCGACGCAATCGCGGCGTCCGATGGCATCGACGCCCTCGCGACCTGCGAGTCACAGCCGGCGGCGGGCTAGCTTGCAGCAGGCAACAGGCTAGCTCCCAGCCAGCCGGGGGGCGATCCCCATAGACTTGGCATCAGAATCCGAAAACTGACAGAGGCCACAAGTGACAACCGCTCCATCAGCATCAGCCCGCGCCAATCCGAACCCCAACCGCAGCAGAGCACCGCTCGCCATCACGGCAGCTGTCGTCGGTGTGCTGGTCGTTGCGTTCTTTATCTTTGCCGGGTTGTACTCGGACTTCCTCTGGTTCGAGCAGCTGGGCTTCGCCACGGTGCTGACCACCCAGTGGATCGCCTCAGCGATCATGTTCGTCATCGGGTTCCTCGGCATGGCCATCCCGGTCTGGGCGAGCATCATGCTCGCCTACCGGCTGCGCCCGGTGTATGCGAAGCTCAGCAGCCAGCTCGACCGGTACCAGGAGCTCGTCGAGCCGCTGCGCCGACTCGCCACGTACGGCATCCCCGTCGTTCTCGGGCTCTTCGCCGGATTTGCCGCGGCGACGCGCTGGGAAGTGGTTCTGCTCTGGCTGAACCGCACCCCGGTCGGTGAAGTCGAGCCGCAGTTCGGCCTCGACGTCTCGTTCTACTTCTTCGAGCTTCCGTTCTTCCGCGGACTCGTCGGCTTCGCCTCCGCCGTCGTGCTCCTCGCGACGCTCCTGACCATTGCCGTCAGCTACCTGTACGGTTCGATCCGCGTATCGGGGCGTGAGCTGCGCATCTCGAAGGCAGCCCGGATCCAGATCGCCATCCTGGCGGCGCTGTACATCGCGCTTCAGGCGGTATCCATCTGGCTCGACCAGTACGTGACGCTCAACCAGACCGGTGACCTGATCACCGGCGCGAACTACACCGACGACAACGCGACGATCCCCGGCCGGGTCATCCTCGCAGGCATCGCCGCCCTCGTCGCCGTCCTCTTCCTCGTCACGGCATTCATCGGCCGCTGGCGGCTGCCCGTCGTCGGGACGGCGCTCCTGCTCGTCGCCGGCCTCCTCGTCGGCACCGCCTACCCGTGGGTCGTGCAGCGCTTCCAGGTCGACCCGAACGCGAAGAACCTCGAGACGCCGTACATCCAGCGCAACATCGACCTCACCCGCGATGCCTACGACGTCGCCGACCTCGAAGAGATTCCGTACAACGCGACGACGGATGCCACGGCCGGCGCGCTCCGTGAGGACGCCGAGACCACCGCATCCATCCGGATCATCGACCCGGCGCTCGTCAGCCCGTCGGTCTCGCAGCTGGAGCGGTTCAAGAACTACTACGCGTTCTCACCGAACATGGACGTCGACCGGTACCAGGTCGACGGAGAGAGCCAGGATGCCGTCGTCGCCCTCCGCGAACTCCGCCAGGACCCCGAAGACACCTGGGTCAACAACACCTTCGTCTACACCCACGGCTATGGACTCGTCGCCGCATACGGCAACCAGCGCTCGGTCGACGGTCAGCCGGTCTTCCTGGAGTCCGGTATCCCGACGTCCGGGGCGCTCGGGGACTTCGAACCGCGGATCTATTTCGGTGAGGCGTCGCCCGCGTACTCCATCGTCGGTGCGCCCAAGGGCAACAAGCCGGTCGAGCTCGACTTCCCGTCCGGTGAGGATGGCGCGTCCGAGACGTACAACACCTTCGAGGGCGATGCGGGGCCCAAACTCGACTCGGTCCTCAACAAGCTGGTCTACGCACTCAAGTTCCAGTCCGAGCAGATCTTCCTCTCCGACGACGTCACCAGCCAGTCACAGATCATGTACGACAGGGACCCCGCCACGCGAGTGAAGAAGGTCGCCCCGTACCTGACCCTCGATTCCGACCCCTACCCGAGCGTCGTGGACGGCCGCGTCGTCTGGATTGTCGACGGCTACACAACATCGGACGCATACCCGTATTCGCGCACCGTGGGCCTGTCGACGGCGATCGCCGACTCCGCGACCGACGACCAGCGGTTCGCCCTCGACGACATCAACTACATCCGCAACTCGGTCAAGGCAACCGTCGACGCGTATGACGGTTCGGTGACCCTGTACGCCTGGGACACCGAGGACGCCATCCTCAAGACCTGGCAGAAGATCTACCCGTCGACGATTCAGCCGATGTCGGAGATGAGCGGCGAGTTGATGAGCCACGTCCGTTACCCGGCCGACCTGTTCAAGGTGCAGCGCCAGATCCTCGGGCAGTACCACGTGGTGGATGCCGGTAAGTTCTACTCGAAGACGGACGCCTGGTCGACACCGGCCGACCCGCAGTCCGAGGCAGCGGAGGCGCTTCGCCAGCCGCCGTACTACCTGACCATGCAGATGCCGGGGCAGGAAGCACCGACGTTCTCGCTGTATTCGACGTTCGTCCCACGAGGAACCGGTGACAGCGCGTCGAGCGTGCTCACCGGGTACCTGGCTGTGAACGCGGATGCCGGCGCCGAGGCAGGCAAGCCAGGGGAAGACTACGGATCGCTGCGGCTGCTCACCCTGCCGAAGGACGTCACCGTTCCCGGCCCGGGCCAGGTGCAGAACGCATTCAACACCGACCCCGAAGTCTCGTCCTTGATCAACCTGCTGAAGCAGGGGCAGTCGAAGGTGCTGAACGGCAACCTGCTGACGCTGCCCGTCGGAGGCGGACTGCTCTACGTGCAACCGGTCTACGTCCAGTCGACCGGCGAGACCAGCTACCCGCTGCTCCAGAAGGTCCTCGTCGCTTTCGGTGACCAGATCGCCTTCGAGGACACCCTGGACGAGGCTCTCGATTCGCTGTTCGGCGGCGATTCGGGTGCGAAGGCCGGCGACGGCAACACGCCTGGAGTCGACGGACCGACGGCGCCCGCCGATCCTTCGGCGCCGACCGAGCCCGGAACCGAGGAGCCGCCGAATCTGGCGGAACCCGACACAGGCAACCCGGTGGTCGATGCCGCACTTCGGGCAGCACTGGATGACGCCAAGGACGCGATGAACGACAAGCAGGTCGCGATGGCTGAAGGCAACTGGGAGGCGTACGGCGAGGCGGATGCCCGGCTCAGCGCCGCGTTGGGGCAGGCGATCGACCTGCTGAACGGCTAACCGAACCGGTAGCGTGGGGTGGGTGACTGAGATCCCGTTCACCACCCCACGCGCTGTCGATGTCCGCTCGGGGGAGTGGCTCGACGCCAACCGCGCACACTGGGACGAACGTGTCCCCATTCACGTGGCCAGTGATTTTTACGATCAGGAACCGCTGCGCGCCGGCGCGGGCACACTCACCCGGGTCGACGAGGCGGAGCTGGCCCGAGCGTTTCCAGGTGCGGACGGCCGCTTCGACCTGTCCGGCAAGCGCGTGCTGCACCTGCAGTGCCATTTCGGTGTCGACACGTTGACGCTCGCCCAGCGCGGAGCATCCGTCGTGGGCCTCGACTTCTCGATGGCCGCGGTGCGTGAGGCCCGCAAGCTCGCGGGGGAACTCGGGCTCAGCGAACAGGCACGCTTCGTCGCGGCGAACCTGTACGACGCACGTCACGCGCTGCCTGAACCGGATTCGTTCGACGTGATCTTCACCACCTGGGGGACCATCTGCTGGCTGCCCGACATCGCCGAGTGGGCCCGAATCGTGGAGTGGTTCCTCAAACCCGGCGGACTCCTTTACTTCGCCGACGGACATCCCTCAGCACAGGTGTTCGATGCGGACCCGGAGAACCCCGACGCGCTGCCGGTATTCCGCTTTCCGTATGCCGAGGAGGAGCCTGAGGTCTACGACGAGGCGAGCGATTACGCCGATGAGCATGCTGTGCTCTCCAACACCCGCGGGTGCGAATGGGCGCACCCGCTGTCACAGACCATCGGAGCCCTGCTCGATGCCGGGCTTCGCCTGGACCGGATGGCCGAGCATGACGAGCTTCCGTGGCGCATGTATCCGTGTCTTGTACCGGTCGGCGACGGGATGTTCGGGTGGCCGCACGAGAACTGGCTGCCCCTGGCGGTGAGCCTGGTCGCATCGAAACTGCGCTGAGAACTGCCGCGCCCCCTTCACGTGCGACTCGCAGCCCACCGAGGTGCCTCTCCTCGGGCGCAGCGTCGGACCCGGCGGAGCCCCGATTCGCGCTGTCTGAATTCCCGTGCTAGAGTTTCTTCTTGTGCCGCGGGGTGGAGCAGTTCGGTAGCTCGCTGGGCTCATAACCCAGAGGTCGTAGGTTCAAATCCTGCCCCCGCAACAAAGAAGGCCCGGAATCGTGAAGATTCCGGGCCTTTTCCTTTGCCCGGGGACTGGCGCTTGAGCGGCCGGGCGTGCGCCTGGTCGCCTCATGCCGGGGCGGGGACACTCGATCGAGCCGTCCGTCCACCGAACGCCGCCCAGGCGATCCAGGCCCCGCTGACGGCGATCAGGAGGGCACCGACGACCTGGGTCGGCAGTGAGGCGTTGACCGTCGCGATTCCCAGAACGACGCCGAGGGGATAGAAGACGATCGTGCCGATAAGCCAGACCGCCGCCGCGCCGCGAGGCAATGCATGCGAGCGCCACATGGCGACTCCGAGCAGCAGGCTGCCGACGAAGGCAAGCAGGAGACCGATCAGGAACATGAAGGTCATCGTTCCCGAGAATTCGACCTGCATCACCTCGCTTGATCCGGACAGGTACGCCTGGCCCAGGGCCGGGGTCGCGAAGGTGGAGATCGTCGCAGGCACGAGCAGGAGGGCGTGCCCCAGGGCAGCCACCACCATGGCGGGCAGCGCGAGGCGCCCGGCCCGTGTCGACGCCAGGTAGCTCCCCAGCGCGAACGTCGCGAAGATGGCGAGGATCGTCCCGCCGACGCTGCCGACCAGGTGACTGACGAGGTAGGACGGGGCGCTGACGAATCGGGCCCAGCCTTCAGGGTCACTTGCCGCGTCGGGCTGGGGAGTCAGCGACGACCAAGCGGTCAGCAGTCCGTACACGGGAAGGGCCACCAGTCCGGCCCTGATCCAGTTCGTCTGATATTGCGTGTTCATTGGAGCATCCTTTCTTCTGATTGCGGTACACGGTTGCGGAGATACTGGTGGACGGAACCGATGGCTACGGATCCTTCGCCCACGCCACCAGCGACCCGCTTCACGGATCCGAGCCTCACGTCCCCGGCCGCGAACACCCCGGGCAGGCTCGTTTCGAACGGCAGCGGAGGGCGCTGAGACGACCAGGATTCCATCGGCACGTCGGAGCCGGTCCGAAGGTAGCCGCGTTCATCCCGGCTGAGGTTGACCAGCCATTCGGTGGCCGGCTCTGCGCCGATCAGGACAAAGGCAGCGCTGACGGCGAGGGTCTGGCGCTTGCCGGTCGCGGTGTCTTCGAGCTCGAGGCCGCTCAGCCGCGTATCGCCGTTGCCTCCGACGACGCGCGCGTTCAGGAGCACGGTGATGTTCCCTGTGGCGTCGATCTGGTCGATCAGGTAGCGGGACATGCCGGCGGTAAGCGAGTTCCCACGCACGACGACGGTCACGGTACTGGCGAAGCGGGCAAGGTGCAACGCGGCCTGCCCCGCAGAATTCGCACCGCCGATGACGGCGACAGCCTCACCCGCGAGCGCCGGCGCTTCGGCACCGGCCGCCCCGTACAGGATGCCTGCTCCGGTGAGCCGGTCGAGCAGGTCCACACCCAGCCGGCGATACGACACACCCGTAGCGAGAAGAACGGCGTCCGCCCGGATCGGTTCGGCATCGCGGAACGTGACGCAAAGGCCGTGCTCACCCGCCGAAACCGCTGAGGCCTCATGGGTGAAGACGAATTCTGTGCCGAGCAGGACCGCCTGCTCCCAGGCGCGGTGAGCCAGAACTCCGCCATTGATGCCGCGGGGAAAGCCGAGGTAGTTGCGGACCATCGAGCTCGTCGCTGCCTGCCCGCCGATCGCTTCCCGTTCGATCACGACGGTTCGAAGGCCCTCGGATGCACCGAAGACGGCTGCCGCCAATCCGGTCGGCCCCGCACCGATGATGGCCAGGTCATAGCTGTCCTGCTGTGCGCGCGTGGAGATTCCGTGTGAGGCAGCCACTTCGGCGTTCGAGGGGTCGTGCAGGACCGAGCCGTCGTGGCGGATGAGGGCTGGGAGGCGTCGCGGGTCCACCCGGTATTCGCGAACGAGTCGACTGCCTTCCGCGGTGTCGACTGCGAAGAACAGGAACGGAACCCCGTTCCTCGTCAGGAAGTCACGGAATTCGTGCGAGCGCGGCGCCCACTGTTCGCCCACGATGCGATAGAGGAAGTGCTGGGGACGATGAGCACGTGTCCACGCCGTCAGTACCTCCTGCAATTGCGGGTACAACCATTCCTCCGGCGTGTCCCAGCCCTTCACCATTGCGATGTCGATCTGGCCCAGCGCAGTTGCGCGCTGCACCTCCTGCAGCCGGCCCAGTGGCACCTTCGCATGGGTGTCGTCCATTGCGATGGTCAGGATCCGTGTCGCCTGCCTGTCGAGAGCGTGTACCTTCTCCAGGAACGTGACGCCGTCGACATCAGGGAGGTCGATGTCTGCCGCGATGGCGGCGATGTCGCGGTCGAGCGCGATGAGCCGGCGGATGCCGTCCAGGCCTTCAGCAGACGACCGGAAGACATCGACGGTGTAGTCCGCGCCGAAGCGACGGGTGATTGCGAACGCGGCGGCGTTCCGCGACGACTCGTCCGGGTCGACGAGAATGATGCTCGGCGGTTGCCGGTCCGTCGGTCGACTCTTCTGCCTGCTCATTTCCCACCTCTTTCTCTTGACTCGCCGGGCACGCCGGCGCGTTTCAGGTGCTTCCTGTGCGTGGATCGCGATGACGTTCCGCGTGCTGCGGCTGTGCTTCCTTCGGCAGGTCGGGTGTGAGATCCATGCCCCGCAGGGAACGATTGAAGAACATGGCGCCGCTGACGGTGAGGTAGAGGGTGCCCATCGCGACGATCGTCGGAATCAGACCGATGGCCTGGATGGCCACCCCGGCGAGCACGGCGCCGAGAGGGATCCCCGCCTGGCCGATGGCGATGAGCGCGCCGAAAGCGCGGCCGAGCATCTGTGGGGGCGTCCTGTCCTGGATGACCGTCACGATGATTGGATTAACCGGGCCGAAGAGCAGGCCGCACATCGCCGCCGCGAGGACGACCCACCCCAGCGTCGGGGCCAGCGCCAGGGTTCCGTAGATCACCAGGGGGCCGAGGAGATAGCAGAGGAGGAACGTGCGCCTGCGCGGCCAGCGACGGCCCACCGCCCCATACAGCAATGACCCAGCCAGCGCCCCAGCCCCGAATGCACCAAGTACGATTCCCAGGCTCGTCGGGCTGCCGAATACGGTCTCGGCATAGACCGGGGCGATGACGGCCATCAGCGGTTTGTCGAGGAAGTTGCCCAGCGCGGCCAGAAGAACCATCGACAACAGGAGTTTGCTGCTGCGCACGAACCTCAGTCCTTCGGCCAGGGCGGCCGTGTAGCTCCCGCCTCCCTCAGAGAGAGGGGCCCGCTCGGCCGAGTTGGCTCGCGACGGAACGCCCAGGGCGACCAGCGTCGCCGAGGCAAGAAATGTACCCGCGTCGATGAGGAGGACGTTCGTGGCGCCGAACACCGTGATCAGGATTCCCGCAAGGACGGGTCCAACGACCTGTCCCAGGCGAACGCAGGCCCGGTCCACGGCGTTCGCACGCTCGGTCGACGTGCCAGCCCACTGTGCAAGCGTGGGTATGAGGGCGTATCTGGCGGTGTCGCCCTGGGCGTTGATGCTGGACAGCGCGAAGACGAGGAGGAGCAGATGCCACAGTTCAAGAACACCCATCAGATGGAGCACAGGAACGGCACCGATAGCGACAGCACTGACGATGTCAGCCAGAACGCTTGCGCGTTTGAAGCCGAGGCGGTCGACCAGGGGCCCTCCCAGCACAGCGGGCAGTACGGCTCCCAAGGCCAGCGCCGCGCCGACGAGACCGGTCAATGCTGCGCTACCGGTCGTTTCGAGCACAAACCATGGACCGGCGACGAGGGTCATATTGTTGCCTATTTGACCCACGCTCTCGGCAGCCAGCAGTGAGTACAGAGGTTTGCGTTGCCGGGCAACGATACCTCGGGTCTCAGCGTCCGCGCTGGCCGCCACCGCGATTCCTCCTCATGGCACCTGCTCGGCCCAAAGGCCTACCGATCGTGCAACAGGTTACCTACCGGAAGAAGAAGGCGAAAGGGATCCCGGCCCGGTTTCCTCTCAAGGCGCGGGCTGGATCGGCATTGCCACCGTCTGTCAGGAGCGTTCGACAGCCCGTTTTGCTTCTGCCAGGCTGCTGTACAGGCCCACGGTTTCGCTCCGGCCGTTGCGTGCCGTGTAGCCGTGCGTCGAGACCCGCTCGATCAGTCCGATGAAGTTCCCGGCCGTGTTGCCGGCCCACAGCCCGGTCGCCACGGGGACCCAAACAGTGCTGTCGGGCTTTTCGGCGCGCGAAGTGGAGTGGACAGCTTCGATGGTCATTCATCGCTCCAGTGGGGTGTGTGGGATCCTCCACCAGCGCGGTCATCGGTGACCGGTGATTCAGTGAATGATCATCTACAGCAAACGCGAAATCCCGCGCGCGGGCAAGGGCTTGACTTCCCAGCTAACTTTTACGGGCCAGCCGCGCGGTCCGGCGGCGGGGCCTCGTGGGCTGCCTTTTCGTCCGGGCTGCCGTTCACGTGTGCCGACGTGGGCTCGCCTCCGCGGCCGGCCGTCGGCTGGTGGGAACCGTCTTCGCCGAACACGACGAGACCGTGCGCGCTGTTCGCCGACGCTGTCAGCTCGGCGATCCACTGCCGATTGATCGTCGGCGGGCGACTGCCCCAGAACTTGAAGTAGAGGGGGATCGACGGATGCAGCCACACCGAACTGCGACCGTTGCCGATGCTGACCGCATCCTTCCACGACAGCAGAAAACTCTCACCGCAGCGCAACTTTTGAACGATGACGATCTGGAGGTGTGCGAGCAGCCGATCGTCGAACTCGACGACGACGCCGTCGTAGGTCAGGGTGCCCATGGAGCGCTGCTTTCGTCGCCGGTGAGTGGCCTGGGGCGGGTCTCTCGGGTTGCCCGTCGGTACTGACGGTAGTGCCGATCTTTGCGGGTTCAGAGCCGAATGGCAAGCAAATTATGGGGACCGCAGGGATCGGCCGCCAAATACGCCGGAATCAGACGGTGACGCCGCGTTCGCGCAGGAACGGTGCGGGGTTGGTGTGTTCCCCATTGATCGACACCTTGAGGTCCAGGTGGCAGCCGCTGACGACACCGGTGGCCCCGACGTCGGCAATGATCGTTCCACCCTCGACCACATCGCCCACGGCCACTTTGTATGAGCCGCCAAGGAGGTGGCCGTAGATCGTCTGAAGGCCGTCGCCATGGTCGATGATCACCCGGTTGCCGAAGGCACCCGCGTTTCCGGTGAAGCTGACGATGCCGGTGGCTGTCGCCTTGATCGGTGTACCGCATGCGCCACCGAAGTCGATACCTTCATGGAAGGAACTCGAGCACCCGGCACCGTTGCAGATGAGACCACGGGGACCGTACTTCGATGTGATCTCGCCCGGCAGGGGTCGCCACCAGCCACTGGTCGACGGTGCAAGATAGCCCGCGAGGGAGGCGGCACTGTCGTAGATGTAACCGGCGGCCGCATAGGTCTGCTCGAGTTCCTCAGCGCTGGTCGCTGAGTAGCCGTCGCGTTCGACCTGAGCGAGAGTGACGTCGTCGCTGACAGTGAGGGACTGGGTCGCAAGCGTTTCGTCCGTGATGGCCGCGTTGGCATCGGTGATCGACGCGGTCGAACCGTTCCCCGGTGAGAACGCGTACGCGGGAAGGGCGACGGTGCCGAGGAGCGCCGGAATGGCAAGCGCGATGATCGCGGGCGAACGAAGCGAACGCCAGCGGGCCGAGCGCGGCGCGGATGCCTGTGTGCTGTGTGCCCTCGCCGCAGGAACCGGCGAGGAATCCTCGGCGGTCGCGGAGAACCGCGGCCGGTGGAATGCGCTCGGCGGAGCGATGAAGGCTGCCGCAATCGACGACGGTTCCGCGGTGAACGGCGCGGGGGCGGGGGATTCCGCGGAAACCGGCACTTCTTCGAGTGCGCCGGTTCCCGACGGGGCCGTCGAGGGAACGGCATCCGGTTCAGAAACGTCTGCGGTTGGATCTGCCCACACCGGGATCGGAGCGATCACCTCTTCGACGATCGAGACGTCCTCGGGTTTGGTGGGGCGTTCCGCCCGAACGGCGGCTCGCGCATCGCGGCGTCGGCGCGGTGGAGTCGGTTCGGCGGCGACCGGGGCTGTTCCCTCGTCGGCAATCGGTGCGTCTGAGTGGCCGGCCGGAGCGGGGGCAGCAGCGCGTTCCCGCAAACTCCGGCGGCTCGGAAGAGCGGTCGCCTGGGTGCTCGTCTCTCGAAGGGTTCGCTGCCTGTTCCGACGGGTCAACTCACCGTTTTTCGACAGGGGATCACCAGCATTCGCCAAGGTTTATTCTCCGTGGGCCCAAGCGACATGCGAAATGACGCTGCCTCGTCTGCAGCAGAATTCGGGAGTGGCCACGTGAGTAGACGAGGGGGGCACCTCACGCATGGTCCTTCGGCTCAACATGAGCCATTGGGACTTCTTAGACACTACGCGAAACGAGCTGATTTTTCACCCTGAGACCGAGGCAAGTTAACAAATTGGTAACAACTCGGGGCGCAAATTGTTAGCCATCAGGCGGTGTTATCGAACATTTCGTCACCCAAAGTGGGGCCGGACGCAACATCATGACAAAAGCTCGCGTTTTGGGGCGCCTCAGGCGCACAGAGGCAACCCATGCAAACGCACAGGTTTCTCCAAGGGCCGGCGCAGCGGCGTTCGGTCAGGCCTTGCGTGAAGCCGACTGCGCTGTCGCATCGGCCTCGCTCAGCAAGTGCAGCCCTCGGGGGCCGAATGACGAATCCGCAAGGACTTCAAGCCATTGCCGGTTCAGCTCGGGAGTCTTGCTGCCCACGAACCGGAACTGGATCGGAATCGAGGGAGACACCCAGACCGAAACGCGCCCGGAGCCTTCTTCGGGAGTGTGTTCCCAGCTGACGAAGAAGCCCTCCTGCCGCCGAAGCTTCGATCCGATGACGATTTTGAGGTGCGCGAGCGCCCGGTCGTCGATCTCGTACTCGGTGCCGTCTCCATAGACCAGGAATCCCATGCACTCATTGTGCACGACATCCGGGTTCTCCCGCGCCAACGGGGCCGACATTTTCCGTCGGGCGTTGCCTAAGCTGGGGCAATGACCGAACACGCGCCCGTTGGAGTCGCCGTCGCCCAGTTCGCACCGGGGGCGAATGGCGAGGCGAATCTCTTCGCCATTCGAGCGCTGGCCGAGCGGGCTGCCGAGCGCGGAGCATCCGTCGTCGTGTTCCCTGAGTACTCCAGTTACTTCAGTGATCCCATGGGCGAAGACCTGGTCGCCCACGCCGAACCGTTGGACGGCCGCTTCGTCCACTTCCTCGCCGGCGTTGCGCAGGACCTCGGCATCCATCTCGTCGCCGGGATGGTGGAGCGCACGGACGATCCATCGAAATTCGCCAACACGATCGTCGCGCTGTCGCCGGAGGCGGAACTCGTTGCCCGGTACCGAAAACAGCATCTCTACGACGCCTTCGGACAGAAGGAGAGCGACTGGGTGGTGGCCGGCCCTCTCGACGAGCCGGAGCTGTTCGAGACCGGGGGCCTCCGGTTTGGGATCCAGACCTGTTACGACATCCGCTTCCCCGAAGTGACCAGGCGGATTGTGGATGCCGGTGCCGACGTCGTCCTTGTGCCCGCGGAATGGGTACGGGGGCCGCTCAAGGAACACCACTGGCGCACCCTCGTGACGGCTCGGGCCATCGAGAACACCATCTACGTCGCAGCGGCGGACCACAGCCCTCCCATCGGCGTTGGGAACAGCATGCTGATCGACCCGTCCGGCACCCAGCTCGCCGGAATCGGCACCGAGACGGATGTTGCGGTCGGCTTCGCATCGGCGTCGACGATCGCGTCTGTGCGAGCGGTCAACCCGGCGTTGAGTCTTCGCCGGTACCGGATCGTCCCGACGAACGCCGAGTCGGCGTAACCGTTCAGCGAAGCGCCGCGAGCCGTGCTGCGGCATCGGACAGGACGCTCCGCTTCTTGCAGAACGCGAATCGCACCAGCGAGCGATAGTCCTCATGTCGGTCTTCGTGGACGAACGCCGTGATCGGGATGCCGACGACGCCGGCGCGCGACGGAAGTTGCCGGCAGAATTCGACGGCATCCACAGCCCCAAGGGCCGCAGCGTCTGCGACGATGAAATAGGACGCGTCAGGAAGCGACAGGGTGAAACCCGCGGCACGGAGCCCCTCCGCGAGGATGTCCCGTTTCGCCTGCAGCTCGGCGGCGGCGTGCTCGAAGAATTCGCCGGGCAGACGCAGGCCGGTGGCGATCGCGGGCTGGAAGGGTGCGCCGTTCACATAGGTAAGGAACTGCTTGACGGTGGTGACGGCTGTCACGAGTCGGGCAGGCCCCGTAGCCCAGCCGATCTTCCAACCCGTTGTGCTGAACGTCTTGCCGCCGGAGGAGAGCGTCAGCGTCCGGTCCCAGGCGCCCGGGAGCGAGGCCACCGGCACGTGGGCGCTGCCGTAGACAAGGTGCTCATACACTTCGTCGGTGACGATGATGGCGTCATGGCGGTGCGCGAGCTCGACGATCAGCTCGAGCGTGCCACGGTCGAACACTGCCCCGGTGGGATTGTGGGGATTGTTGAGAAGGATGATCCTCGTGTTGTCGTTCACGGCGGCACGGAGGTCGTCGGGATCGGGCTGGAAGTCCGGCCAGCGGAGCGGCACCGTCCGGTGCCGGGCGTTCGAGAGAGCGATCAGGCCGCCGTACGCGTCGTAGAACGGTTCGAAGGTCAGTACCTCGTCGCCCGGCTCGACCAGTGCGAGAATCGCAGCCGCGAGCCCTTCCGTGGCGCCGGCTGTCACGAGGACCTCGGAGTCAGGGTCGACGGTGATGCCGTAGAAGCGATGCTGGTGTTCCGCGATCGCAAGCCGCAAGTCGGGAATTCCGCGCCCGGGGGGATACTGGTTCGCGCCGTCGCTGATGGCCTGCCGAGCGGCGGCGAGTACCTCGTCAGGACCATCCTCGTCCGGGAAGCCCTGACCGAGGTTGATCGCACCCGTCCGAAGAGCGAGGGCGCTCATCTCGGCGAAGATCGTGGCTGCGATCGAACCGTCTTTTTGCAGGAGTCCTGCCCCCGCCGCCGTTCGTTGCCAGCCCCCGTGCTCGCCCATTCGCGTTTCCCTTCGACATGGCGTTTCCGCCGACTTCCTCAAGGGTAGTCCGGGGCTCCCGCCGAGCACCGGCACGTGGGTACGCTGGAGCGTGAGCTCATTTCCTCCTGTGGAATCCCGGGCAGCAAGGTCACGGCCGGAGCCAAGTCCGCTCACAGAGTGCCCATAGTGAACGCACAGCTTCGCCGTGGAAGCTGGCTGTGCTTGGAAGGAGCATCCCATGAACGAACACCCCCAGGACCCGAACCACGCTCGGGACCCCCATGACGCCGCCGCACAGAATGCCAGCACCGATGCGGCTTCCAACCCCTGGCACACCCCGGCCCCGAACGTGCCCCCGGTGCCGACCTATTTCCCCGAGGCCAACCCCGAGGACGCCCGCACAACAGAGGTGTACCCACCGGCATCCGGCGCAGGTTTCGGTCTCGGCTCGTCCGCGCACGCCGCTGAACAGCCGACCAACCCCACCGGCTACCCCACGGCGCCCTACCCGGCATTCCCCGACCAGCACCAGCGGTTCGACGGCCAGCACTATCAGGGCGACGCTCCGGGCACCCACCCTTACGGATCCTCCTTCGGTCCGCAGGCCAAGGCCACCGCGACCGATTCCCGCGCGCCGAAGAACGGCAAGCGCCGCACCACTGTCGGCCTCCTGGTCGCCGGGCTCGCCATCGGCGCCCTCGTCGGCGGAGCAACGGGCGCAGGCACCGCCGCGCTTCTTCTGGAGAACGACGGTGCGACCGTCAGTTCGGGCGCGACAGGCTCCCAGAACATCACCATCAACGACACGTCGGATGTGACGCGTGCCACGGCGATTGCGGCCACAGCGTCTCCGAGCGTCGTCACCCTCGCCGTGCAGGGCACCGACAGCGGCGGAAGCGGCTCGGGCATCGTCCTCAGCGACGACGGTTACGTCCTGACCAACAACCACGTCGCCACGCTCGACGGACAACTCTCCGACGCGCAGATCCAGGTCACCGACAATGACGGGAAACTGTACTCAGCCACCATCGTCGGCACCGACCCGGTCTATGACCTCGCCGTCATCAAGCTCGAAGGCGCCAGCGGGATGACCCCGATGAAGTTCGCTGACTCCGACAAGCTCAACGTCGGCGACGTCGCCGTGGCCATCGGAGCGCCCCTTGGACTTGCCGGGACCGTCACGGACGGAATCGTCAGCGCGCTGAACCGCAGCATCACCGTCGCGTCCTCCGCTGTTCCCAAGGACTCCACTGAAGAGGACGGCACCGAGAGCCCGTATGACGTGTGGGGCTTCAACCTCCCCGGCGAAGAGACCGAAACCGACCCTCAGACCCAATCGGTGATCTCGCTGGCGGTGATCCAGACGGATGCCGCCATCAACCCCGGAAACTCCGGAGGCGCGCTCGTGGACAGCGACGGCAAACTCATCGGTGTCAACGTCGCCATCGCGAGCGCAGGCAGCACGCAGAGCACGGACCAGAGCGGCAACATCGGTGTGGGCTTCGCGATCAACGCAAACATCGCCAAGCGGATCGCCGATGAGATCATCGAGAACGGCGAGGCAACCCACGGACTCCTCGGTGCGAGCGTCGGTGACGCCGCCAGCGCCGCGGACAGCCCCGTCGTCGGTGCACTGATCAGCGATGTGAGCCCGGGTGGCGCCGCCGCGGATGCGGGGCTCGCGAAGGGCGACATCGTCACCAACTTCGATGGGCACCCGATCACGGGTGCAACCGACCTCACCGCGCAGGTCCGCGCGCTCGCCGCCAACGCGACAGCCGAGGTCACCTTCGTCCGCAACGGCGAGACGAAGACCGTCGACGTCACACTGGGTGAACTGGTTCTCTGACCGGTCGATTCGAGACCCCCGCGAGCGAGTGCTCGCGGGGGTTTTTCGTGGCGATCCGAGGGTCTCCGCGCCCACTGGTAGGCTCAATCGAGCAATCATCGAGTGGAGACCATGGCCGATAGCACACCGACTGGCGCACGCGCCGAGCTCGTCGGAGTCTCCTACGTCATGCCTGTTCTCAACGATGTGACGCACGTGCGGGCGGCCGTCGACAGCCTGCTCAGCCAGGACTACGCCGGCCCGTTCGAGGTCGCCATCGCGGTCGGCCCGTCCATCGACGGAACCAACGAACTCGTCGCCGAGCTCTCCTCGGCCGACGCCCGCATCCGGGTTCTCCCGAACCCGGTCGGATCGACACCCGCCGGTCTCAACATTGCCATTGCCGCCACCCGGTACCCGATCGTTGTGCGCGTCGACGCCCACTCGGTCCTGCCGTCCGACTACGCGCGCGTCGCCGTCGAGACTCTCCAGCGCACCGGCGCCGACAATGTCGGCGGAATCATGGATGCCCAGGGGACGACCCCGTTCGAACGCGCGGTTGCGCGTGCCTACGGCAGCCGGGTTGGTCTCGGCGGAACCCCGCACCACGTCGGAGGGGCCGAAGGCCCGGCCGACACGGTGTACCTCGGCGTCTTCCGGCGTGCGCCGCTCGAGCGCGTCGGCATGTTCGACGAACGCATCAAACGTGGACAGGACTGGGAGCTCAACCGGCGGATCCGCGCAGCAGGCGGTGTCGTCTGGTTCACTCCCGAACTGAGGGTCACTTATCGCCCTCGGCCGAGCTTTGACGCGCTGGCGAGGCAGTTCTTCTCCACGGGCCTCTGGCGGGGCGAACTGACCCGCCGGTTCCCGAGCGCGAACACGCTCCGATACTTCGCGCCTCCGGTCATGGTCGTCGGCGTCGCGCTGGGCGTCCTCCTCGGGATCCTCGGGCTGCTGCAGGCCGCTGCGGGCGTTCCCCCCGTCCTGCTCCTCGGCTGGGTTGTCCCCGCGGTCTACGCCCTCCTTGTTCTGGTCGCGACCCTCGTCGTCGCCCGGCGGGACGGCATCCGGTCCCAACTGTGGTTCCTCGTAGTGTTGCCCTGTATCCATTTCTGCTGGGGAGTCGGATTCATCCTCGGCTTCCTGTCGCTGGCGAGCAACATCTCAGCGCTGAAAAACGAGAGAACCGGAGGCGCGAGTGTCGGACGCGTCGATTGAACGCCCGCTCAAACCCCGCTCGATCGCGGAACTGAGAGAAGTCGCCCAGCCACCCGAAGTCCGGGGCCGCCGCAACGCCGAACACTGGACGGCGTCGCTGTACCTCCGCAACATCTCGCCCTACCTGACCTGGCTGCTGTTGCGCACACGTATCTCGGCCAACGGTGTCACCGGCCTGATGATCCTGACCGGATGGTCGATCGCCGGAGCTCTGCTCATCCCCGGCATCTGGGGTGCCCTGCTCGGGCTCGTACTCGGCCAGCTTCAGATGCTTGTCGACTGCAGCGACGGTGAGGTCGCCCGGTGGCGCCGCACGTCGTCGCCGGCCGGCGCGTTCCTGGATGCCGTCGGCCACTACTCGACGGAATCGCTCATCCCGCTGGCACTCGCCATCCGCGCGGCCGGGTACCCGTTCGACGCACCCGCCGATTACCTTTACACGACCCTCGGCGCCCTGCTCGCGCTCGTCATCGTGCTGAACAAAGCGCTCAACGACATGGTGCGGGTCGCGCGCGCCAATTACGGCGCTCCCAAGCTGACGTACACCGAGGGCGAGTCGGCGCCGAGCGGAGGCATCCTCGCGGCGGCGAGGAAGGTCGCGAAGTTCGTGCCGTTCCACCGGATCTTCCACTCCGTCGAACTCACCATGGTGATCTTCGTTGCGGCGATCGTCGGCTTGTTCGTCGGGGAGCTCGTCGCCATGCGTGGCGTGCTCGTCCTCCTGCTCGTCCTCGGCACGGTGACCCTGTTCGGCCACTTCGTCGCGATCATGTCGTCGAAGCGCGTCCGTGCCTGAGCCCGTTCCGCAGGTCGGCGTCGTGGTCCTCACCCAGGGGACGCGCCCGATCGACCTGGCCCGAGGCATCCGCAGCGTGCAGGACCAGGAGGGCGTGACACTCGACGTCGTCGTCGTCGGGAACGGCTGGCAGCCTGAGGGCCTGCCCGACGGGGTTCGCGGTCTCGCGCTGGCGGAGAACGTCGGCATCCCCGCCGGACGCAACCGTGGCGCCGATGAGGTTTCCGGCGACTACATCTTCTTCCTCGACGACGACGCGTTTCTGCCGGATGCCGGATTCCTGGCGTCATGCATCGCTCTCGTCACCCACGATCCCGGCATCGGGCTCATCCAACCGCGGCTGACCGACCCGACCGGGAAACCGTCTCCGCGCCGGTGGATTCCCCGCATCCGCAAGGGCGACGCCCGGGACCCGGGCAACGTGTTCTCGTGCCTTGAGGCAGCCGTCTTCCTGCCCCGGACCGTCTTCGACGCCACCGGCGGCTGGGCCTCACCGTTCTTCTACGCGCACGAGGGCATCGAACTGGCCTGGCGGGTCTGGGACTCGGGCAAGCGAGCCTGGTATGCCGGCGATCTCGAGGCCCACCACCCGGTCGTCACGCAGACCCGGCACTCGGAGTACTACCGGCTCAACGCCCGCAACCGGGTGTGGCTGGCCCGGCGCAACCTTCCGCTTCCACTCGTTCCGGTGTACGTCGGCGCCTGGACCGGCGTCCATCTTCTGCGGTGGTGGCGCCAGCCTGCTGCTCTTCGTGCCTGGTTCGGTGGATGGCGTGAAGGGTGGCGCACCGATCCCGGAGAACGTCGTCCGATCCGGTGGTCCACCGTGTGGCGGATGAGCCGCGCGGGCCGACCGCCGGTGGTCTAGTTGGCTACGCTTGTACTCATGGAGATCTTGAGGGACGCGCGAAAAGCAGTGAAGATCGGGCGGGATCTCCTCGCCAACCGGCGCGCGCGCGCCGCTCTCTCGCACCGCCTCGCTCAGTTGCCGCCGCTCGAGTCGAACACGTACAAGATCGCCGTGTACTTCGCCGACAGCCAGGTGAACATGTACCAGATCCGGCAGTGGTACAAACCGCTCGAAGTCCTCGGCCGCACCTGGCCGGTCGTCGTGCTCAGCCGCGGCGCAACGGCGGCGACGCTCCTGTTCGAGGAGTCCCCGCTTCCCGTCGCATACGTCCGCTCCGTCGTCGCTCTCGAGCAGACGCTCGCCGAGCAGGACATCCGCATCGTCTTCTACGTCAACCAGAACACCAAAAACTTCCAGATGTTCCGGTACGGCCAACGCTGGCACGTTTTCATCAACCATGGTGAGAGCGACAAGATGTACATGACGACGAACCAGTTCAAGGCCTACGACTACAGCCTCGTCGCCGGAGACGCCGCCATCGCCCGCCTGCGGAAGGTGCTGTGGGACTACGACTTCGACAAGAGGGCGATCCGGATCGGCCGTCCGCAGGCCGACCACTACTCCGGCTCTCTCCCGTACACGCCCGACGAGCGGACGGTGGTGCTGTACGCGCCGACCTGGGAAGGCGACCGCCGGGCCGCTGCGTACGGTTCGATCGCCACCCACGGCGTCGCGCTGGTGCGGGCCCTCCTGGACACCGGGACCCACCGGGTGATCTACCGTCCACATCCCCGCAGCGGCGTCGTCGACCACGCCTACGCTGCAGCGAACCGGGAGATCATCGGGATGCTCGCGGCCGCGAACGCGTCGGACCCCGGCGCCCACCACGTTCACGACACCGGACCCGAACTGGGCTGGCAGCTGTCCGCGGCCGACGTCGCCGTCGTTGACATCTCGGCCATGGTCTACGACCGCCTCGCGAGCGGAAAACCGCTTCTCGTCACCCGCCCCAGCGATCCAGAGGCCCAGGTCGACACCGACGGGTATTTGTCGGCGTGCGAATGGCTCGATGCAGCTGACGCGTCATCGATCGCCGCCCACACCGACCGGCTGCTGCACGATCCCGAGACCGTCGAACGACTCGATTTCTGGGTGCGACGGTACTTCGGCGACCCCGCACCGGGCGCGGCGACGCAGCGTTTCCATGACGCCGTCGAGCACCTGATGGGGGAGTGGGAGCGGTACGCCGCGATGCACGCGAGTGATGAGTCCACGCAACTCGCGGCATCCGCTTCAGAGGCGCCCGTTTCTGCGGGCGACCTCGCGCAATCGCTGGACACCGGCGAGGACGACGACGACCTGCGTTAGTCGGTGGGCGCGTCGCGCCGTGACGTGCGGAGCGGCAGCCGTTCGCGCAGCTGACGGATCGTTGGTCGCGTGGCACGTTCGCGCGGTTCGAGTTCGAGCGGCAGCCACAGCGGAGCAGGGCCGAAGGCATTCCGGGCGGCCGTGACGACCTGGCGCCCGGCGAAGTTGTTGCCTGCGCCGCCGATGGCGGCACCGATCCCGAACGGCAGGGCCTTGCCGATGAGCGACGAGCCCTGGTTGACGACGAAGTACTTCAGGAACCGGCGCTTCAGCGCGTCGACGACGGGACCCATCATGGCCTGGGGCACGTTTCGGGTGACCGTCTCACCCCAGAACGCGGCACGGGGTGGCCCGCCCCCGAAAGCCTGACCGGTGAACTGCTTCACGAGGTCGGTGCCGGTCTTGCCGAGCATGAGGGTCATCACCAGGGCACGGGCCCGTACCGGGTCGTCCACGGTGATACCATGGACTTCGGCGACCGACTGCGCGAACAGAGCGGTCGTCTCGAGGAACCCGATGGTTTCAGCACCGGCGAGCGTGAGCGTGACTGCGGTTCCAACGCCGGGCACCATGGCCGTCACGCCGACCGCTGCGCCACCGGTGGTGATGGCGGTCAGGTAGCGCCGTTCGAGGATGCGAACAAGCTGGGCGGGGGTGGCGTTCGGGTGTGAGCGCCTCAGGGCACGGATGTGGGCGACAACGACCGGCCGCTGAACGGAGAGGGCCCTGTCGATCCCGCGCAGCCAGACCGGAGACGGCTGCGATGGGGTTTCGGGCGTCGCGGCATCCAGAATGCGCACTTGTTCGCTTGACGTGGTCATGAGCTCCCCCTGCGACGGATTGGGTGGTACCGCATCAGTCTAGGTTTGCGTGCTGGGAACACGCAGGGCGGGCGGGAGGCTTCCCTTACGGACTCAGCGGTGGTATTCGGCGTTGTACCGGTCGAGCACGTCGGCGATCGGGCCGTCCAGTTGGAGCTTGCCTTTGTCGAGGTAGAGGCCGCGGGTGCAGAACCGACGCAGGTCTTTCTCGTTGTGGGAGACGAAGAAGAGGGTGCGTCCACCGGCCAGCAATTCTTCGATGCGGCGGTAACACTTTTCCTTGAAGCCACGGTCACCCACCGCGAGGACCTCGTCGACGAGGATGATCGGCTCCTCGAGCATGGAGATCACGCTGAAGGCGATGCGGACCTTCATGCCGCTCGACAGGTGCTTGTACGGGGTGTCGATGAAGTCACCGATCTCAGCGAAATCGATGATCTCGTCGAAACGACCCTCGATCTCGGTTCTCGTCATGCCGTGCAGCCCGGCGGTCAGGTAGACGTTGTCGCGCACGGTGAGGTCGTTGACGAAACCGCCGGTGATCTCGATCAGCGGGGCGACCCCACCATTGACCTCGACCCGGCCTTCATCGGTGAGGACGACCCCGGCGACGAGCTTGAGGAGGGTCGACTTGCCTTGCCCGTTCCGGCCCACCACGCCGATGGCCTCACCGGCCTGCACGTCGAACGACACGTTGCGAAACGCCCAGAACTCGCCCGGACGTGAGCGGCGGTTGCGGTTCGAGAAGAGATCCTTGAAGTTGCGGCGGCCGCCGCGGTTGCGCCGGAAGCGGATGCCGACGTTGTCGACGCGAATGACGGGTGCCGGCATCACAGCTCCTTCAGCACGTTGCGCTCGGACCGCCTGAAGATCCACAACCCGAGTGCGAGGAAGGCAAGCGACATGGCAGCGGACACGGCGATGGCGAACCACTCGAGCTGCTGCGGGAAGAATGCGCCGCGGTACAGCGAGAAGATTCCGGCGAGCGGGTTGAATGCGGCCAGGGTCTGGAGCTCGCGGGGGAGGTCGCTGAGCCCGTAGACGATGGGGGAGGCGTAGAAGAGGAAGCGGAGGATGAGCTTGACCGCGCGTTCGAGGTCACGGAAGAACACGACGAGGGGGGCGACGATCAGGCTGATGCCCACAGTCAGGATCGCCTGGAGGACGATCGCGACGGGGAACAGCACCGCCTCCCAGTGGAGGGGCGCTCCGGCGACGATCGCGAACAAAGCGAGGACGGGAAGCGCCGCGAGGAACTCGATGCCCTTGGAGAGGACGAGGCGGTTGACCCAGATCGTGCGGGGGATCGAGGTCGAGCGCACGAGCTTGGCCTCGCGGAGGAAGGCGCGGGTGCTGTCGGAGACAGCGCCGTTGAACCACATCCAGGGCAGGAGGCCGATGAGCAGGAAGACGATGTACGGCTGCTCGCCGACGCGTCCGCCGCGATCGAAGACGACGGCGAAGACGAACCAGTAGATTCCTGCCATGACCAGCGGATCGAGGATCGACCAGACGTAGCCGAGCACGCTCGTCGAGTAGCGGACGCGGAGATCCCGCTTGGTCAGCAGCCAGAGGGCGTGGCGGTAGCGAGTGACGTATGAACGCTGCGGCGGTCGTACGTCGGCGGGTGAACTCACAGCCACCAACCTAGCGGCAAACAAAGACCGGCACGGTCAGGGGACGCGTGCCGGTCGATGTTTTCGGTGCTGCTAGACGTAGAGGTTCGCTCGCTCGAGGTCCTCGGCGAAGTCGACCTCAACGGCGTAGAGGTCGGAGATGTCGACGGGCTCTACGAGCATCCGGTCCTGCTCGATGGCAAGCTCGATGCCGCGTTCGAAGTAGTCCTGGTCGCCGACGCGGGCCAGCTGGCGAAGGAGGTTCGCCTTGTCGTCGCGCGACACGTAGTTGATTCCGACAGCCTCGCCGAGGCCGTTCTTGACGGTCTTCGACAGTTCTTCGATGTACCCCTCGGCGCTGGTCGTGTACTTGACCTCTTCGTCGGACACCTTCGAGGTGTTCACGGTGACGAACGACTGGTCGCGAGCCATCATGGCGGCGGCTCGGTCGAGCACCGCAGGATCGAAGACGACGTCGCCGTTCATCCACAGGACGCCGCCGGGCTGTGAGGCGTTCAGGGCCCGCATGAGGCTCTTCGACGTGTTCGTCTGGTCGTATTGCTCGTTGTACACGAAGGACGCCTCAGGGAACGCTTCGATGATGTGCTCGAGCTTGTAGCCCACAACGATGGTGACCTTCACGTTCTTGCCGAACGCGTGGTGGATGTTGTCGAACTGCTGCTGCATGATGGTGCGGCCGTCAGCCAGTTCGGTGAGCGGCTTCGGAAGGGAGCGGCCCAGCCGGCTCCCCATGCCTGCTGCAAGTATTACTACCTGGGTCGTCACGGAATTCTCCTCAAGATTGTTAAGGCTATCCGGTCGCCGTTTCCGGCGATGTTGTATTGGAATTTACCTGTAAGTCGATGAAATGACACCCCGTTATGCCATCGACCACGTTAGCCTGACACCCCCATGAGGGACAGCAGCGAAAGCCTTCTTGTTGTGGGATCGTAATACGGCACTCGGGCTTTTGACAGGTTCACGGCGCCCGAAGTCGGGCCTCGCCTCGAATAGACGGTGGTCACTTGGTAGGTTGGACCAGTGACACCCGCGCCCGATTCCCCCCAGAACGTGCCCGACCGGGAGATGCAGAAGGCATCCCCCCTCGGGCAGTCGAGGGATGCCTCCGCGTTGGCGGAGAGCCCCGCTTCAGAGAGTGAATCGACGACTGGCTCACCTGCAGCCTCTCCCGTCGGCGATATCGCCGGTCCCACCCGCGGCGCCGCGGCGGCCCCTCAGCGCCCACCGGCGGCCCGTAAACCGGCCGCCCGTAAACCGGCCGCCCGTAAACCGGCGGCCCGGACAACGCCCGTCGCACAACCGGCAACAACGCGGCAGGCACCGGCGGCCAAGACTCCTGCAACCGCGTCAGAACCGGCTGAGCCCGAGATAGCGCAGGATGCTCCTGCCCAGGCGGCGTCCTCAAAGTCAGCGGCCGCCAAGGCTGCGACCGCCAGACCCGCGGCCGCCAAGGCTGCGACCGCCAAGGCTGCGGCCGCCAAGCCCCTGAGCACCAGGCCGGCAGCCGCGAAGCGCGCCCCCGCCCAGGCCGCATCCACGAAGCCCGCGTCCTCTCCAACCGAAACCACGAAGCCCGCGAAGCCCGCCGCAAAGAAATCCACTACCGCCACGCCCCGGACGCCAGCGAAGCCGCGCACCCCGGCCAAGCCGCGCACGACAAAACCACCGGGAGCAGACGCAACGGCCGTCACAGACGCTGCAACCGGCGTGCCGCCCACGGCCCCATCCGAATCCGTTGCCATGCCTCCGGCTCCGACGGCAACAGTGGAAGAGCCCCCGACGCAGCCGAGCGTCGCAGAAGCCGCCGTGGCCGAGCTGATCGCGGTGTTCTCCGATCCCGCACTCAAGGTCAGGGCGGACGGGCAGCCAGATCCCCGCGTCGAGCCAGAACCGAACAGCGCGGACATCGGTCCCGATGCGGATGCCGGATCGCCGACCAACGCGGTCCACCCTGACCAGCCTCCCGCAACCCGGATCGCGCCCCGCAGCAAGCCGGTCAGGCGCACGTCGTCGAAGCGTCCAGCGCTGACACTCGCCTCCAACGTGTCAGGCGACTTCGCCATCACGGCCCCGTCCGGTACCCCGAAGCCGCCGGTTCTCAGACCGGCATCATCGGACGACCACGCGCCCACGCAGGTGTTGCCTGCTGCCGCTCCGTTCGACATGATTCCGCCACCCCTGCCGTCCCTGAGCCCCGAAGACGCCGCGCTCAAGTTCGAAACGATGCCGGAAGCACCGGAACTGCACTCGACCATCGACGACCAGGAACCGCTGCGCTTCGCCTGGATCAAACGCTGGCCGTTCCTGACCCTCGTCCCGGCATCCGACCCGCCGAATCGAGCCGAGCAGCTGTCCGGACCGGAGGCCGCGACCGAGGCCGCAGCGCCCGTGGCCACACCACCCGTGGTGACGCTGGAGATAGAGCCTGAGCCGACGCCTGAACTGATGCCCGAGCCCATGGCGGAAGCGGAGCCCGAGATCCGGACCAACGCCGCAGACCAGACCGACGCCGCAGCGGACCCTCGCCCGTCCGCGCCGCTCCTGCCTGTGGCTGTCTTGCTCGCTGCCCGGGATGAAGCGCGGCCTCCTGCCCGGTCCGTCGCCGAAACCCTTGTGCCCGAACTGTCGGAGGAGAAAACTGACGAGCGTCAGGCACCGGGAGAGGAGGCGTCCGTGCCCGAAACCCCCGTCGATGACGCTGTCCTGCCCCGGGTGCCGACGGCCGCCGCCCTCGCGGCCGAGTCCCCGGTCGGAGCCCCAGGACCCGTCGACCTCGCCCTCCCCGATACCGTCGCCGACCCCGGCCTCGCGCCCGCAGCTGAACCGATCGATGACGACGTCGAGACGGCGAGGGTCACCGAGCTTCTCGACGAGCTCGTTGCCGCTGAGGCCGACGACACACCGATCGAGAGAGTAGATCCGGCGACATCGCCCGTCGTCCTTCGCATCACCGGCCTTTCCCGCCGGTTCGGCGATACGATCGCCGTCGACGGCATCGATCTCGACGTGCATCAGGGCTCCTTCTACGGCATCGTTGGCCCGAACGGTGCCGGAAAAACGACGACGCTCTCGATGATCACCGGGCTTCTCCGGCCCGACGCCGGCACCATCACGGTGCACGGTGTCAACGTCTGGGGTGAGCCGGACGCCGCGAAACGCTCGATCGGCGTGTTGCCAGACCGGCTGCGCCTCTTCGACCGTCTGACCGGGGCGCAGCTGCTGTACTACGCCGGGGTTCTGCGGGGCCTCGACGGCGCGACCGTGCGCGCACGGACCAAAGACCTCGCCCGGGCATTCGGACTCGAAGACGCACTCAACCGACTCGTCACCGACTATTCGGCAGGAATGACGAAAAAGGTGGCCCTCGCCGCCGCCATGATCCATTCGCCACGCCTGCTGGTGCTCGATGAGCCGTTCGAGTCGGTCGACCCGGTCTCCGCGGCCAACGTCGTCGAGATCCTGCAGCGGTACGTTGCGCATGGCGGCACCGTCGTCTTGTCCAGCCACGGGATGGACCTCATCCAGCGCGTCTGCGACCACGTGGCGATCATCGTCCACGGCAAAGTCCTCGCCGCCGGCGCCGTCGACGACGTGCGGGGGAGCGGGACTCTCGAGGAGCGGTTCGTTGAACTCGCCGGCGGCCGCAAAGCCGCAGAAGGAATGGAATGGTTGCACAGCTTCTCGGATTAAGGCTTCGGCTGCTGGCCAACGGATTCCGACGAAGTGTGTGGCAGCTCCTCGGCATCGTCCTGGGCACCGCCGCGGGGGTCGCACTCGTCGTGCTTCTTGGCAGCGGCCTCATCGCCCTGCGCTTCGCGCCCGACGAGCTCACCCGGAACCTGCTCGTCCTCGCCGGTTCCTTCGTCGTGCTCGGGTTCGTGCTGCTTCCGCTCGTGTTCGGCGTCGACGACGACATGGACCCGCGTCGGTTCGCGCTGGTGGGCTTCTCCCAGCGCCGCCTGTCTGTCGGCCTGCTCCTCGCCGCGCTCATCAGCGTTCCCTCGCTGGTGATCCTCATCCTCAGCGCATTGACCGTGGTGACCTGGGCACGAGGTCCATTGCCGCTGCTTCTGGCCGTTCTCTCGGCGGTGCTCGCCGTGGCAACCTGTGTGCTCGCCGCCCGTGTCACCACCGCTCTCGCGTCGCTCCTTCTCGCCACGCGCCGCTCCCGCGAACTCACCGGGGTGATCAGCACTCTTGTCCTCGTCCTCCTCGCGCCGGCCATCATCCTTTTGTCGAGCGTCGACTGGGCGCGCGACGGCGTGACCGTGCTCGGGGATGCCGCCGATGTCGTGAGCTGGACCCCGTTCGGCGCCGTCTGGTCGGTGCCCGGGGATGCCGCCATGGGCGACGTCAATGGTGCCCTGCTCAAGCTCGGCGTCGCCACCGCAACCGCCGCGCTGCTCTGGCTCGCCTGGGACCGACTCGTCGCCCACATGCTCGTCACTCCCGAACGCGAGCCGGTCGCAAAGACCTATGGCGGCATGGGCTGGTTCGATGTGCTGCCGGGCCGGCCGGCATCCGTCATCGCCGCGCGCAGCATCACCTACTGGGCGCGGGATTCGCGGTACCTCGTGTCGATCCTGATCATTCCGCTCGTGCCGTTCATCATGATCCTTCCGTTCCTCGTCATCGGCGTGCCGATCTCGACGCTCTCCCTGCTGCCGCTGCCGGTGATGGCGATCTTCCTCGGCTGGTCCCTGCACAACGACCTCGCCTTCGACTCCACGGCGATCTGGCTCCACGTCGTCTCCGGGGTGCGTGGCTGGGCCGACCGGATCGGGCGGATGGTGCCGGTTCTCATGATCGGCATCCCGCTGATCGTCATCGGGTCGATGATCAGCATCAACTTCTATGGCGACTGGGCCGCGCTGCCTTCGATGCTCGGCGTCTCCAGCGCCCTGTTCCTCGGCGGCGTCGGGATGTCGAGCTATCTTTCCGCCCGGCTCCCGTACCCGGCCGCGCTCCCGGGCGACAGCCCGTTCCAGCAGCCCCAGTCGTCAGGGACCCGCGGCGGTTTCTCCCAGTCGCTGGGTCTCGCCGGTTCGCTCCTGGTCGCCGCACCGGCCTTCTATTTCGCCTGGCTCGGCATCGTCGAAGACCCGTCGCAGCACATGTACTCACTCATCGCAGGCGTGGGCACCGGGGTTCTCGCTCTTGTGGTTGGCGTCTGGCGGGGCGGGCGGGCCTTCGACCGCCGCGGCCCCGAGATCATGGAGTTCGCGCTCAGCCACTGACCGGCGTCGCCCGTCACGCGGGTAGAATCGTCGCATGAGAAACGCGCGCCTGAGCATTGCAGAACCCGGTTCGACCCCGGATGCCGGTGGAACCTCGGTACTGGACCGTGAACTCGAGGAGCTCCTCAACAACGAGGGAGTGGAGCCCGGCGACCACGAACGGTTCTCGCACTACGTCAAGAAAGACAAGATCCTGGAATCCGCGCTGAGCGGCAAACCCGTGCGTGCGCTCTGCGGCAAGAAGTGGACCCCGGGTCGCGACCCGGAGAAGTTTCCGGTCTGCCCGAGCTGCAAGGCCATCTACGAGAAGATGAAGGCCGAGTAGAGGCCTTCAGCCCGAGAATGTGGTGGGGAGCGTCGGATCCCCGCGGCCGAGGCGTGACGCATCCGCTGGCAACTCGGCCAGGATCTTCGCACGGTGCTCACGCGCGCGTCGGGTGCCGGCCGCACCGGTGAACTGTTCGTCGATGACGCCGCCGTCGACCAGCTGGACGAACAGCGGGCGCTCCAGGCTGGAGCCTGAATCACTGTCCTCAGGGCCGTCCCCGACGTAGATGAGCTCCTCGACAGCGATGCGGGCGGAATTCATCCGGCGCACCGGGAATTTGCGCCCGCCGACGCTGATCTTGTCTGGCGACTTCTTCGCCACCGATTTCCAGTCACCGTCGGTGTCGCGCCTCGCGACGAGCTTGTAGACCATCCCGGCGGCGGGGGACCCCGAGCCGGTGACGACGGACGTTCCGACACCGTACGAATCCACTGGCACAGCGGAGAGGGCGGCGATCGCGTGCTCGTCGAGGTCGTTGGTCACCGTGATCTTCGTGCCGGTCGCGCCCAGCGAGTCGAGGAGCTCACGCACCTCGACGACGAGGGTTGGGAGGTCACCGGAGTCGAGGCGAACGGCCCCGAGGCCGGTACCCGCTGCCGTCACCGCCGCGCGAACCCCCTCGGCAACGTCATACGTGTCGACGAGGAGTGTCGTGCCGGGGCCGACTGCCGCCACCTGGGCGCGGAACGCCTCCTCCTCGGTGTCGTGCAGCAGGGTGAACGCGTGAGCGGCCGTGCCCATCGTCGGGATGCCCCAGGTGCGGCCGGCCTCCAGGTTGCTCGTGGCGTCGAATCCGGCGATGTAGGCGGCGCGGGCGGCAGCGACCGCGCTGTGCTCGTGGGCCCGGCGCGATCCCATTTCGGCGAGCGGCCGTCCATTGGCCGCCGTCACCATGCGCGAGGCCGCGTTGGCGACGGCGCTGTCGTAGTTGAGGACGCTGAGGACGAGCGTTTCGAGGAGCACGCCCTCGGCGAAGCTCGATTCCACCACGAGGATCGGTGAACTCGGGAAGTACGCTTCGCCCTCACGGTACCCCCAGATGCTGCCGGAGAAACGGTAGTCGGCAAGCCAGTCGAGCGTGCGGCCGGTGACGACATCGTTCTCGCGAAGCCAGGTCAGCTCCGCGTCGTCGAAGCGGAAGTCCCGGATGAGGTCGAGGAGCCGGCCTGTGCCGGCGACGATGCCGTATCGGCGGGCGCCGGGCAGTCGCCGGGCGAACACCTCGAACATGCACTCGGTGCCTGCTGTGCCGTGTTCGATTGCCGCCTCGACCATCGTCAGCTCGTAGCGGTCGGTGTGCAGCGCGGTCGAGGGCCGCGGGAACGACGTTGGGTTCACCCCGCCAGCATATCGACGACGGTGGTGAAGGCGGGCAGGTAGGCTGGGGAACGTGAATGACGCGCCTATCGGGATCTTCGACTCGGGCGTCGGCGGGCTCACGGTGGCACGCGCGATCCAGGACCAACTCCCCAACGAGGAGATCCTGTACATCGGAGACACCGCCCATTCCCCGTACGGGCCCAAGCCGATCGCCGACGTACGACGGTTTGCGCTCGAGGTGCTCGACGATCTCGTCGCGCAGGGCGTGAAGATGATCGTCATCGCCTGCAATACGGCATCCGCTGCCATGCTCCGTGACGCGCGGGAGCGTTACGCGGTCCCGGTGATCGAGGTCATCCAGCCCGCCGTTCGCACCGCGGTCAGCAGCACCAGGAACTCCCGCGTGGGCGTCATCGGTACCGAGGGGACGATCAACTCCCTGGCCTACGAAGACGCCTTCGCCGCAGCCCCCGACCTTCACCTGTTCAGCCAGGCCTGCCCGCGGTTCGTCGAGTTCGTCGAGAAGGGGATCACCACAGGACCTGAGGTGCTCGCCACGGCCCAGCGTTACCTCCAGCCGCTGGTCGACGCCGGCGTCGACACCGTTGTGCTCGGCTGTACCCACTACCCGTTCCTCAAGGGCGCCATCTCGTACGTGATGGGTCCGAACGTGACGCTGGTGTCGAGCGACACCGAGACGGCCAATGACGTCTACCGCGAACTCGTGTCACAGGGGCTCGAGCGCACCAGCCCCGTGCCGCCGTCCCACCACTACGAAGCAACGGGGGCGAGCGAAGATGAATTCCTGCAACTCGCCCACCGCCTGATCGGGCGCGAGATCTCCCACGTCGACCTCGTCCAGACCGGTGTGATCGACCTCGCCGCGATCCGTGCGCACCCCGACTTCCGCAACTTTTAGCCTTCGATACCCGCGCCGTCCGGCGCCCAGCAGGGAGAAACACATGTCTGAGATCACCCGTAAAGACGGCCGTACTCCGAGCGAACTGCGCGAAGTGACCATCGAACGAGGATGGAGTGCCCAGGCCGAGGGCTCAGCGCTCATTTCCTTCGGCAAGACGAAGGTCCTCTGCACCGCCTCATTCACCAACGGGGTACCGCGCTGGCTCGCCGGCAAGGGAAAGGGCTGGGTCACGGCGGAGTACTCCATGCTGCCGCGATCGACGAACAGCCGGATGGATCGTGAGTCGGTCAAGGGCAGGATCGGTGGCAGGACTCACGAGATCTCCCGTCTGATCGGGCGCAGCCTTCGCGCCGTCATCGATACCAAAGCGCTCGGCGAGAACACGATCGTCATCGACTGTGACGTGCTTCAGGCCGACGGTGGAACCCGCACGGCGGCGATCACCGGCGCCTATGTCGCGCTCGCGGATGCCATCGAATGGGCTCGGGAGAAGAAGTTCATCGGGCAGAAGGCAGCCCCGCTCATCGACAGCGTCGCCGCCGTCTCTGTGGGCATCGTCGACGGAGCCCCGCTGCTCGACCTCGCCTACGTCGAGGACGTCCGCGCCGAAACCGACATGAACGTCGTCGTAACCGGCCGCGGTCTGTTCGTCGAGGTTCAGGGCACCGCCGAAGGCGCCCCGTTCGACCGCCGTGAACTCGACTCACTCCTCGACCTCGCACTGGGCGGAGCGGCAGACCTCACCGCGATGCAGGTGGCGGCACTGGGGCGCGACTCGGCATGACGATCGAGGTCGTGCTCGCCACCCACAACCAGCACAAGGTCGGCGAGTTCCAGCGGATCCTCGGCGCTGCCATGCCGGACGTGACCGTCGTCGCGTACGACGGCCCCGAACCGGTCGAGGACGGCGTCACCTTCGCACAGAACGCCCTGATCAAGGCACGGACAGCGGCCGCCCACACCGGCCGGATCGCGCTTGCCGATGACAGCGGCATCGCGGTCGACGTGCTCGGGGGTGCGCCCGGAATCTTCTCGGCCCGCTGGGCGGGGCCGGGTCACGGCGACCGCGCGAACCTCGAGTTGCTCCTCGCGCAGCTCTCGGACATCGCGCCGGAGCACCGGGCGGCGAGCTTCCGCTGCACCATCGCCCTGGTTGTGCCGGACGGCCTGCCCCACGGCGGGGTCGAGCACGTCTCCGAAGGAGTGTGGCTGGGGCGGCTCGCCATGGAGGCCACCGGTGCGAATGGTTTCGGCTATGACCCGATCTTCGTTCCGGACGGCTACGACGTCTCCTCGGCGGAGCTGCCGCCCGAGACGAAGAACGAGATCAGCCACCGGGCACGGGCCTTCGCCGACCTGATCCCGGCGCTGCGCTCCCTCCTCTGACCGCGAGTTGCTGGGTCTGAGGGGGTTCCGGGCGGGGCCAACCACCCCATAGTCAGCACCTCGCGAGGAATAAGCCCGGGGGGTGCGGCGCTTGCACCGAACATGACGCGCATCGGGTTCCTCTCCTTCGGCCACTGGCAACCCGTCCCCGGTTCGAAGGTTCGCACCGCGCGGGATGCGCTCGTGCAGTCCATCGACCTCGCCGTGGCCGCAGAGGAGCTCGGCGTCGACGGGGCGTACTTCCGCGTCCACCACTTCGCCCGGCAGCTGGCATCGCCGTTCCCGCTGCTCGCCGCCATCGCCGCGCGGACGAGCCGGATCGAGATCGGCACCGGCGTCATCGACATGCGCTACGAAAACCCGCTCTACCTGGCCGAGGAAGCCGCTGCCACCGACCTCATCAGTGACGGCCGACTGCAGCTCGGCGTCAGCCGCGGCTCACCCGAGACCGCGCTCCGCGGCTCCGAAGCCTTCGGGTATGTCCCCGATGCCGGCCAGACCGACGCCGACCTCGCCCGGGCCCACACGGCTCTCTTCCGCGCCGCCATCGACGGCGCCGGTGTCGCGACGTCGAACCCGCACGTGACCGGAGTGGAGCAGCCTCTCGCGGTCGAGCCCCGGTCACCGGGCCTGGCTGAGCGGATCTGGTGGGGAGCAGGATCCCGGGCCACCGCCGTCTGGACGGCGGAACAGGGCATGAACCTCATGAGCTCCACCCTGCTGACCGAAGACACCGGCGTGCCGTTCGACCAGCTCCAGGCGGAGCAGATCCGGATGTACCGAGAGGCGTGGCGAGACGCTGGTCACGACCGCGAGCCGCGCGTCTCGGTCAGTCGAAGCATCATCCCGCTCATCGACGACGAGACGCGTCATTATTTCGGACTTCGGGCTCAGGTCGAGGCGAAGGATCAGGTCGGCCATCTTGACGGTGGGCTGGCCCGGTTCGGCCGCAGCTATGTCGGTGACCCTGATGTCATCGCCGCCGAACTGGCACAGGATGAGGCCGTGGCGGCCGCCGACACGGTCCTCGTCACGGTGCCCAACCAACTCGGCGTCGAGTTCAACGCCCGGATCCTCGAGTCGATCGTGCGCGACGTCAAACCGGCACTGGTGTGACCCTCATCACGCGAGACGCGAGTGAGAACGGCGATCATTCCCAACAGGGGGCGGGAACTGGCTCCGGAGCCCCGCCGGCGTTAACGTGGAGGAACCATGGCACACGACCACGCACAACACACCGATAATCGGCGCAAGCTGTGGCTCGTCCTCGGCATCGTGGCGGTCGTCCTCGTCGCAGAGGTGGTCGGCGGCATCCTCACCGGGTCGCTCGCCCTGCTCGCGGATGCCGGGCACATGTTCAGCGACCTCACCGGCCTGGTGATCGCGCTCGTCGCCCTCGGCGTCGCGGCGCGTCCGGCGACGCAGCGGCACACCTACGGGTACCGCAGGGTCGAGGTGCTCGCCGCCCTGTTCAACGGTCTCATCCTGCTCGCTGTCGCGGTCTCGATCGCGATCACCGGCGTCTCCCGACTCCTCGACCCGGACCGGGTCGAGGTGCTCGGCATGCCGATGCTCGTCGTCGCCGTCGTGGGTCTTCTCGCCAACGTCGTGTCGGCGATCATCCTGCGCAGCTCCGCGAAAACGTCGATCAACATGCGCGGCGCATACTTCGAGGTGCTCGGCGACCTCTTCGGCTCCATCGGGGTGATCATCGCCGCCGTCATCATCCTGGCCACCGGTTTCGTCCAGGCGGATGCCATCGCCTCCCTGATCATCGCCGCGGGCATCCTCCCGCGCGCGTGGAGCCTGCTCCGGGACGTCTGGCGGGTGCTCAACCAGTCAACGCCGCCGGACACGGACGTCGACCTCATCCGGCGGCACATCCGTGACGCCCCAGGGGTGATCGACGTGCACGATGTCCACGTCTGGTCGATCACCACTGGCCAGCACGTCTTCACCGCCCACGTCGTCGTCGAAGCAGCCGTTTTCGCCGAACAGCGCACGGGGGAGATGCTCGACACGCTCTCGGAATGCCTGGCCGGTCACTTCGACGTCGAGCATTCGACCTTCCAGCTGGAGCCGGCAAAGCATGCCGGCCATGAGCATCCGCAACACTCTTAACCGATCAGGATCGGAGAAGCGGACGACGTGCGCCGGGCGTAGTGTTCCGGGCATGACAGTCACACTTCAATACACAAACGTCACCGTTTCCGACGTCGACGAGGCGCTCACCTTCTACCGTGACGCACTCGGCCTCGAGGTCCAGCAGGATGTGCCATCGGGCGACTACCGCTGGGTGACCCTCGGCAGCGACGCCCAGCCGGGGCTCGGTATCGTCCTCTCCGTGCCCCACGCCGGCCGGTCGAAGGCCGACGGCGATGCGATGCAGGAGCTTCTCGCCAAGGGAGTCCTGCCGATGCTCGTGTTCAGCTCAGACGACCTGGACGCGACCTTCGAGGCCGTGCGGGCATCCGGCGCCGAGGTTCTCCAGGAGCCGATCGACCAGCCGTGGGGTCCGCGCGACTGCGCGTTCCGTGACCCCTCCGGCAATACGGTCCGTATCTCCCAGGCGCCTGCCGCCTGACGGCGGACGCCCCTGACGGCGGACGCCTACAGTTCGGGCTTCTTCTCGAAGGTCTCCGGATCGAGCACCATGTGCCGGGCTTCGTCGGGGTCGGTGATGACGTCTTCGCCGGCCTCCGCGAGGCGCTTGGCTTTGCGACTGGACTGGATGTAGTGCCAGACGGTCGGGATGAGCGTGAGAACGACGGCCCCGATGAGGATGACATCGATGTACTCCTGCACGAACCCGGCGACCGGGGGAATGTAGCCCAGGAAGTAACCGAAGTAGGTGAGGCCGACGCCCCAGATGATCGCGCCGACGAGGTTGTAGAAGGTGTATTTCTTGTAGTCCATATGACCGACGCCGGCGGCGACGGGTGCGAAGGTGCGCACAATCGGCACGAATCGGGCGAGGATCACGGCGATGCCGCCGAAGCGCGTGAAGAACGCATTGGTGCGCTCCACGTTCCGGATGCTGAAGACGCCCGATTCCTTGCGCTCGAAGATCCGCGGGCCGGCCTTGTGCCCGATGAGATAACCGACTTCACCGCCGAGGAAGGCGGCGAACCCGATCGCAAGCGCCACCCACCAGATGTCGAGGTCCAGTCCGCTGGTCGTGGCGGAGTGCATGCCGTAGTAGGTCAGCAGTCCGGTGATGACCAGGAGGGTGTCGCCGGGAAGGAGGAAGCCGACGAGCAGGCCGGTTTCCGCGAAGACGATGAAGCAGACGACCACGAGCGCCCACGGGCCCGCGGCACCGATGATGCTCTCTGGGTCGAGCCAGGGGATGAGGCCTGTCGAGATCATGGGCAGCCGCTACTCCGTCGGTCGGTGCTTGTCATGGCCGGTCGGCCACGGGTGCGTGCGGAAGGTGGGACTTGAACCCACACGCTCGAAAGCACAGGAACCTAAATCCTGCGTGTCTGCCAATTTCACCACTCCCGCGAACGTCTATCAGTTTAGGGGCAGCACTCCCAGCAACCTGTGACCTCTTGGAGGGGAACTTAACGCCTGTGGATAACCGGAACGGGCGGCGGATGCTTTCGGCAGACTTTCCCCATGACATCGGCGGCCGAGATCATCACCCAACGGGTCCGCGACCGGGTGCGGCGTGAGGGCGCCGACCTGTCCGGCGACGGGCTCGCCCAGCGCTTCGTGCAGGAGGAAGTGCGCCGGTACAGCGAACGCGCGCTGGGGAGCTCGCTCCCGCTCCTGTCGGACGAGTCGGTCACCGAACGGGAGGTCGTGGCGACGCTCACCGGGTTGGGGCCGCTGCAGCCGTACCTCGACGATCCGGAGGTCGAGGAGATCTGGATCAACGCGCCGACGCGGGTGTTCGTGGCGAAGAACGGCATCCCGGAGCTGACCAACACGGTGCTGACCGAGGGCGGCGTCCGCGACCTCGTCGAGCGGATGCTGCAGACCACCGGACGGCGCATCGACTTCAGTTCGCCGTTCGTCGACGCGTCCCTGCCCGACGGGTCCCGGCTCCATGTCGTCATCCCCGACGTCACTCGACGCCACATGGCCGTGAACATCCGCAAGTTCAGCCGCCGTGTCCGTGACCTCCGCAGCCTCGTCGTCGGCGGATCGCTCAGCGCCCAGGCCGCGGAATTCCTCCGGTGCTGTGTGCTCGCCGGGTCGAACATCCTCATCTCCGGTGCGACCCAGGCCGGCAAGACCACCCTCCTCGGCGCCCTGCTCTCCAGTGTGCACACCAACGAACGCATCGTCACCGTCGAGGAGACCTTCGAACTCGACCTCGCGATCGCCGATGTTGTCGCGATGCAATGCCGGCAGCCCAGCCTCGAGGGAACCGGTGAGATCACCCTTCGCCGGCTGATCAAGGAAGCACTGCGGATGCGGCCCGACCGCCTCATCGTCGGGGAGGTGCGCGAAGCCGAAAGCCTCGACCTGCTGATCGCGCTCAACAGCGGCATCCCGGGCATGTGCTCCATCCACGCGAACTCAGCGCGCGACGCCCTGGTCAAACTGTCGACCCTGCCCCTGCTCGCGGGCCGCAACATCGACGCGTCGTTCGTGCAGCCGACAGTGGCGGCGTGCATCGACATCGTCGTGCACTGCGAGCTGGACCGTAACGGCTTTCGCCGCGTGGTCTCGATCCTCGCGCCGAGCGGCAACCTCTCCGGCCCCGTAATCGAAGCCAGTCCGCTGTTCACGATGAGGGACGGCTTGCTCGAAGCGACCGGCAGCCATCCCACCCGCCTCGGGAAGTTCGAGAACGCCGGCCTGAACCCGGCCGCGATCCTCCGACGAGGCGCCTGATGACTCTCCTGCTCGGATGTTCGCTGGCCGTCGGTCTGCTCCTGGTTGGATCACCATGGCTGTACCCCAGGCGAAGCGGCACTCCCCGGCGGGTACGGCGGGCCGGCCGCTTCGGAGCGGACCTTGCCCTGGCCGGCCTCGGACGGGTGCCTCGCTGGGCGTTCGTCGCGCTCTCGGTGCTGCTGGCGGTTCTCTCCGGTGCGGTGGCGCATGCGCTCCTGCACGTCAGCGCCGTCTCCGTGTGCGCCGTGATCGTCGGCGGCCTGCTTCCCGCGCTCGCGGTGAGATGGCGGGCGCGGGCGCACCGGTCGTCGAACCGGGCCCTATGGCCCGATGTCGTCGACCACCTCGTCGGTGCCGTGCGGTCGGGGCTCGCCCTGCCCGACGCCGTCGCCAGCCTCGCTCGCAGTGGGCCCGAAGCGCTGCGGCCGAATTTTCTTGCGTTCGAGAGCGACTATCGCCGGACGGCCTCCTTTTCCGGATGCCTCGACCGGTTGAAGCACGACCTGGCCGACCCCGTTCCGGATCGGATCCTGGAGACGCTTCGGATGGCGCGTGACGTCGGCGGCTCCGACCTTCCCGTCGTGTTGAGGAGTCTTGCGGCGTACCTGCGGGAGGACATTGCGATCCGTGCCGAAGTCGAAGCGCGGCAGTCTTGGATCCGGAACGCGGCCAAGCTCGGCGTCGCCGCACCGTGGTGCATCCTGCTGCTGCTTTCGACCAGACCCGAAGCGGCCCTGGCCTACAACTCCGCGGGAGGGTCCCTGCTCATCACCGTCGGTGTCGTCGTGTCGGTTATCGCCTACCGCATCATGTTGTCGGTGGGGCGGCTGCCGCAGGAAAGGCGGTGGTTCCGGTGAGCGCCACCGCGGCCTGGGGTCTCGTCCTCGGGACGCTCCTCGGCCTCGGGCTCTGGTCGGTTCTCGCCGTGCTGCCCCGGATGGGCGGCCCCACCCTCGCGGACCGGGTTGCGCCCTACATCGTCGACGTGTCGGAGGGCGCCCGCCTGTTCACCCTCAGGCGGGTCGTGGACCCACTCCCGATCGTCGGCACCCTTCTCGCGCCGACGGTCCACCGCCTGGTCGAACTGCTCGCGAGGATCCTCGGTGGGAACACCGTGATCCAGCACCGGCTGGGGCAGGCAGGAAGCGCGATGACCGTACACCGGTTCCGCGCTGAACAACTGGGCTGGGCAGTCGCGGGCTCTGGCGCGGGCATCCTTCTGGCGACGCTGGGCGCGACGAACCGAACGCTTCCGGCAGCCGCGATCGTCGTTGCCCCGATCACCGGGGCGATTCTGGGCGCCGTGGCTCGCGACACCCTGCTCAAGCGTGCCGCCCGAGCCCGCCTCGCCCGCATCGCCGCAGAGATGCCGACGGTGCTCGAATTCCTGAGCCTCAGCCTGTCGGCGGGGGAGGGCATCTTCGACTCACTCCGACGGGTCGGGCGGGTGAGTTCCGGCGAACTCAGTCGCGAGTTCCGGCACGTCGTTGGCTCCGTTCAGACGGGGATCCCCCTGGCGTCGGCGCTCGCCGAACTGGCCGCACGGGTCGACCTGCCGTCGCTGACCCGCTGCGTCGAGCAGCTCGCTGCCGCCCTGGAGCGAGGTTCTCCGCTCGCCGACGTGCTTCGCGCCCAGGCGCAGGACGCCCGGGATGAAGCAAAGCGCAGGCTTCTCGAGACGGCGGGCAAGAAAGAAGTGGCCATGCTCGTCCCCCTGATCTTTCTCATCCTCCCGCTCTCCATCCTGTTCGCCATCTTTCCCGGCATCTTCGTTCTCCAGTCCGGGTTCTGACGGCGCCATCCCACCACCACGCGAAGGAGACCCCATGAACACCCTTTCGAAATGGCAGCGTTCGCTGACGGCGCGGGCAAACGACGACGGTGATGTGCCCGGCTGGGTGCTGATCACCCTGATGACCGCCGGCCTTGTCGTGCTCATCTGGAGCCTCGCCGGCCCGGCGCTCAGCTCGCTCTTCGAGCAGGCCATCGCCCGGGTCTCCGGGATGTGACCGATGCGGGGCACGGGCTGGGCGCGCGAGGACGGTTCAGCCGTTGCCGAGTTCACGTTCGTGGCTATGCTCCTCACGGCGCTGACGCTCTCCGTCCTCCAGCTCGGACTCGCCCTGCACGTGCGCAACACGGTGATCGACGCCGCCGCCGAGGGAGCCCGGTTCGCGGCGCTCGCCGACAACGGACCGGCCGACGGCGTGGCAAGGACGAAGGAGCTCATCACCGTCGCGATCGGTGCCGAGTACGCCGACGACGTCACCGCCGAGACCGGCACGTTCCTCGGTCACCCGAGCGTCGACATCCGCGTGGTGACGCGACTGCCGCTGCTGGGCCTGATCGGGGTGGAGCACACACTGGAGGTTCAGGGCCATGCCGCCGTCGAGACGCTTGACGACTAGGGGTCGGATTCGCCGGCTCCTCACGAAGGAGGACGGTTCAGCGGCCCTGGAGTTCGTCACCAACGGCCTTCTCCTGCTCGTCCCGCTCGTCTATCTCGTGCTCGCCCTGGCCGCCGTGCAGGCCGGCGCGCTCGCAGCCGAGGGTGCGGCGCGGCAGGCCGCCCGGGTCTTCGTGCAGGCCTCGAACGCGGAGGAGGCGGCGGCGCGCGCGACCCGCGCGATTGACTTCGGTCTCGCCGATTACGGCATCGCACCGGAGGCGGCATCTGTCGAGGTCACATGCACCGCCACTCCGTCCTGCCCGTCACGCAACGCTGTCGTCACGGTCACCGTGCGCGTGGACGTCGCCCTCCCGCTCGTGCCCGACGTCCTCGACCTGTCACAGGCCGCGAGCGTGCCGGTGCAGGCGTCGGCGCGACAGCAGGTCTCCCGGTTCTGGGCCGAGAAATGAACCGGATGCTTCGCCGGGCGCGGAACGAGGACGGATCGACCCTCCTCCTCGCCATTTTCTACGGGATGCTCTCACTTTCGGTGATCCTTCTGGTTGCTGCGACCACGTCGCTCTACCTGGAGCGAAAACGGCTGTACAGCCTCGCCGATGCGGCCGCCCTCGTCGGAGCGGAGGCGTTCGAACTCTCGTCGGTGTCTCTCGACGGCGGGGAGCCGTCGGTCACCGTCCGGTCGCCCCGGGTCCGTGCTGCCGTCGCCGACTTCCTCGAGGACAATCCGGTGGGAGCGTTCGACGCTCTGACGCTGGAAAATGCCGGGTCGCAGGACGGCAGGAGCGCGACGGTGACGGTGTCGTCGGCCTGGCGGCCGCCGGTGCTCACCCTGTTCGTGGCCGACGGCATCCGGCTCGAGGTGACGGCGGTTGCGCGGTCGGTGTTCCGGTGACACGGGTGCGGCTGCGGAAGGCCGGGAACCCCTTGCCAGCGGACGCGTCCGGAGGGACGATGGCCGCGTTAATCCGTAAGTGAAAGGAAGCACACCATGACCAGGTTCTCGGGCGACGTCGCCCAGGACACAACCACCATCGAACGAGCTCTCGGGGAACAGATCGCCGCCATCAACGCGCGGGATGCCGCGCGCCTGGCCGCGTCGTACCGCGAGGATGCCGTCGTTCGCGATCCCCAGTATGCCGAACCGTTGCGGGGCCGGGCTGCCGTGGAGAAGGACGCTGAAGGGTACTTCAGAGGGTTCCCGGACATGCGGGCAGACGTGACCTGCAGCGTCATCAGTGGCACGACCCTCGCAGTCGAGATGACCATGGAAGGAACGCACACCGGTCCGCTGGCGCTGCCGACAGGCGAAGAAGTGCCACCCACCAACAGATCGCTCCGGTTCAGGATGGCGTTCTTCGACACCGTCGATGAGGACGGCAGGATCATCGACGAGCGCCGCTACTACGACATTGCGGACCAGCTCAGGCAACTCGGGCTGGACGAGTAATCCTGCGGCACGGCCGGCTCGAGGCGTTTGCCTGATCTGGCTTGCGCAACGGCTCCCGGAATCCCTAGGCTCCGGCACACGCGGATTCTTCGACGGAGCGGGAGTGCGAGATGGACGATTCGACGGAGAAAACACGCCTGCGCGTCCACGAGATGCGCATCGCCGTCCAGGCGCCCGCATCCGGCTTTCGCCCCGACGATCTTGCCGACGTGCTGTGCGGCGTTCTGGCCGACTGGGAGGCAGCCCCGCTTCTGGAGGACGACGACACCCTCTGGCTGATCTCGGGGCACGTCGAGGAGCAGATCGGAACCGGCGAGTATGCCCGTAAAGCGCACTCGCTGGTTCAGGCCGTCCTCGGCACGGGAACCGTTACCCGTGCCGAGGCCGACCTTCCGGTGACGGCGTTCGTCGACCCGGCTCGCGACCGCGGAGCGGCGTCTGACGCCCCCGGCTTCCCGCCGGGGAGCGAGGCGAGCCGGTGGGCGCGCGACGCCATCCGGTGCGACGAGGCGTGGGCGATCGAGCCGACGCGCGGGGACGGCATCCGAATCGGGCACCCCGACACCGGGTACACGCTGCATCCGAACCTGGGCGTCGACGCCCTTGACCTCACCAGGGACCGGGACTTCCTCGCCAACGACGACGACGCCCGCGACCCGCTGGTGTCGCCGGACGATTCTCCCTGGCCGCTGCCTTTTCCCGGTCACGGCACGACGACAGCGAGCGTCATGACCGGGCAGGGGACTGAGGCAACCGGCATCGTCGGGGTCGCACCGGGCGCACGAGTGGTTCCGCTCCGGGCGGTCGAAAGCGTCATTCAACTGTTCGACAGTGACGTCGCGCGGGCGGTGGACCATGCCCGCACCACCGGATGCCACGTGGTGTCGATCAGCGTCGGCGGCAAGGGGTTCTTCGGTCTGGAGGCGGCCATCCAACGAGCGGTCGATGCCGGAATGATCGTGCTCGGCGCGGCCGGCAACAACGTCGGCATCGTCGTGGCGCCGGCCTCGTATCCCAACTGCCTGGCCGTCGCAGCGACAGGGCCGGACGATCAGCCGTGGCCCGAGTCGTCGCGGGGACGAGCTGTGGATGTCAGCGCCCCTGGCTGGGGTGTCCACGTCGCGGGATACGTGTGGGTGAACGACACCCCCAGGGCGCGCGTGTTCCGGTCATCAGGCACGTCGTATGCCGTAACCCATCTCGCGGGCGTCGCCGCGCTGTGGCTGGCGCACCACGGCCCCGACACCCTGCGGGAGCGCTACGGCCCGCGGGTGCAGTCCGTGTTCCTCACCCTGCTGAAGACCGGGGGAGCGAAAGTGCCGGCGGGCTGGGATTCGGCCGCCTTCGGCGCCGGCATCGTCGACGCCGCCGCGATGCTCAGCGCCGCTCTCCCTGCAGAAAGCGCTGCTGATCGTCGTGCCGGCGTTCCGCAGGCATCCGCCCTCGCACGACTGGGCGCCCTCGTGGGTGCGGACGAAGCACAACTCAGACACGCCCTCACCGAGCGGCTGGGCATGACTGGCGAGGATCTGGACAGGGCGGTCGAGCGATTCGAGGGCGAGCTTGCGTTCCACCTCATCGACGAGCCGCTCTTCCGGGAATCGCTTCTGGGCGAGGCCGCGGGCGACCTGATGTCCTTCACCGCTCCCGCGACCTGTTCACCCGAGTTCGCACTGGCCTTCCTGGGCGCAGCCCCGGAAGGCCAGTGCTGATCGCTTCGAAACGCTGTCAGCCGAAGAAGTACTCCTCGAGGGCGGCGCAGAAATCGAAGTAGAACCCGGGGTGGCTGCCGTGGTCGGCGAGGATCTCGAAACTGCCCTCGACCTCGACCCAGTTCGCCGGGTCAGGGTCAGCGGTGTCCACCTGGTACGTCCACCTCAGCAGTCCCCGGTCACGCAGGAACACGGTTCCGTTCTCGTCGCTCATCACAAACGGCTGACCGGCCTCCATCACCTCGACCTGGTAGATCGTCCCTTCGACGAGTTCAAAGCTTGTCTCCTTGATCATGCCCTGGTGCTCGATCGTGAGGGTGCGGCCGTTCGCGGTCCCTGTCTCCACAACGTGGTAATTGTCCATCAGGAGGGCCGGGCCGCCGTCCTTGTTCTCCTTCAGCATGAAAAGTCCCTCGAACGTCACATCGACGTGCGCGGGAAACCCGCACTCATCCGTGTCGAAGGAGTTCGTGCCGCTGTAGTGCTCGAACTCGACGGGCTGGGCCTGTGCTGCTATGGGAACGGCGACGGCACTGACGGTGAGGAGGCCGGCGGCGAGGGCCGACATCAACTTCTTTTTCATCGCAAATCACCTTCCAAAACGGTGGGTGGCTTTCCGGCCGTTGCTGGGCATGACGGGCGCTGACGAGGGATGGCCCTCGCGGCCGCTCACCTTCGCGCGACAGCATAGGCCCGGCGGTGTGCCCCCGGAAGTCCCCGAAATCGCAGTACGGGGCTGCGCTGTCAAGGGCCCGAATCGCTGTCAAGGGCTTGAGGAGCGTGCCAGGCGGGGTGTTGCGTTGACTCACCGAGTTCGCCACGGAGGTACGCATGACATTCGCCCCGAAATTCGCCATCGTCACCGGATCGGACTCCGGGATCGGGCGCGCGACCGCTGTGGCGCTCGCCGAAGCCGGAATGGACGTCGGTATCACCTGGCACACCGACAGGGCGGGCGCGGAAGAGACCGCGGAGGAGGTGCGGGGACACGGGCAGAACGCCGTGGTCGCACACCTCGACACGACGGACCTCGACGGTTGCGGGAATGCGGTGGATGCGCTGGCCGACCAGCTCGGCGGCCTCGACGTGTTCGTCAACAACTCGGGTACCGGTGTCAACGTCCCGCTCCTCGAGATGACCATCGACCAGTGGCGGCACACCGTGGCCGCCGACCTGGACGGTGCCTTCGTCTGCATCCAGCGCGCGGCGAAGCGGATGGTGACCGCCGGCAACGGCGGCCGCATCATCGCGGTGACGAGTGTGCACGAGCACCAGCCGCGCGTCGGGTCCAGCGCATACGACGCCGCCAAACACGGGCTTGGCGGCCTGATCAAGACCGTCGCCCTCGAACTCGGCCAGCACCAGATCACGGCGAACGCCGTCGCTCCCGGCGAGATCGCGACCCCGATGACCAATCAGACCGATGAGGACCCCCGCTCCACCGAGCGTCCGGGCGTTCCCCTCGGGCGCCCGGGCGACGCCCGCGAGGTCGCCGCTGTGATCGCGTTCCTCGCATCACCGGCATCCGCCTACGTCACCGGCGCTTCCTGGGCCGTCGACGGCGGAATGCTCCAGATGGGCCCGCAAGGCGGCTCGCACATCACCAGCAACGACTGGCGGAAGGGGTGACCGGAGCATCATGACCGACCCGACGCAGGTTCGCAGCCAGCCGTCCCTCACGACGTCGACGGGAACGATCTGGATCGTCTTCGGCGCGGTCCTCGCCGTCGTGTGTGCCGGGGTGCTCCTGGCGCTCGTGCCGCTCGGACCCGTCATCGCCTGGGTCGGGCTCGTTCTCGTCGTCGCGCTGTTCGTGGCGATGATCGTCGTCCGCTTCGCCACGCACCCCGGCCCGCGTCGGCTCACGGCGATGGCGAGTGCGTTCGGCGCCATGGCACTGGTCACTCTCGCGTGCGTGGTGATCCTCAGCGGTGCCGCCTGGGGATCGCTCGGTTAGCGACGCGGACGCGCGGGAACGTAGCGGGGGATCATGCGTGCCAGGTGCCACGCCCCCAAGATGCCGATGGCACCGACCGCGCCGGCGGCGAACGACACCGACAGCAGCGCCGTCAGTCCGGCCACCAGCAGCGGAGCTGCCGCCGACCCCGCGTCACCGGTGAAACGCCAGGCCCCGAGGAACGGGGCGGGACGACCGGGGGGAGCGAGGTCGGCGCCGAGGGTCATCAGGATGCCGCTGCCCAGTCCGTTCGACACCGAGAGGACTCCGGCCGCGACGATGAACCAGACCACCGCGTTCGGGGAGTCGTGCGTGAACGCGAGGAGAAGCATCCCGAGCCCGAGGCCGAGCGTCGACGGGACCGCGCTCCAGATCCGGCCGAACCGGTCCATCACGTGCCCGCTGACATAGAACAGGGCGAAGTCGACAGCGCCGGCGAGTCCGATGATGAGCGCCGTGTTCGCCTCGCTCACCCCGAGGCTCACCGCCCACAACGGCAGGATCACCGTGCGCGCCGCCCGCATGCCTCCGATGAGCGCGGCGCCGGAGCCCATCCGCGCAAGCACGCCGCGGAACTCCCACAGCGTGTGGAACAGCCCGTGCGACCGGTCGGCAGCGGAATCCTTTCCCGCGGTGTGTGCGTGGGGGCTGTTCTGCCGCGCCCGGCTGACCTGGCCGAACAGGGCCTCGGGGTCGGGCAGCAGCACGAGGATCAGCACGGCCGCGAGGCACGAGAGCGCCATGATCCAGAACGCGCCCTGTGCGCCGCCGGTGAGGTGGATCACTGGCACGGACACCAGGGGTCCGATGAACAGGCCCGCTCGGAACACCCCGCCGAGCGTCGACAGAGCCCGGGCGCGGTACTGCAGGGGCACATAACTCGTCATGAAGGCGTGCCGGGCGAGGGCGAAGACGGCGGTCGCGAGGCCGAGGACGAAGATCGCCAGGCCGAGAATCCACGGGTTGGGGGCGAGTACAGCCCCGAGGGTCGCCGCGATCGACAGCAGGGCGGCACCGATCATCGCCGCGCGTTCGCCGACCCGGCTCACCAGCCAGCCGCTCGGAATGTCGCCGACCAGTTCGCCGATCATGAGCATCCCGGCAATGACACCGGCGATGGCGAGGCTCGCGCCGAGGTTGGTCGCGGCAATCGGGATGAGCGGAATGAGTGCGCCCTCGCCGATCGAGAACAGGAGGGTCGGCAGGAAGACGACGACGGCGACGGAACGGATGCTGAATGTCTGATTTCCGTCTGTCATGGTGGTTTCGAGTCTAGGGCGGCCCGCCGGACCGGGCGGAAGGTAGGCTGGATCCGACATGTTAGATCTAGACCTGAACGACCAGATCGCCGCCATCCGCACCACCTTCGCCGACATTCGCGAGGTCGTCGGAGTGGACCGGCTGCGCGCCGAGATCGCCGACCTGAGCGAACAGGCCGGCGTGCCCGATCTGTGGGACGACACCGACAAGGCGCAGAAGATCACCAGCGCGCTGAGCCACCGCCAGTCGGAACTGGCGCGGCTCACCTCGATCGAGAACCAGCTCGACGACCTCGAAGTCCTCGTCGGCCTCGCGATCGCCGAAGGCGACGAGGACTCGGCGACCGAGGCACGGTCCGAGCTGCTCGACCTGCAAAAGCAGATCGGCGACCTCGAGGTGCAGACGCTGCTCAACGGTGAGTACGACCCGCTCGCCGCCGTGGTGACCATCCGCGCGGGCGCCGGCGGTGTCGACGCCGCCGATTTCGCCGACATGCTCTTCCGGATGTACCTGCGGTGGGCCGAGCAGCACAAGTACAAAGCGACAGTCCTCGACACCAGCTACGCCGAAGAAGCGGGCATCAAGTCAGCCACTTTCGAGATCGACGCGCCGTACGCCTTCGGCACCCTCAGCGTCGAGGCGGGCACCCACCGCCTCGTCCGCATGAGCCCGTTCAACTCGGCCGGCAAACGACAGACGAGCTTTGCCGCGGTCGAAGTCGTGCCGCTGATGCCGGAGACCGAAGAGGTCGACATCCCCGACAACGACATGCGGGTCGACGTCTTCCGTTCGTCCGGCCCCGGCGGCCAGTCGGTCAACACGACCGACTCCGCGGTGCGCATCACCCACCTCCCCACCGGCATCGTCGTCAGCTGCCAGAACGAGAAGAGCCAGATTCAGAACCGCGCCGCCGCGCTGCGGGTGCTGAAGTCGCGCCTGCTCCTCGTCCAGCGCGAGCAGGAGAACGCGAAGAAGAAGGAACTTGCCGGGAACATCACGGCGAGCTGGGGTGACCAGATGCGTTCCTACGTCCTCGCTCCGTACCAGATGGTCAAGGACCTCCGGACAGACCATGAAGTCAACAACCCGCAGAACGTCTTCGACGGTGACATCGACGGTTTCATCGCCGCTGGTATCCGCTGGCGCAAGCAGCCGACCGACGACTGAGCGTCAGGCAACCCGGCCTGCGTAGGCGTGTCACAGACACTTTCCCCCCACTCCTGCCTAGGCTCGACTCGTCATGATTCGGTTTGAGAACGTCACGAAGAAATACTCCGGCACCAAGCGACCGGCCATCCACGACATGGATCTGGAGATCGCGCGGGGCGAGTTCGTCTTCCTCGTCGGCGCATCAGGTTCGGGGAAGTCGAGTTGCCTTCGGTTGATCCTCAAGGAGGAGAAGCCGTCGAAGGGTTCCATCTTCGTGCTCGGAAACGACCTCGGCTCCATTTCGAGCCGGAAGATCCCGTACTTCCGCCGGAACCTCGGCGTCGTGTTCCAGGACTTCCGCCTGCTGCCGAACAAGACGGTCTTCGAGAACGTGGCATTCACGCTGCAGGTCATCGGCAAGTCACGGGGTTTCGTGCAGGAGGCCGTTCCCGACGTGCTGAAGATGGTGGGCCTGGAGAACAAGGCCGACCGGCTGCCCCACGAGCTCTCCGGTGGTGAGCAGCAGCGCGTCGCCATCGCCCGCGCGGTGGTGAACAAACCGCAGATCCTGCTCGCCGACGAGCCGACCGGAAACCTCGACCCAGCCACCAGCGCCGGGATCATGCAGATTCTCGAGCGGATCAACGCCAGCGGAACAACGGTGGTCATGGCCACCCACGAGGCAGGAATCGTCGACAAGATGCAGCGACGCGTCGTCGAACTCGTCGACGGCGTCATCGTGCGCGACGAACTCGAGGGCGGCTACGGCACCACCGGGATCATTCCCGAGCTCAAGCCCGCCGTCGCCAAAGGCCAGTCCGCGAAGGCGGCGAGAGAAGAGGTCGCCGAGGTCGCAGCTCAGGCCGACGCTGAGACGCAAGCACACCAGATCCTCATCAACACGCCGGCAGCAGCTGTCGAAACCCCGGCCGCGCGGCGCTCCCTGCCGGCGCACACCGGCGATGTCGATCGCCTGCCCCCGGCCGCAACGGGCGCTATCAACCTTCCGAGTTCGGACAGCCTCGGCGACGTGAGCGAACATCTGACCCTGGCCGAGCGCCTCGGACTGAGACCAGCGAAAGACCCTGATTCGGGCGACGACCAGAGCGTGGGGCCCGTCAAATGAGGCTCTCACTGATCTGGCAGGAAGCCTCCACCGGGCTCCGCCGCAACGTCTCGATGGTGATTTCGGTCATCCTGGTGACGTTCATCTCGCTCACCTTCGTGGGCGCGGCCGTCCTGCTGCAGATGCAGATCGGCCAGATGAAGAACGTCTGGTACGACCGCGCCCAGGTCGCGATCTACCTCTGCACCGCGGATTCTCCCACCGAGACCTGTGTCGCCGGAGCGGCATCCGAGGATCAGAAGGCCAGCATCACCGGCCAGCTTGAGAGCGAAACCCTCGCGCCCTTCATCGACGAGTTCTACTTCGAGGACCAGCAACTCGCCTACGAGAACTTCCAGAAGCAGTTCGAGGGCAATGAACTCGCGGGCCTCGTCGTTCCCGAGCAGTTGAACGAGACCTATTGGGTCAACCTCAAGGATCCCTCCCAGTCGGAGGTGCTGGTCGAGGCCTTCTCGAGTACGGCGGGCGTGGAAGAGGTGACCGACCAGCGGCAATACCTCGATGCCATCTTCCAGGTGCTCAACGTCGCCAGCTACACCGCGATCGGGATCGCGGGGCTGATGCTCGTCGCCGCCGTTCTGCTCATCGCGACGACGATCCGGTTGTCTGCGTATTCACGGCGCAAGGAGATCGGGATCATGCGGCTCGTGGGTGCATCCAACCGGTTCATTCAGACGCCGTTCATCCTCGAGGGAGTGTTCTCCGCGGTGATCGGCTCGATCCTCGCCGGTGTTGCGGTGGTCGGCATCGTGCAGTATTTCATCTCGGGATACCTCGCGCCGCGGATGCCGTTCGTCAGCTTCGTCGACCTCTCCGACGCGTTCGTGGTCGTTCCGGTGCTCATCCTCCTCGGGATGATCCTCGCCGCGTTGTCGGCGAACTTCGCGATCAAGCGCTACCTCAAGATCTAGGCACACCGGGCGCACGTGCCCTGTTGTTAGACTGATGGGCTGCCGCGCCACCGGCGCGGCGATTCTCGTGCGGCACCGTGCCGCGAACCGACAGTCGGAGTGAACTCAGTGCCCAGGGAACGTGGTCAAAACGTCGTGGCCACCAATCGCAAAGCGCGCCACGACTACCTCATCGAGGACACTTATGAAGCCGGACTGGTTCTCAGCGGCTCCGAGGTGAAGTCGTTGCGCGCCGGGCGTGCGTCGCTCGTCGACGGGTACGCCTTCATCGAGGGTGGCGAAGCGTGGCTCGACGCGGTGCACATACCCGAGTACACGGGCGCCACCTGGAACAACCACCCGCCGCGGCGCAAGCGCAAGCTCCTGCTGCACAAGGCGCAGATCCTCAAGATCAGCCACAAGGTCGCCCCGGGCGGCTACACGATCATCCCGCTGAAGCTCTACTTCAGCGACGGACGGGCGAAGGTCGAGATCGCCATCGCCAAGGGCAAGAAGGAATACGACAAGCGCCAGACACTCCGCGAACGGGAAGCGACCCGCGAGGCGGCTCGCGCCGTCGCCGCGCGCAACCACCTCGGCGAGTAACGCGACTGACGGCGGGGTTCAGGCCTCTGCCGTGAACCGCAGGTGCACGTCGACATCGACACGCACGGGCGCCGGCGCCAGATCGACGGACGGACCCGCCACCGAGAACATCCGTGCGTCTTCCCGCACGACGAGCGGGTGCGCCAGCGTCGCAGGCTCGGAGAGCTCTCGCGGCGTCACCGTGCCGAGACCGAGCGAAGCGGCGTAGACGGTTGCCTTGTCGAGCGCATGAGCGACGGCATCCCGCTGCGCCCGCGCCTCGAGCTCTCGTCGGGTGAGGTCGCTGACGGTCCAGGAGACTCCGCCCACCGAGATCCCGTCCCGGTTCGCTGTGTCCTCGAGCCACAGACTGAGTCGGGGAAAATCGCTGAAGGTCACGGTGACGTTCGCCCGGGAATGGTAGACGAGGGGGAGTTGCGCACCCTCGGTGTTCCAGGGGCGGTCCGCCCAGACCTGCACGTCGTCCGCCGTCCATGTGACCACCGGACCCGCCTCAGGCTCGTGCAGCGAAGCGATCGAGCCGATGCATTCGCCGAGGGCGGCGGTCGACCGCTCGCGGACGTCGTGCCGCTCGGCGCCGTCGAAACCCACGGTGAGGCTGACCGTCGCCCGTTCGGCGGGAGCTTCGGCGAAAGCGTCACCGCGGACCGAGATCACCACGGCCTGCTGCTCGGATCCCTGACCGGCTGTGTCGTTCATGCTGCGACCCTATAGCCCCCGGCTCCGGCAAGACAGGGTGTTCGGATGCATGCATGACAGCCGCGCGGCGAACCGGGTATACTGGAAAGCTGGGCCGGAAGGTCCTTAGCCGGTCTGTCCGGTTTGGTAACTCAACAGCGCGTGATAGGAACTCACTCTTCACGAGTGTGCATGGGGATGATCGGTTTCGACATTGCCTGCGCAACTGTGAGAAGCGGGTCGAGGATCCAGGGTTATCTCGTTAACGATCTCTGGAAAACAATAAGTGCCAATTCAAAGCGCACTGACTTCGCCCTCGCTGCCTAAGCGAGCGCACTAAAGAAGTCCGTCAGACCGGGGATGCTCTCTACCCGGACCCTGGCGCCATTTAGAGAGATTGCTTCTACGTTTCGTCTCAGGGCGTAGAGGGACTCTTACTGAGGCTGGGCTCGTCGGATTAGGTGCCAGTGGCAAATTCCGGAGCCGAGTAGAACGCCTGCACTGGATACACCCGTAGAAGGCACATGACCACAGCAGTGGACCGGGGTTCAATTCCCCGCATCTCCACCATCAGTTGCTATCACGCCTGTTGACAGGAAAGGCCGCCCAGTGGGCGGCCTTTCCTGCGTTTCGGGCGCGGAGATCCGTGGTTAGCTTGGGTCATGGCGCACAGCGAACGGCTCGAGCTCACGCTCCGGAAACCCTGGTTCGGCGCCATCCTCAAGCCCACCGTTGTGTTCAACGGCCGCGGCCAGCCCGCCCAATGGGGAACGGGCACCTGGCAGGTGTCGGCAGAAGCCCCCACCGAGGTATCGGTCTACCTGTACAACCGGCTCTGGAAGTTCGGGCACGCCGAGCTCCTGCTCGCGCCGGGCGCCCCGGAGCCGCTGGCCTATTCCGCTCCCTGGCTTCCGGTCGGTCGCGGCCGGCTGGTACCCGTCTCCCACTGACCAGCGGATGCCGTCGGTCGCGGATTACCGCGCCCCGGCCTCAGCCGCGGCCTTCCGTCGCTGGCGTTCCGCCTCCGCGACGGCGGCCTCTTCGGGAGTCGGGGCCGTACCGCCGAGGTGCGCCGGCTGCCACCACGCCCCTGTCCCGTCGTCGGGGTAGCCGGCCTGCGCTTCGTCGAGGAGGCTCTGCATCGACGCGCGGAGCGCCGTGGTCTGCTCACGGACGTCTGAGGCAGCATCCGGTTTGAACGGGGCACCGATCGCGAAATGGACAGGCACGTTGCGCGCCTCGGCGAGTGACGGTTTACGGCCCTTGGTCAGCAGGCGCTGTCCGCCCCAGACAGCGATCGGGATGACCGGGACCCCGGCTTCGGCGGCCATCCGAATGGTTCCCGTTTTGAGTTCCCGCACCGTGAATGATCGATTGACCCCTGCTTCGGGGAACACGCCGAGGAGTTCACCAGCCTTCAACGCTGTGATGGCCTGGCTGTAGGCCTCGCCCCCGGCCTTCATATCGACGGAGATGTGGCGCATGCCCCTGAGCAGCCAGCCGACGACGGGCTTGTCAAAGGCGCCCTTCTTCGCGAGAAACCGGATGCGTCGACGGTTGCGATGCCAGACCATCCACTCCGTCAGTGCGAAGTCCATGTACCCGAAGTGGGTGATGGCAAGGACGGCACCGCCCGTGGCTGGCAGGTGCTCGGCGCCGGTCACGATCGGCTTCAGCCGGAGACCGCCGAAGACCAGCCTCCCGACGGCGATCGCTGTGCTGTAGACGGGTTCCGACCCTCGCGTGCTCATACCGAAATGCTAGGGCGAGATGCTGGGGATCACAGGGCCTTGCGTCGTGTGGTTTCCCCGTGCGTGAGGGCGTCGAGCACCTGGCCGTGCAGGAGGCCGTTGGTCGCCAGGGAGCTGCGACCGGCGAGAGTGTCGGTGCCGTCGATCGCGGTGAACCGGCCACCCGCCTCGCGGACCAGCACGACGAACGGGGCAATGTCGTACTCCTTGACGTCGAACTCCGCGACGATATCGATGAGCCCCTCGGCAAGCAACCCGTAGGACCACATGTCGCCGTAGGCCCGGTCCCGCCAGACCGCGCGGGTCAGGTGGATGAGCTGGTCGAGGTAGCCGGCAGAATCCCACTGTGCGATGCTCTGGAAACTCAGGGAGGCATCCGCGAGGCTCTTCACACCCGACACGTGGAGTGTGCGCGCCTCTTTCCCGTCCTCCGCGAGCCAGGCGCCCATTCCCTCCGCCGCCCACCATCTTTTTCCGAAGGCGGGAGCGCTCGCCACCCCGACGACGGGGGTGCCGTCCACAGCGAGGCTGATGAGCGTCGCCCAGTTGGGAACGCCCCGAAGGAAGTTGGCGGTGCCGTCGATGGGGTCGAGAATCCACTGCCGCTGAACCGAGCCTGCCGTTCCGTATTCCTCACCGAGGATGCCGTCGGCCGGCCGTTCCGCCGCAAGGATCTCACGCAGCGCTCGTTCGACGGCGAGGTCGGCGTCGGTGACGTGCGTGGCATCCGGCTTCGTCGAGATCTCGAGCGTTGTCGACCGGAAGCGAGCGAGGGAGATCGCATCGGCGGCATCCGCCAGACGCTGCGCCAGGGCGAGGTCGTCGGAGAGGGAGGGGAGCGGCGTGGTCATGCTCCCACGATAGCGGCGAAGCCGTTAGTGACCGCTCCCCACCAGGGCGGCTCGATTGGCCAAGGACGCGGATCGCATGCTAATCTTTTCCACGGCCCGCCGCACTGCTGGCGGCCGAAACACGCACCTCTAGCTCAATTGGCAGAGCAACTGACTCTTAATCAGTGGGTTCCGGGTTCAAGTCCCGGGGGGTGCACCATAACCTGCGGGTCGTCGTTTTGGGTATCAGCCGAACCAGTCGCTGAATCCCTCCTTGATTGACTTGATCCTGTTGGCGACCTCTTTGAGATCACCAAAGCTGTCGTGCTTGCCGGCATCTTTGAACCATTTGAGGTTGACGCCCCAGTCCCGCCGCTCGTACATCAGTGTGTCCTTCTCCACCGAGTTGTAGAGCCCGACGAGTTCGATGACAGAAACCGTGCCGGTCCTCCCATCTTCCGCGTCGAAACGCCATTCGAACTTCGGAAGTTCGGACCAGCCGAGGTTGGGACCGAAGTCCCGTTTCTGGTAATAGAGCCACCGTCCGGCCCTGACTCCGATCGCGAACATCTCGCCGTACTTGATGTCTCCGGTTCCGCTCTTGCGCAGGAATCGGATGTTGCTGGATTCACCAGGATCCGTGAATCCGAGGTTGATGCCGAAATCCCGCTTCTGGTAACACAACGCCTCGCTGATGGTCATATTGACGAGGTCGTAGGTGTACGCGGTTCCCGGTTTGATCGTCTTCACGGATTCTTTGTCGGGGACGACGATCCAGTCGAATTCGTTTGCCATTGCTCCCACCTCCACGTGGAACTGACAGGAGGCCAGTTTGCGCCAGTTCTACTCTCATTCAGGCGGCGAGTCAGCCCCGTTGAGGCAACTCGGCCGGGGGCGGCCCGGCTCCGAGGCGAGGCCGATGAGAGCGTCGCAGGCACTCCGTTGACGCTGCCCGGGAGCAGGAGGAGCCTTAATCGCAAGTCGATTGAGGACGGTGCGTCATGGCTCAAGATCCAAAACCGAAATCGAAGCCGAAAAGAAAATCACGGAAGCAGGACAAGAAGACCCCGTGGTACCTGCAGCTGAAGACACTTGTCATAACCGCTGGTGCGCTGGCCGTCGCCCTGCTGGCCGTGATCAATTTCTGGGAGAAGGTCTTTCCGCCGCCGCAGCCGGACGTCAAGGACGTGGCGCGCATCGAGTCGGTCGAGCGGCTCAAGATGACCCCGCTCAGCGAGTTCGCGTCTGAGGAGATCGGCACGGACGTCTATCTCCCCACGCCGGAAGCCGCAGGAACCGGCCGGCGTCTCGTTCTTCTGCTGCCCAACATCCTCGCGCCGACACAGGAACCTGCGACACCGACCCCGGAACCAACCCCGACGCCGACGCCAACCCCGACCCCGACCCCGACGCCGACTCCCACCCCGACCCCGACGCCGACCCCGACCCCCACTCCCACGCCGACCTGGGTGGTGCCGTGGCGCCCGCCAGCGGGATACGTCAGTGAGGTTGCGGAACAACGGGTGCTCGAGCCCTACGACCCCGACCTGATCCACACCCTCCCGAGAATCCTCCCGCCCGCAACGGTCGACGAAGAGGGTGAGCCGGTCACCCCTGAGGAAGCGGCCGACGAGCTCGTCGATGCGCTGGAGGAGGTCGAGTTGCAGAGTGGCCCGGCAGGCCTGGACGCGCTCGGCTGGACTCTCGCGGTCGATCTGACCCTTGAGGGGTTGAAGGACCGACCTCTCCTCCTGAGGTGGTCGCTGGACGGCATCGATGTGACGGGCGGCTGGGAGGCCGAGAACGTGGCGTACCGGATCATCGCGACGACGGAATATGACACCGGAACCGTGAAAATCTGGGTTCCCGACCTCGTCGGTTCCGGGTCGTACAACGTCAACGTCGACCTTGTCCACGAGGCGGACGGATCGCCCGCCGACGCAGCCTCGCCATTGGAAATTCCGTGAACCCGAACAGTGCCGTGGCAGATCAGGGAACCGTGTCGGCGCCCTTCTCCAGCACCTCCGCGACGTCCTCGTCGCTGAGCGGGGTCCACGGCGAACTGTCCGGGTCAGCCGACGCCGCCGCGGGGCTCTCGCCCTGGTTCCACCACTTCGATTCGAACGGCATGCCGTCGAACAGCACGCGATTCTCCCGCTCGTAGACCGCCGTGCCCGCCCAGTCCGGATACGTCCCTTCGGGCAGTGTCAGCGGCTCGAACGGCTTCTCTCCCGGCAGCACCGGGCCGATGAGCGTCCACGGGGTCTCCCATTCGTTCAGCACCGGGTCGTCGGGAAGGTCCCCGCGCGTCCACCACTTCGCCTGGTAGACGCTGTGGTGCCAGACGATCTTGGTTCCTTCCAGGTACGAGGCGGTCGGCGCCCAGACCGGGTACGGGCTCGTCTTCGGATCGTCGACGATCGCCTCGATCTGGTCGGCTTCCGATGTGGTCACCGCCGAGGCGGACTTCTCCGGCCGACCGGAGAAGCCGGATGCCAGCAGATCGGCGAATTTGATGTCGCCCTGCTTGATGCCGCTGCAGGAATCGGACACCCGTTTCAGGTCGACGTAGTTCGAGCCGCAGGTCTTGTCCCGGTTCAACGACCACATCGACATCCGGCCGATTTTCTTCTCGACCGCGAAGGCGTTCAATGCCTTCGCGTCATCGAGGTCGAAGACCTCGTCGGGAACGTCGTTCTGGCCGATCATCGGAGTGGCGCCGATCTTCGACCACACGGTTGCGTCGGTCAGCTCGGTTCCGGCTCGTGCGTACAAGCCGCGGATCTGACGGTGGGCGGAGGTGAGCGCTTTGATCGACGCTTCCGCCTGGGTGTCGCCCTCGGCACGGCTGCTGCCGTAGTCCATCGTCATGACGTTCACACCGGCAAGGTCCACGCCCGCATCGAGCATCTGGGTGACGGCCGTTGTCCCGTCCTCGGTCATGCCGAATGGTGCGACCGGGAGTGTGAGCCAGACAGCGAGGTCGTCTCCGCCGTTACGCCGATCCTCCTGCAGTTCCGAAATCGCTTCGGCACGGCGCTCGCCCGCTTCGCGGTCGGTCAGGTTGGCCGCTTCGATGTCGAGGTCGATGGTGCTGACGTCGTAACGGGTGATGACATCCGCGTACGCGTCGACGAGTTTCCTCGGATCCGTGCAGACGGTGGCCAACTCATCGTTCAGCAGCCCGCCGAAGGAGATGGCGACCTGCCCGCCGCGTTTGGCGAGCCCGGCGAGCCGGCGGTCCAGATCGAGTGACGCGGCGGCTTCGTCGAGCGTGTAGGCCGTGCCCCAGGTGGGCGTGCACTCGTCGTCGGTGTCGGCGACGATGAACGACAGGACGACATCCCGTGCCGCATCAGACGCTGGCGCTTCGAAGCGGAAGGTCGGCGTCGCCGTCACGTCGGCGTACCCGGCGAACCACGGTTCGTAGTGTTCGGCCGCCTGTGCGGACTGCCACCACTGGAATCCGGCGTAGCCTCCTCCGGTCAGCGTGGAGACGAGAACGATCGCCAGGCCCACGCGAACCACGGAGAGGCGGCGGCGTGAACGGGTGCGCGGAACGCGTTCCTTGGTCATCGGGCGCTCCTTCGGGTGGGGACGAGAACGGTCGAGGGAGCCGCGGCGGGAGCAACGGCGGGTGTTCCGTCGAGTGAGCCGTGGTACAGCACCGCGCGCCAGTCGGGCGACGCCGGCGAGAGTGAGGCGACGGCGGTGCGGGAGGCTTTGGGCTTCCTCTCCACGAAGAGCCAGCGCGTCATGCTGACATTGACGTCGACGATGGAATTCCAGATTCCGATATTGGCGATGATCGAGCCGGTGCCGAGGAGGGCGTTGAAGGCCGCAAATGCGGCGTTTCCCCAGTTCTGGGCATTCACGTCACGCCAGAAGGTGAGAACCGAGAAGGCGACGATCAGATACGGGGTCAGCACGTAGAGCACCGGAGACGCTGTGCGGTTCTTGATCTTCGGTGTGCGGGCGAAGGGGATCTTCTTGCTGGTGATCGACTGCTCGATGGACTTGAGCACGCCGGCCAGGTTGACGGGGAGCAGCACGAGGTTGAACCCGTAGATGCGGAGAATGTCGCTGTACTGGTAGCCGCAGTAACGGAGGTCGCTTCCCATCGCCAGGAAGTACGGGAGGGCCGCGAGCACCACGACCGGACTGAGCAGGCGGCTGTCGTACGGGTAAACCAGCAGGAAGACCAGGCCCAGGCTCGCCCAGGTGATCGACGCCATGTAGTTCACCCGCAGGAGGACCTCCAGGAGGCGCAGCGGATGCCCGCCCCGCCTCCGTTCACGCATCTGACGCCAGAGCTTCGGGAGGATCAGAAGCCCGCCGTTCGCCCACCGCCTGCGCTGGACGATGAGCGACCCGAAGTCGGGAGGGGTCGCACTGTAGCTCAGCCGTTCGGGGTAGTTGACCAGCGTCCAGCCGTGGGTGCCGAGGTCGATGCTCGACTCGGTGTCTTCGATGACGGTGCGGTCCTGAACGTAGCGGCGCACGTCGAACCCGCCGACCGTTTCGACCTCGACGATGTCCTCCAGGGCGCGCTTTCGGATGACCGCGTTCGCCCCGACCCAGAACGTCGCTCCGTAGTAGGACATGCCCTGGTGGAGGATGTGCTGGATGTCGGTGGTCGCCCCGGCGAGACGCTCGATCCGTGTCGGTGCGCCCCGAAACGATGAATATGGGGTCTGTGTCACCGCGACGCGCTCGTTGTCGGGCTGTTCCAGGAGGAACACGAGGCGGAGGCAGTAGTCCTTGAGCAGGAGCGAGTCGGCGTCGAGGGTGAGCAGGTACTCGGAATCGGGGATGACGATTTCCGCCTGGGTGTCGCTGGGCGCAGGCCGAAGGATCGTCCCGTTCGGGCTGTTCTCCCGGATGTAGCTGCCGCCCATCAGCCCGATGTAGGCGTTGAGGTTCATCGCCTTGTTGGCCTCGTGCGAGAGCGATGCGTACTTCTTGCGTTCGAAGGTCTCCAGCTCGGCCGAGAAGATCCAGGTGAGCCGGCGCTGGAGTTCCAGAATCCGGCTTGCCGGAAGCGACGCTTGCTCCGTCGCAGCGGTTTCGAGGGCGGCTGCGGTGACGGCGAGGTCGTCAGCGAGACCGCCGATCACCTGTTCGGCGAAGAAGACGTCGACGTGATCGTCGAGTGCCTCGTCTGCAGCCATCTGCCGGAGCCAGCTCGCTGCCCACCGGTAGTCGGCCGCAAGGTCCCGAACCGCGTCAGGCGAAGCGGGGGCGCCGTCGATGCAGAGGATCTCGCACAGCAGCAGCCGGTCGGTGAACCGCGATCGCGGCTCAGCCAGGGCGTCCTGGATTTCAGCGGTGATGCCCCGGGAGATCTCCAGCGTCTCCGCGACCCTGGGGTCTGTCGGGAACGGCGGGTCGTCGAGAAGGAGGACGACCCGCATCGACGGGTATTCCTGGAGGACGGCAGACCAGAGCGTCTTGCGGATGACAGCCGGCTCTTCGCTGTAGGAGGGGACCAGCACGGTGATCGAGCCGTCATGGTCGGTGAAGTGGCTGTCGAGTTCCGCGCGGGGAACGCGTACATGGTCACGGAACCGCTGCAGCGCCCCCTGGCGGGCCACCAGGTACATGAGCGCGGAGAACGTGAGGAAGGTGAGGACGACGACGTAGGAGATGGCCTCGGTGGTGAAGCGGAATCCCTCGGTGCCGTTGTTGAGGAACTGGCGCATGATCGTGTAGATGAGATACCCGAGCCAGGCGAGCACGGTGGCGAGGATGGCGAGTCGTCCCCAGGTGATCTTCGCGTCGCTGGGTCGATCATGCACCACGGACAGGGGGCGGGTGGACCGTTCGGCACCCCACTGGCGCTTGCGCCTGGGCGTGCTTGTAGAACTCTTGGGCATCGGGCATCCTCGGGTAGAGCCGGTGTCTGGGCGCGATTCGCGCGAAAACTGTTCGGGTGGAAAGCGGGCGTTTCAGTTCGTGTGCGGGAATGTGAGGATTCCCCACGTCCTGAATCTAGGGGTGGCGCGACACGCCCGGAAACCCCCCGAAAGAGTCGAGCCCGGCGTCCGTCAGACGCCGGGTCGGGCTACTTGAGTTGGCCGCGGATTTCACCACCCGGGAACGTCGGTGTGTGCACGTTGACGTAGTACGACCGCGGGCTCGAGTCGATGGCGGCGAGCAGTGCGGGGTCGGCGGTGACGCATTCGCTCACCGTCCAGCTGGTGCCGGTTCCCACATCCAGCGGCAGGACGACGTCCCCCGCGACTTCCCGGGGAGCGAGGTGAATGTGTGCAGCGACGGCAGGCACTGAGAGGTTCCGTGCCTCGAGCGTGTAGCAGAACTGATTGCCATCGATCGTGTAGCTGAAGAACCCGCTGGCTCCGGTGTCGGCGCCGGTGGTCTCCTGCCCGTTGTTCACGGGAATCGCCGGGACGCCTCCCGGCCGGGCGGTGGCTGGCGCCGAACCTGCGAGCACGAGAGCGGCTGCGGCACACAGCGCGGCGGTTGGGTGAATAAAGTGACGGTTGGAGCGGGTCATGACGTGGTCTCCTCTTGAGTGTCGGTTCCCCCTCGAGGCCGGATGCTACTCCGCAGGAAAAAGCGCGGCAACGGGCATCTGGGCGGTTCTTGCGCGTCCGGCGACGGGACTGGGCCCCTGGGCGTATGGTCGGAGAATGACGCAGCCAACGACGACTCTGTTCCTGCTCGGTGGGGGAGGGGACCTCTCATCGAGACTTCTCCTTCCGGCCCTGGGGCAGCTGCTCACCAGCCAACCCGACCGCCGCGTGCAGTTGATCGGGGTGAGTGTCGATGCGATGACGGATGCCGCGTGGCGTGACATCGTGGCGTCCTCGTTCGCGACCGTGGAGGCATCCGGGAACGCCGTCGACGCCCTCCTGGGCGACACCGTGTTCCGGCAGGCCGATGTCACCGACGCTGGAGCGCTGGAGAAGCTGATCGCCGAGGCGGTGGGCACACCCGCCATCTACTTCGCATTGCCGCCGGCGGTCACGGTGAAAGCGTGCACGGCGCTGGAATCGGTGGCCCTGCCTGAGGGAACCGTGCTGGCGCTGGAGAAGCCGTTCGGAACAGACGCCTCCAGTGCCGCCGCGCTGAACCGCCAGCTCGCCCGCCTGGTCCCCGAGGATCAGATTCACCGGGTCGACCATTTCCTCGGTCGCTCGACCGTGTTCAACCTGCTGGGCATGCGCTTCGCCAACCGCATCTTCGAACCGCTGTGGAGCGGGGAGCACATCGAACGGGTCGACATCGTCTACGACGAACAGCTGGGATTGGAGAAGCGGGCCGGTTACTACGACAAGGCCGGCGCCCTCGTCGACATGATCCAGAGCCACCTGCTGCAGGTGCTCGCACTTTTCGCCATGGAAGCGCCGTCGACGCTCGACGCCGTCGACCTCCGCGATGCCAAGGGACTCGTGCTGCGCGCCACCCGGCCGTGGGCCGGCGACGCCGCATCCTCGAGCCGGCGCGGCCGCTATACGGCGGGTAGTGTCGACGGCCGCGACTACCCGTCGTACATCGATGAGGACGGTGTGGATCCGGCTCGCGATACCGAGACGCTCGCCGAGGTCACGGTCCAGGTGGACACCTGGCGCTGGGCAGGCGTGCCGTTCACCCTCCGCTCGGGCAAGGCCCTCGGCAAACGACGCCGCGAGATCGTTGTGCGGTTTAAACCCGCCAATCATGTGCCCGTCGGATTCAGCGGCCGAACCGACCCGACCGTGTTGCGGTTGTTTCTCGCTCCGGATGAGATGTCGCTGTCGATCAACATCAATGGTGCCGGTGATCCGCACGAGCTCGAGAGGATGACCTTCGAGGCGACCTTCGACCCCGGGCAGTTCGGTGCCTACGGCGAAGTGCTCGAGGGCATTCTCGACAACGACCCGGCGCTGTCGGTTCGTGGCGACACAGCCGAGCAGAGCTGGAGGATCGTGGAACCATTCCTCGCCGCCTGGCGCTCGGGAGCAGTGCCGCTCGTCGACTACCCGGCGGGCTCGAGCGGGCCTGCGGGCTGGGATCCGATCGGCGTCGCCCTTTAGCTGTACATCCAGCAGGCCGCCTCAAGCTGTCACCGGCCGTTCGCCGTGCGTTTCCTCAGGAGACGCGGGCGCCGTTCCAGCGTTTCTTGGCGCGAGACACCGTCGGCGTGACCATCTCCGGGTTCACGTGCGCAGGGTCATGGCGTTGCGGGTCTGCCCAGACGGCCACGGTGTTGAGTTCGAACATCACGTGTTCGACCCTGGTGAGCTCGACGGGGAGGGCATCGGAATCCGCTGGGCCGTCGAAGACGGTCGGACCGACGTCGGCGGCGCCGGACGCAGCCGAGGACGGAACCGTGCGGACGGTGATCGTCTGCATGATGCTTGCCGGCTGGTCGACAAGTGCGTCGAGATGACCCTCGACGGCAGTCGAGGGGGCGCCGACGATCGCGGTCGTGATTTCACGGGCGAGCGAGAACGCCGCCATGTCGTGGAAGAAGGTGTCGGTATCGGATTCCGAGCGACGCACGAGCGTCCAGTCTCCGGTGGCACCCATGTGCGCGTCGAGCCGGGCTCGCACCGTGTCGAACAGCTGCTCTTCTGAGAGCTGGATTCCGGGCTGGGGCGCCGGCACAGGTGGTGCGACGGTGACCGGTGCGCGATGACGGCGGCGACCAAACATGTCCGGTTCTCCCTGCTGCTGGTGGTGGTGTTCCCAGTGTGGGGGAGTGGCCCCGGAAACGGCCACCTGACACGCCGTTTCCCGCCGATGGGGGCGGGGATACGGCGGATCGCGGTGTGCCGTGCGCTGACTTAACGCTTGATCTTCCCGGCCTTCCGGCGCTTGAGCTTGCTTTCGCCACCCTCGGCCTCGACCTCTTTCTGGTCGGTGCGCTCCGACACAGCAGCGAACGCGTTGGCGACGGTCACGAGCCACCCGAGCCAGAGCAGTGCAAGGCGCCAGTCCCGTGGGGCGTTCTTGCTGGTTTTGATCAGCGTGATCGCACCGAAAAAGGCGCTGATGACTGTGAAATTCAGAACGTATTTGCGCATATGGATGCACCTCCAAGGCCTCCGACGCTAGCGGTATTCGATCGAGAGTTCCAACCGGTCGCGCCATAGCACGAAGGTGTGCGACGGGGCGCCGCCAACCGGCTGCTGGTAACCTGTGAGGCCACCGGACAGTGGCGGAAGAACACAGGCCAGTCGATGGCCGAGGGGACAACAATCAACGTGACCACACCCACCGCAGGCGACACCTACGACTTCGTCGTCGTCGCCAACCGTCTGCCCGTCGACAGCGCCATCCAGCCGGACGGTTCGGCCGGATGGCGGATGTCACCCGGTGGACTGGTGGCTGCACTCGAGCCGTTGATGAAGTCGTCCGACGGTGCCTGGGTGGGCTGGCCGGGAGCGCCAGACGTCGAGCTGGAGCCGTTCGAACATGAAGGCATCCGGATGGTGCCGATCGCGCTCAACACGGAGGAGATCGAGAATTACTACGAGGGATTCTCGAACGACACGCTGTGGCCGCTGTACCACGACGTGATCGCCCAGCCGAGCTATCACCGTGAATGGTGGGAAACCTACGTCGACGTCAACCGTCGCTTCGCCGACGCCACTGCGCGGATCGCCGACACCGGTGCCACCGTCTGGGTGCACGACTACCAGCTCCAGCTGGTGCCAGGGATGCTCCGCGAAGCACGCCCGGACCTCACGATCGGGTTCTTCAACCACATCCCATTCCCTGCCTACGGGATCTTCTCCCAGCTTCCGTGGCGGCAGCAGATCATCTCGGGCCTGCTCGGCGCCGACGTCATCGGTTTCCAGCGCGTCGCTGACGCCGGTAATTTCGCCCGCGCCGTGCGGCGGTTGTTCGGTTACGACACCAAGGGCACCAGGGTCTGGGTCCCGGTCGGCGACTCTTCAGACGCCACCACCGGCGACCGGTCCCACGTGCGCGGGGCACCGGTGCGCCGGGTCGTCGCCCGCGCGTTCCCCATCTCCATCGATGCGACGAGTTACGTCGAACTGGCGAAGGACCCCGCGGTGCAGGCCCGGGCGAAGCAGATCCGCGAAGAGCTCGGCAACCCGAAGACCATCATGCTCGGCGTCGACCGGCTCGACTACACCAAGGGCATCGGGCACCGGCTCAAGGCGTTCGGCGAACTCCTCGCCGAACGCCGCCTCACCGTCGACGACGTCACCCTCGTGCAGGTCGCCAGCCCCAGCCGCGAACGCGTCGGCAGCTACATGCAGCTCCGCGACGAGATCGAACTCACCGTCGGCCGCATCAACGGCGACTACGGCTCGATCGGCCACACCGCCATCAACTACCTGCACCAGGGCTATCCGCGTGAAGAAATGGTCGCGCTCTACCTCGCCGCGGACGTCATGCTCGTCACCGCCCTGCGGGACGGGATGAACCTCGTCGCCAAGGAATACGTCGCCACCCGTGCGGACCTCGGCGGCGTCCTCGTCCTCAGCGAGTTCGCCGGGGCATCCGACGATCTGCGCCAGGCGCTCCTCATCAACCCGCACGACATCGAAGGGGTGAAGGATGCCATCATGCAAGCCGTCGAGATGCAGCCGTCCGAGCGGCGCCGGCGAATGCGAGCGCTGCGCAAACGCGTGCTCGAAAACGACGTCGTGAAGTGGTCGCGGGTGTTCCTCGAGGAACTCTCGAACTCGACCACGTCGCATCCTGTCTCTCACGAGCACCCGGACGCACGAAAATGAGCCCCGTCGACGCCGCGCTGACCACCGCGCTCGCGGAGCTCGCCCAGGCGGAGCACCTGCTCGTCGCGCTCGACTTCGACGGGACGCTCGCGCCGTTCGTCGACCGGCCGGAAGACGCCCGCGCCCTGCCCGAAGCGCGGCTCGCGGTCGAACGGCTCCTCGAGGTGTCGCACACGACGGTCGCGTTCGTCTCCGGGCGTGCGGTCGACAGTCTCCAGCACGCGTCTGAAGCTCCCGCCGGTGTTCTCCTCGTCGGGTCGCATGGCGCCGAGTACCGCTTCGACGGCGTCGCCGCCCACCCTCCGCTCGACGAGGTCGACAGCGCCAGGCTGGCCAAACTGACCGCCGGGTTCGCCCGGTTCTCAGACGCCCACCCCGGCGCGCGGATCGAGCGCAAACCGGCGGGTTTCGCCGTGCACACCCGCGGCCTCGACGCGGACGCCGCGTTCGCCGCCGAGGACGAGGCGCGCAGGATCGTCGCTGATGTGTGCCCGGATGCCACGGTGCGCGACGGCAAGGACGTCCTCGAATTCTCGGTGCTCGACGCGACCAAAGGCGACGCGATCGTGCACCTGCGCGACTACACCGGCGCCACAGCCGTGCTGTACGCCGGCGACGACGTCACCGACGAGGACGCGTTCTCGGTGCTGGGGGCAGGGGACCTCGCCCTGAAGAGCGGTGAGGGGCCGACGATCGCGCCATTCCGCGTCGGCTCCCCGGCAGAGGTCGCCGACGTGCTCGATACGCTGGCGAGCCTCCGGGCAGCAACCGGTCGATGAAAATCGGAGCATGCGCGAGGTTCTAGACTCGAACCATGTCAGAGATCGACCTGAAACCGCGCAGCCGAGCAGTCACCGACGGAATCGAAGCCTCCACCTCACGCGGAATGCTCCGCGCGGTTGGAATGGGCGACGAGGACTGGGACAAGCCCCAGATCGGCATCGCGTCGAGCTGGAACGAAATCACCCCGTGCAACCTGTCGCTTGACCGGCTCGCCCAGGGCGCGAAGGAAGGCGTCCACTCCGGCGGCGGGTACCCGCTGCAGTTCGGGACCATTTCCGTCTCCGACGGCATCTCGATGGGCCACGAGGGCATGCACTTCTCCCTCGTCTCCCGCGAGGTCATCGCCGACTCCGTCGAGACCGTCGTCATGGCCGAACGCCTCGACGGCACAGTGCTTCTCGCCGGGTGCGACAAGTCGCTCCCCGGCATGCTCATGGCAGCAGCACGGCTCGACCTCGCCTCGGTCTTCCTCTACGCCGGCTCGGTCGCTCCCGGCTGGGTGAAGCTCAGCGACGGTACTGAGAAGGAAGTCACCATCATTGACTCCTTCGAAGCGGTCGGCGCCTGCAAGGCCGGAACGATGAGCGAAGAAGACCTCAAGCGCATCGAATGCGCGATCGTCCCGGGTGAGGGCGCCTGTGGCGGAATGTACACGGCCAACACCATGGCATCCGTCGCCGAAGCGCTCGGCATGAGCCTCCCCGGCTCGGCATCGCCGCCCTCGGCCGACCGCCGCCGCGACTACTTCGCGCACCGCTCCGGTGAGGCCGTCGTCAACATGCTGCGCCTCGGGCTCACCGCCCGTGACATTCTCACGAAGAAGGCGTTCGAGAACGCCATCGCCGTCGCCATGGCGTTCGGCGGTTCGACCAACGTCGTACTGCACCTGCTCGCGATCGCCCGCGAGGCCGAGGTCGAGCTCACCCTCGACGACTTCAACCGCATCGGCGACACCGTTCCGCACATCGGCGACCTCAAGCCGTTCGGCAAGTACGTCATGAACGACGTCGACCGCCACGGGGGAGTGCCCGTCGTCATGAAGGCGCTTCTCGACGCCGGCCTGCTCCACGGCGACGCCCTCACCGTCACCGGCAAGACCGTCGCCGAGAACCTGGCTGCGCTCAACCCGGAACCGCTCGACGGCACCGTCATCCGCACCCTCGACAACCCCATCCACGCGACCGGCGGCATCACCGTGCTCCACGGCACGTTCGCGCCCGAGGGCGCCGTCGTCAAGACCGCCGGCTTCGACGCCGACGTCTTCGAGGGTCCCGCCCGCGTCTTCGAACGCGAGCGCGGAGCGATGGACGCTCTCACCGACGGGCTGATCTCGGCCGGCGACGTCATCGTCATCCGTTACGAGGGTCCGAAGGGTGGCCCCGGCATGCGCGAAATGCTCGCCATCACGGCCGCCATCAAGGGCGCTGGGCTCGGAAAAGATGTACTACTATTGACGGACGGTCGATTCTCAGGCGGCACAACCGGCCTCTGTATCGGCCACATAGCACCCGAAGCGGTGGACGCTGGTCCCATTGCCTTCGTGCGCGATGGTGATCTGATACGGGTCGATATCGCAGCTCGGTCGCTCGACCTACTTGTCGACGAAGAAGAGCTGGCCGCCCGCCGCAACGGCTGGGCACCGCTTCCCCCGCGCTACACCCGTGGAGTTCTCGCAAAGTACGCCAAGCTCGTGCACTCCGCCGCGGAGGGTGCGATCACCGGGTAGCTCTGCGCCTCACGTTCAGATCCAACCATCGACAAGGGAATCCATACGATGCCTGCGGAACCTCGCACCGCCATATCGCCCGCTGACCTCAAGGCCGCCTCGAGCGGCCCCGAAACGATGAGCGGCGCTTCAGCCGTCGTCCGCACCCTCGAACTGCTCGGCATCACCGACGTCTTCGGCCTGCCAGGGGGTGCGATCCTGCCGGTCTACGACCCCCTGATGGACACCTCCAAGATCCGGCACATCCTCGTCCGGCACGAACAGGGCGCCGGCCACGCGGCCGAGGGCTACGCGGCATCCACCGGAAAGGTCGGCGTCGCGATCGCCACCTCCGGTCCGGGCGCGACGAACCTTGTGACCGCGATCATGGACGCCCACATGGACTCCGTGCCGCTGCTCGCGATCACCGGGCAGGTGTTCTCGAACCTGATGGGAACGGATGCCTTCCAGGAGGCGGACATCGTCGGCATCACCATGCCGATCACGAAGCACTCCTTCCTCGTCACCGACGCCAATGACATCCCGTCGACTCTCGCAGCGGCGTACCACATCGCGTCGACCGGCCGACCGGGACCTGTGCTCGTCGACATCACGAAGGATGCCCAGCAGCAGGACGCCCCCTTCATCTGGCCGCCGAAGATCGACCTGCCCGGCTACCGCCCGGTCACCAAGGCCCACGGCAAGCAGATCCTCGCGGCAGCGCAGCTGCTCGTCGAGTCGAAGAAGCCGGTGCTCTACGTCGGCGGCGGTGTCATCCGCGCCAAGGCGTCGGCTGAGCTCCTCGAACTGGCCGAACTGATCGGCGCCCCCGTCGTGACCACGCTGATGGCCCGCGGAGCGTTCCCCGATTCGCACTCCCAGCACCTCGGCATGCCGGGCATGCACGGCACCGTTCCGGCGGTGCTGGCGCTGCAGGAGTCCGACCTCATCGTGTCGCTTGGTGCGCGTTTCGACGACCGGGTCACCGGCAAGACCGCTCTGTTCGCCCCGAACGCCAAGATCGTCCACGTCGACGTCGACCCCGCGGAAATCTCGAAGATCCGCACGGCAGACGTTCCCATCGTCGGCGATGCCAAGGACGTCATCGCCGATCTGACCGCCGCACTGCGCCCCGCCCTCGCCGGCGTCACGCCGGACACCGAGGCCTGGTGGACGTACCTCAACGGGCTCCGCGAGGAGTTCCCGCTCGGGTACACGACACCGACCGACGGCCTGCTGGCACCGCAGTATGTGATCCAGCGGATCGGCGAGCTGACCGGGCCCGAGGGCATCTACGCCGCCGGCGTCGGCCAGCACCAGATGTGGGCAGCGCAGTTCATCAAGTACGAGCGACCCAACTCGTGGCTGAACTCCGGCGGGGCCGGCACCATGGGGTACTCCGTGCCCGCCGCGATGGGCGCGAAGGTCGCCGAACCCGACCGTGTCGTCTGGTCGATCGACGGTGACGGATGCTTCCAGATGACGAACCAGGAGCTCGCCACCTGCGCGATCAACAAGATCCCGATCAAAGTGGCGGTCATCAACAACTCCTCACTGGGCATGGTCCGGCAGTGGCAGACCTTGTTCTACGACGGCCGGTACTCGAACACCGACCTGAACACGGGCCACGACACCATCCGGATCCCCGACTTCCTGAAACTCGCCGACGCGTACGGATGCCTCGGCATCCGCGTGACGAAGGAAGAAGAGGTCGACGCCGCGATCAAGCTCGCGCTGGAGACCAACGATCGCCCGGTCGTCATCGACTTCGTGGTGAGCGCGGACGCTATGGTGTGGCCGATGGTGCCGCAGGGCGTCAGCAACAGCTACGTCCAGTACGCCAAAGACCACAGCCCGTCGTTCGATGAGGAGGCCTAGACCATGTCAAGACACGTCCTGAGCCTGCTTGTCGAGAACAAGCCCGGCCTTCTCACCCGCGTCGCCGGGCTGTTCGCGCGCCGCGGCTTCAACATCGAGTCGCTCGCCGTCGGTACGAGCGAGGTGCCCGGGCTGAGCCGGATCACCGTCGTGGTGACCGTCGAAGGCCTTCCGCTCGAGCAGATCACCAAGCAGCTGAACAAGCTCGTCAACGTGATCAAGATCGTGGAGCTCGACTTTGACCAGTCCGTCCAGCGTGAGCACCTGCTCATCAAGGTCCGGGTCGACAACACCACCCGGTCGCAGGTGCTCGAAGCGGTCACCCTGTTCCGGGCCCGCGTCGTCGATGTGTCGACGGACGCCGTGGTGATCGAGGTCACCGGGGACTCGGGCAAGACCAACGCGATGCTCAAGGTCCTCGAGCCGTACGGCATCAAGGAGATGGCGCAGTCAGGCCTGCTCGCCATCGGCCGCGGCTCCAAATCCATCACCGACCGCGTATTCAAGAACTAGCCGGGATCCGCCGGAAGACGGCAACGCCCGACAGCAACACCTCACCAATAAAGGAGAAACAACAATTGTCTGAGATTTTCTACGACGCAGATGCCGACCTCTCGATCATCCAGGGCAAGAAGGTCGCGGTCGTCGGTTACGGCTCACAGGGCCACGCCCACGCGCTCAACCTTCGTGACTCGGGTGTCGAGGTCGTCATCGGCCTCAAGGAGGGCTCCAAGTCGGTCGCCAAGGCTGAAGAGCAGGGCTTCACCGTGAAGAGCGTCTCCGAGGCTGCTGCCTGGGCCGACGTCATCGTCATTCTCGCGCCTGACCAGTTCCAGCGCACCATCTATGCAGAGTCCATCAAGGACAACCTGTCACACGGCAAGGCTCTCGTCTTCGGCCACGGCTTCAACATCCGCTTCGGCTACATCGAGGCGCCCGAGGGCGTCGACGTCGTCATGGTCGCCCCGAAGGGCCCGGGACACACCGTCCGCCGCGAGTACGAAGCAGGCCGTGGCGTTCCGGTGATCGTTGCCGTCGAGAAGGATGCGACCGGCAACGCCTGGCCGCTGACCCTCAGCTACGCGAAGGCGATCGGTGGCCTCCGCGCCGGTGGCATCAAGACCACCTTCACCGAAGAGACCGAGACCGACCTGTTCGGCGAGCAGGCCGTCCTCTGCGGTGGCGCATCGCAGCTCGTCCAGTACGGCTTCGAGGTCCTCACCGAGGCCGGCTACCAGCCGCAGGTCGCGTACTTCGAGGTGCTGCACGAGCTCAAGCTCATCGTCGACCTCATGTGGGAGGGTGGCATTGCCAAGCAGCGCTGGAGCGTCTCAGACACCGCCGAGTACGGCGACTACGTCTCCGGCCCGCGGGTCATCGACCCGAACGTCAAGGAGAACATGAAGGCCGTTCTCGCCGACATCCAGTCCGGTGCATTCGCCAAGCGGTTCATCGATGACCAGGACGCCGGAGCGCCCGAGTTCCTCGAGCTCCGCGCCAAGGGCGAGGCCCACCCGATCGAAGAGACCGGTCGCGAACTGCGCAAGCTCTTCGCTTGGAACGCCTCGAACGACGACGACTACGTCGACGGTTCCGTCGCGCGCTAGTCGCATCCGTTTCTGAACGACGAACGGCTCCCGCCTCAGGCGGGAGCCGTTCTGTCGTTGCCGTTGCGGATGCTCGAGTTGACGCACTTTGTCGTTCGTGGGTGCCGCGTGCGACGTTTTGCGGGGATTCAAGCGTGGCGCGCCGATCGATCGGTCCCGAACGGCTGCCGCGGGCGTCGATCGGGCCGAGAGTGTGGTTGCGATCGATCGCGAACGACCTTCTGGGACCGATCGACCGAGCACGCACGTCGAGTCGCCGCACGTTGTCGTTGCCGATGCTCGAGTTGACGCACTTTGTCGTTCGTGGGTGCTTCGTGCGACGTTTTGCGGGGATTCAAGTGTGGCGCGGCGGTCGATCGGTCCCGAACGGTTGCCGCGGGCGTCGATCGGGCCGAAAGGGTGGTGGATATCGCTGGCGAATGACTTTCTGGGACCGACCGATCGACCGAGCGTGCCCCGTCGAGTTGCCGCGGCGCGCAGGAGCCCGCCGTCGCGTGAACCGTGGTCAGCCTGACCGCGGCGACACCGTCGGGCGGGCGAGGAGCCTGATCGAGATCGCGATCACCCAGGCCCAGAACACGAAGTAGGGGAGTGTCCAGGCGAAACTCTCCCACGCGAAGCGCACGATGATGAGTCCTGCGCCGGCCACGATCACCCACCAGCCCCACCATGCTGCGAGGGTGCGGCCAGTGAGGAGGGCCCACCCGGCCGCGATGGCGAAGCTCGCCAGCGCAAGCCAGGCGTTGGCGAAGCCGAGGTTACCGAGGTCGAACGCGAAAATGGCCACAGCCGGGTCGAGCTCGCTCCCGCGGCTGAACGCGGCATCCCAGCTCGCGTCGATCACCCCATAGGCGGCGACGAGCACCCCTGAGACGAGGGCGACGGTCGATCGCCATGCGGGCTCGCCCTCCGCCCGGCGCAGCAGTGTCGTCAACCCGGCCACAAACCAGAGGAATGCCAGCATGCCGAGCGCGGCGGTGGCTTCCGCTGCGGTCACCCACGCGGTGTCCCCGTTCCGGAAGAACTCGGCGGCTTGCTCAGGGGTGGCGGTGAAGCCCGGCTCGCCCAGCGTGGAGATCGCGATGATGGGGGCGAACAGCACCACGGTCGCGACGATGCCGGCGATGCCGGTCACCCGGTCGAGTTCGCGCCATCTGTCCCGCTGGAGAGTGCGTCGATTGTCGATCATGCCTGCCTCCTTTGTCGATCAGGCGACGAGAACGCCCCTCAGTATCGTCCGGGCGTTGTCAGCACGGAAGGGGGGTCGCGGACCAGGCTCGAAATCGCCGGTACGCTGGCAGGCATGAGCTCGGACCACCCAGACGATGACGCACTGACCTGGGCCGGCGACGCGGAACCTGCGGCGCCACCCACGCGAGGCACCACGCCGACCGACGCCGCCACGCCGCGGGTCGCCGGTGGGTGGAAAGTTGTGGGCAAGCCCGGACGCGTCGCCACGCCGGACGCCGACCGTCGGCAGGGACAGATGAGCTCCGTGGCGCTCGTCGCGTTCGGCATCCTCGCGGGGATCTACCTGCTCTATACAATCGGCTGGCTGATCGCCGCCCAGCGCGCGACGAACGCACCCACGGACATCGTCGGCGCGGCGATGTACACGGTCGGGTTGTGGTTCGCCGTGCTCGCCCCGGCCCTCTGGATCGGCGCGACCTTCTGGCTGACGAGGGCGTCCGGCTCGCTCCGCGCCCGGTTTCTCGCCCTCGTGGCGGGAGCGATCGTGCTCATTCCGTGGCCGTTCATTGTGGGAGGGAATTGAGCATGACGACATCCGCTGCCCAGCCTGCCCGTGCGAACGCACCGGCCTGGCTGACCCTGACCCTGGCCATCCTCTTCGGGCTTGTCTTCGCCTACGACGTCTGGGAGGCCGTCGGCAATCTTGCCGGCGTCAGCATCATCGCGTCCGGCCTCGAGACGACCATCAACGCGCTCGGCTGGGTCGTGCTGATCCTCGGCATCCTGCTCCCGGTCGCCGTCTTCGCGCTCGCCTTCTGGCTCGGCCGTCGCCGGGACGTGCTGTCACAAGTGCTGCTCTACCTCGCGGGCCTGGGGGCGGTGGCGGCGCTCTCGCTGAGCCTCCTCGCGCTGTTCGGCATCGGGTCAGTGCTGACGTAACATCTGCCCGCCGTCCAGTAAAGTTGGAGCACGTGCGTCCCGACGGCTGCGGCGCCCGTCTCCCCGTTGCAAGCAAAGGATGCCCCTGTGTCAAAACCGGTCGTACTGATCGCCGAAGAACTTTCCCCAGCAACAGTCGACGCCCTCGGGCCCGATTTCGACATCCGCCAGGTGGACGGCACCGACCGGCCGGCGCTCCTCGCCTCGCTCGCTGACGCCCACGCGATCCTCGTCCGGTCAGCCACCCAGGTCGACGCCGAAGCACTCGCCTCGGCCCCTCAGCTGAAGGTCATCGCCCGTGCAGGCGTCGGACTCGACAACGTCGACATCAAGGCGGCCACCGCCGCCGGCGTCATGGTCGTCAACGCGCCCACGTCGAACATCATCTCGGCCGCGGAGCTGACCGTCGGGCACATCCTGAGCCTGGCCCGTCACATCCCGCAGGCGCACAACGCGCTCGCACAGGGGCAGTGGAAGCGCTCGAAGTACACCGGCACCGAGCTCTACGAGAAGACCATCGGCATCATCGGCCTCGGCCGCATCGGCGCGCTCATCACGGCCCGCCTGCAGGCGTTCGGCACTCACGTCGTCGCCTACGACCCGTACGTCACGAGCGCGCGGGCACAGCAGCTCGGCGTGCAGCTCGTTACTCTCGACGAACTGCTCGAGCAGTCGGATTTCATCACCATCCACATGCCGAAGACGCCGGAGACCACCGGCATGATCAGCACCGACCAGCTCGCGCTGATGAAGCCGACCGCGTACATCGTCAACGTCGCCCGCGGCGGGCTTATCGATGAGAAGGCGCTGCACGAAGCCCTCATCACCGGGACCATCGCCGGTGCCGGCCTCGACGTCTTCGTCTCTGAGCCGCCGTCGGACGATGCGCTGCTCGGCCTGCCGAACATCATCGTCACCCCGCACCTCGGCGCTTCTACCGATGAGGCCCAGGAGAAGGCCGGCGTCTCGGTCGCCCGGTCCGTTCGGCTTGCCCTCGGTGGCGAACTCGTCCCCGACGCGGTCAACGTGGCCGGCGGCGTCATCGACCCGTACGTGCGTCCCGGCATCCCGCTCGTGGAGAAGCTCGGACAGGTCTTCGCCTCCCTCGCCTCGTCGCCGCTCACCAGCGTCGACGTCGAAGTGCACGGCGAACTCAGCGAGTATGACGTCAGCGTGCTCAAGCTCGCCGCGCTCAAGGGCATCTTCACGAACATCGTGAGCGAGACGGTGTCGTACGTCAACGCCCCGCTCCTCGCCGAGCAGCGCGGCATCGTGGTGCGCCTGCTGACGGATGCCGAGAGCGAGGAATACCGCAATCTCATCACCCTGCGCGGTGCGCTCAGCGACGGATCACAGATCTCGGTCTCGGGAACACTCACCGGCACCAAGCAGATCGAGAAGCTCGTCGAGATCAACGGCTACGACGTCGAGGTGCCGATCGCCCAGCACCACATCGTCATGCTCTACACCGACCGTCCCGGAATCGTCGCGATCTACGGTCGACGCTTCGGCGAGGCGTCGATCAACATCGCCGGCATGCAGGTCGCCCGTCGCGCGGCGGGCGGGCAGGCGCTGAGCGTGCTCACCGTCGACTCGCCGGTGCCCGATGCGATCCTCGAGTCGGTTCGCTCCGACATCGACGCCAGCGTCCTCCGGGCGATCGAGATCACCGAGCAGTAGCGCGGGACTGCAACCACGCAAAGAGGGCCACCGCGCGATGCGGTGGCCCTCTTCGTGTTTCCTGGTGTCAGGTCAGAGTGTGTCGTCACGCTCTGTCGTGTTCACACGGGACCCGGTGGTCGGGTCCACGTCGGTGCGGGATGTCGCGACGGTACGGCGTTTCCGGGTGAGGAGCGCGATACCGATGATGATGACGATGAGGCCGGCTCCCATCAGGATGTAGCCGATCAGGTCGAGGTCGATGACGTCGAGGCTCACATTGACGGCGAACGTCAGGATCGCCCCGATGGCGAGTAGGAAAATTCCCAAACCAATACTCATGGTGATTGCTCCCTTTCTGGTGCTGGTGGCATCACACTAGGGCTATTTCGCCGGTACGGGCTAGGGACACGCGTTCCGGCGCGGACGGCGCGGGATTTGTGCTAGGCCCTGAGCGCCGCGATCAGGGCCAGGAGCCGGTCGAGAGCCTCGTCCGACGTGTCGGCGGGATCGGGCGCGCCCATGCCCATCAGCGCGGAGTTGTAGTAGAGCCCATCGCTGATGAGCACGATGGCGCGGGCCACGACCGGGTCGCCCACCGCCTCCGCGACCACATCGAGCCAACGGGTCCGGATCGTCGCGAGGGCGACGCCCGCACGGGGGTCTGACGTCTGGGCCAGGCGCGCGGCGGCGATGAGCGCACGATCCAGTGCCGTGCCGGCGTAGACCGAGGTCCGGATCAGGTAGTCCACGACACCCGCCGGGGCCGAGCGCATGAGCGCGATGTCCTCGTCGGTCAGCACGAGCAGCCGGTCGATTAAGCCCGTCGTGAGAGCGTCCTTCGAGCCGAAGTGGTAGAGCAGGCCGCCCTTCGAGACGCCGGCGCGGGCGGCGACCGCGTCGAGGGTCGCGCCGCGCTCCCCGGACTCGATGAGGAGGTCTTCGTAGGCAACGAGGATGCGATCGCGCGCGGTCTCGGGTTGCGGCATCCGTCGATCGGATCCGGCACGGGAGGAGGTCATACTCCTACTATACCGTCCAGCCGGTATAGTAGGAGCTTCACCGTCTTCACCGAAGGATCTGTCATGACTACCCCCACGCGCACTCCCGCCCTCGAGCTGACGCCGGTTCGCGTCGGCTGGCGAGGCTGGGCCGCGCTGGCCGTGCTCATGCTGCCCGTTCTCCTGGTGTCGGTGGACAACACGGTGCTGAACTTCGCGCTGCCGGCGATCTCTGAGGCGCTCACTCCGAGCGGCACAGCGCTGCTGTGGATGATCGACATCTACCCGCTCATCCTGGCTGGGCTGCTCGTCGCCATGGGCAGCCTCGGCGACCGGATCGGCCGCAGGAAGCTTCTGCTCGTCGGTTCCGCCGGGTTCGGGCTGGTGTCGGTGCTTGCGGCGTTCGCACCGTCGATCGAACTGCTCATCGGTGCGAGGGCAGCGCTCGGGTTCTTCGGCGCCATGCTGATGCCGTCGACCCTCTCCCTGATCCGCAGCATCTTCCGCGACCGGGGCCAGAGGCGCCTCGCGATCGCGATCTGGGCGAGCGCCTTTGCTGCCGGGAGCGCACTCGGCCCGATCATCGGCGGCATCCTGCTCGAGCATCTGTGGTGGGGATCCGTGTTCCTCCTCGCCGTCCCGGTGCTGCTGCCGCTCTTCGCGCTGGCGCCGTTCCTCGTTCCGGAGTCGCGGGATCCGTCCCCGGGAAAGCTCGACCTGGTGAGCATCGCCCTGTCGCTGGTCACGATGCTGCCGGTCGTCTACGGCATCAAGCACCTCGCCACGGAAGGGTGGGATGCCGTCGGTCTCGCGGCGATCGGGCTCGGGCTCGTCGCCGGCGCCCTGTTCGTGCGGCGCCAGCGACGGCTGGAGACGCCCATGCTCGACCTGGCGCTGTTCCGCCAGCCCGCATTCAGCGGCGCCGTCGTCATCAACCTGCTCAGCGTCATCGCTTTCGTCGGCGGACTCTTCTTCGTCTCACAGCACCTGCAGCTCGTGCTCGGGCTGTCACCGCTCACCGCCGGCTTCACCCTCGTGCCCGGGCTGATCACCATGATCATCGCCGGGCTCCTGGTCGTGCCGGTGGCCGCCCGGGTGCGCCCATCGATCGTGGTTCCCGCCGCCCTCGTTCTCTCGGCTGTCGGGTACGGGGCGATCGGGCTCACCGGGGGCGCGGTCGACGCGGCCGGGATCACGATCTGCTTCGTCCTCCTCGGCCTGGGAATCGGCGCGGCCGAAACCGTGTCGAACGAGCTGATCCTCGCGAGCGCCCCAGTCGACAAGGCCGGCGCCGCCTCCGCCGTCTCCGAGACGGCGTACGAGCTCGGCGCCGTGCTCGGAACAGCCACCCTCGGCAGCATCCTCACCGCCTCGTACCGGAACGCCGTCCTCCTGCCGGACGGCCTCACCGCCGATCAGCACAGCGCAGCCGCCGAAACCCTCGGGGGAGCGGTGCACGTCGCCGGTGAGCTTCCGTCGGACGCCGCCTCCGCGCTGCTCGAATCGGCCCGCCACGCCTTCGACAGCGGCGTGGGGCTGTCGGCGTGGCTCGGCTGCGGGCTCATCGTCACCGCGGCGATCGTCGCGCTGCTCGCGTTCCGTTCCGTGCGGTGAGCCGGACAGCGCGGCGATAGGCTGGACGGGTCGGAAATTCCCCGCCCAGGATGGAGCACTCATGTCGCGTCAGGTCAAGCTAGCGGTCATTCCGGGGGACGGGATCGGCCCTGAGGTCATCGCCGAAGCAGTGAAGGTCCTGGATGCCGTCACCCGCGACAGCGACGTCAGCTTCGACACGACGGAATTCTCGCTCGGGGCGGCCCGGTTCCTCGAGACGGGCGACGTCCTCACCGATGACGACCTCGACGCGATCCGCTCACACGACGCCATCCTCCTGGGAGCCGTCGGGGGAGTGCCCGGTGACCCGCGCCTTGCCGGCGCGAACATCGAGCGCGGACTGCTGCTCAAGCTGCGCTTCTCGCTTGACCACTACGCCAACCTCCGGCCGACCCGGGTCTACCCCGGGGTCCCGAGCCCGCTCGCCGATCCCGGAGACGTGGACTTCCTCGTCGTGCGGGAAGGAACCGAGGGCCCGTATGTCGGTAACGGCGGCGCGATCCGGCAGGGCACCGAACACGAGATCGCCAACGAGGTTTCGGTGAACACCGCGTACGGTGTGGAGCGCGTCGTCCGGTTCGCGTTCGCGAAGGCATCCGCCCGACGCAACAAGCTGACGCTCGTGCACAAGACCAACGTTCTGACCTTTTCGGGCGGACTCTGGCAGCGCATCGTGCACGCGGTCGCGGCGGAGTTCCCGCAGGTGCAGGTCGACTACCTGCACGTCGACGCCGCCACGATCTTTCTCGTCACCGACCCTGCTAGATTTGACGTCATCGTCACAGACAATCTCTTCGGCGACATTCTCACCGATCTTGCCGGCGCAATCAGCGGAGGCATCGGGCTCGCGGCCTCGGGAAACATCAACCCGGACGGCGCCTTCCCGAGCATGTTCGAGCCGGTCCACGGTTCTGCCCCCGACATCGCCGGGCAGCAGAAAGCGGACCCGACCGCTGCCATCCTCAGCGTCGCCCTCCTGCTCGAGCACCTGGGACTCGCCGCCGAGTCACAAGCGGTGACCGACGCCGTGACCGCCGACATCGCCGCTCGAACCGGCAACGCCCGGTCGACGTCGGCCGTCGGGGATGCGATCGTCGCGTCGCTCGGCGCACACTAGATTTCAGCACGCAAAGGAACGCACATGACTCTCGCACCAGGAACCGACACAGAATCCTTCCCGCTGGCCTTCGAGCACCGCCCGTCGGCCTCGGCCGTCGAAGAGGCGCACCGCGAGGAGATCCTGGCCAACCCCGGATTCGGCAAACACTTCACCGACCACATGGTCGCGATCGACTGGACCCTCGACGACGGCTGGCACGACGCCCGGGTCCAGCCGTACGGACCGCTGCAGCTCGACCCCGCGTCGAGCGTGCTGCACTACGGCCAGGAAATCTTCGAGGGGCTCAAGGCCTACCGGCACGCGGACGGCTCGGTCTGGACGTTCCGACCCGAGAAGAACGCCGAGCGGTTCCAGCGGTCTGCGCGGCGGCTCGCGCTGCCGGAGCTGAGCGTCGAGGACTTCCTCGAGTCGCTGCGCCAGATCGTGGCCGCCGACAAGGACTGGGTGCCGTCCGGCGAAGACACGAGCCTGTACCTCCGGCCGTTCATGATCGCGAACGAGTCGTTCCTCGGTGTTCGGGCCGCCCAGAAGGTGGGCTACTACGTCATTGCGAGCCCGGCAGGGGCGTACTTCTCCGGCGGAGTGAAGCCGGTGTCGATCTGGCTGTCGACCGAGTACACCCGCGCCGGCCGCGGTGGCACCGGAGCGGCGAAGTGCGGCGGCAACTACGCGGCATCCCTGCTCCCGCAGCAGGAGGCAGCTGAGAACGGCTGCGCGCAGGTTCTCTTCCTCGATGCCGAGACCGGCACCACCATCGAAGAACTCGGCGGCATGAACATCTTCTTCGTCCACCGGGACAAGCGGATCGTCACCCCCGAACTCACCGGCAGCATCCTCGAGGGCGTGACCCGCGACAGCATCATCCAACTCGCGACCGACCGCGGGTACACGGTCGAGGAGCGCGCCGTGACCGTCGACGAGTGGCGCGCAGGAGTCGAGTCGGGTGAGATCACCGAGGTGTTCGCCTGCGGCACCGCCGCCGTGATCACCCCCATCGGCGAGCTGAAGACAGCAGAGTTCTCGATCGGTGCTCCCGACGCGGAACCCGGCGAACTGACCATGTCGATTCGCGACGAGCTCACCGACATCCAGTACGGACGCCGCGAAGACCCGCACGGCTGGCTGTACCGTCTGGATTCCTGAGCGCGCGAATCCGCGACGCTCGCGCCTGACGGAGGAAGCGCCGGAGAGGCTAGGCTCGACACGTGAAAATAGCGCGATTCAGCCATGACGGTGCCATCAACTTCGGGATCCTCGATGAGAGCGACCTCGTCGTGCTCGCCGCGGATCCGATGTTCGGCGGATTCGAGACCACCGGTGAGCGGGTGCCGCTGGCGGATGCCGTGCTCCTCGCGCCGGTCATTCCACGCTCCAAGGTGGTGTGCGTCGGCAAGAACTACGCCGACCACGTCAAGGAGATGGGCGGTAACGAACCCCCGGCCGAACCGCTGCTGTTCCTCAAGCCGAACACCTCGGTGATCGGCCCGAACGACCGCATCGTTCTGCCGTCGCTGTCCGACCGGATCGAGCACGAGGGCGAACTCGCCGTCGTCATCGGCGCCGTCGCGAGGAACGTGCGCGCCGAGGATGCCGAGAGCGTGATCTTCGGATACACCATCGGCAACGATGTGACCGCCCGCGACCTTCAGAAGAAGGACGGGCAGTGGACCCGCGCGAAGGGTTTCGACACCTTCTGCCCGCTCGGCCCGGTCATCGACACCGAGTTCTCCTTCGACGGCGCAACGATCGAGACCCGCGTCAACGGCGACATCCGCCAGCAGGCTCCGCTCTCTGACATGATCCACTCCGTCGCCGACATCATCGCCTACGCCTCAGCGGTGTTCACGCTGCTCCCCGGCGACGTCATCCTGACCGGTACCCCAGCAGGGGTCGGGCCTCTCGTGTCCGGCGACACCGTCGAGGTCGCCGTCTCGGGCCTGGGCGTCCTGCGCAACACCGCCGCCTGACCCCTCATGAGCGCCGCGATCGGTCAGGCAGAGCTCGCCGCACTGCAGCGGCGGTCGGTCTGGCTGCTCTCGGCCGGGCAAGTGCTCGGCGGGTTCGCTGTCGGGGCCACGCTCTCCCTCGGCGCCCTCCTCGCCGCTGACATCTCCGGCTCGGATGCCTGGTCGGGCATGGCCGCGACGATGTCGACGTTGGGGGCGGCGATCGCGGCCATCCCGCTCGCCCGGATCGCCGTCCGCCATGGGCGGCGGGTTGCGCTGGGCGGCGGGGCTCTGGTCTCGGCGCTCGGCGCTTCGCTCACCATCGTCGCGGCGACCGTCCGCAGCTTCCCTCTCCTCCTCCTCGCGCTCGCCCTGCTCGGCACCGGCGTGGCGGTCGGCCTGCAGGCCCGGTTCGCCGCCACCGACCTGGCGAGCGACCGCACCCGCGGCCGCGATCTGTCGATCGTCGTGTGGGCGACCACCATTGGCGCTGTGATCGGTCCCAACCTGCTCGAACCGGGGGATGCTGTCGGCCGGGTCCTGGGTCTGGTGCCACTCACCGGCCCGTTCCTGTTCGGCATCGCGGCGCAGGTGTTGGCCGCCCTGGTCTATCTCTTCGCTCTTCGCCCCGACCCGCTGCTGACCGCGCGGGCGCTCGGCGCGACGTCGGATGCCGGCTCGCGGCCGGAGCAGACCGCGGCCGTCTCTCGCGCGCGGGAGCGCTTCGCCATCACCGCCGTTGCGCTCAGTCACGCCACGATGGTGGCCGTGATGTCGATGACGCCGGTGCACCTGCTCCACCACGGCGCCAGCCTCACCATCATCGGGCTGACCATCAGCCTGCACGTGGCCGGGATGTTCGCCCTGTCGCCGGTGTTCGGCATCCTGGCGGACCGGCTGGGGCGACTCCCGGTGATCCTGCTCGGACAGTCCCTGTTCGTTGCTGCTCTCGTCACGATCGCGATGGGCGCGGAGTCCGCCCCGGCGGTGAGTGTCGGGCTGGTTCTGCTGGGGCTCGGGTGGAGCGCCTCGACGGTGGCCGGCTCGGCACTGATCACCGAGTCGACGGAACCCATTCGCCGCCCGCGCGTGCAGGGCATCTCCGACACCCTGATGAGCCTCTCCGGCGCTGTCGGGGGAGCGCTGGCCGGTCCGATCCTCGCCTTCGTCGGGTTCGACGGACTGGCCGTGGCCGCCACCGCGCTCGTCGCCGTCGTTGTCGTCGGCACCATCGTCGTGAGCCGCCGGCCCGCCGCCCCGGTGCCCGCCAGCGGCTAGGATTGCGGGTGATGTCAAGCGAAAACTCCCCCCTCTTCTCAACGGCTTCCGGCAGTGACGTCCGCGTCCGATTCTGCCCGTCTCCGACCGGCACGCCCCACGTCGGGCTCATCCGCACCGCCCTGTTCAACTGGGCCTACGCGCGGCACACCGGGGGACGGCTCATCTTCCGGATCGAAGACACGGATGCCGCGAGAGACACCGAGGAGAGCTACGAGCTCATCCTCCACGCCCTGCGCTGGCTGAAGCTCGACTGGGACGAGGGTGAGGGAGTCGGCGGAGACCACGGCCCCTATCGTCAGTCGCAGCGCGCCGACATCTACCGCGACGTCATCAGCAAGCTCACCGCGGCCGGCCACGTCTACGAGAGCTACTCGAACGCCGAAGAGATCGACGCGCGCAACGAGGCCGCCGGCCGCCCCAAACAGTTCGGCTACGACAACTTCGACCGCGACCTCACCGACGAGCAGAGGGCCGCCTTCCGGGCCGAGGGCCGCCTGCCTGCCCTCCGGCTCAAGGTGCCGGACACCGACCTCAGCTTCGACGACCTCGTCCGCGGTGAGATCACCTTCCCGGCCGGGTCGTTCACCGACTTCGTCGTCGTTCGCCCCAACGGGCATCCGCTCTACCCGTTCGTGAACCCCGTCGACGACGCCCTGATGGGCATCACCCACGTGCTCCGCGGCGAGGACCTGCTGCCGTCGACGCCGCGGCAGATCGCGCTGTACCACGCGCTCATCGACATCGGGCTGACGACGTTCATTCCCCGCTTCGGCCACCTGCCCTACGTCATGGGCGACGGCAACAAGAAGCTGTCGAAGCGCGACCCCGAGTCGAACCTGTTCCACCACCGCGACCGGGGCTTCATCCCCGAAGGCCTCGTCAACTACCTCGCCCTCCTCGGCTGGGGCCTGTCGGCCGACCGCGACGTCTTCTCCCTTACCGAGATGGTCGCCGCGTTCGACGTCGTGAACGTCAACCCGAGCCCCGCCCGGTTCGACCTCAAGAAGGCCGAGTCGATCAACGGCGACCACATCCGCCTGCTCGACGTCGCCGACTTCGCCGAGCGCACCATCCCGTATCTCGTGCGAGACGGCATTTTGACCGAACCGCTCAGCGACCAGCAGCGCACGATTCTCACCGAGGCGGCGCCGCTCGTCCAGGAGCGCATCGGGCTGCTCGGTGAGGCACCGGGCATGCTCGGGTTCCTCTTCACGGATGCCGCGGGCATCGAGTACCAGGACGACGCACTGAAGAGCCTGCCGCAGAACGCGACTGACGTGCTGTCGGCCTCCAGCGAGGCCCTGGCCGAGCTGCCGGACTCCGAGTGGAACGCCGAGGGCCTCCAGGGCGCTCTGGCCGCGACGCTGATCGAGGGGCTCGGACTGAAGCCCCGGATAGCGTACGGCCCGCTGCGCGTCGCTGTCTCCGGTCGTCGCGTCTCGCCGCCGCTGTTCGAATCGATGGAGATCCTCGGCAAGGCCGACACGCTGGCCCGGTTGTCACGGCTCTCGGCGCACCTGTCGGCATGACCAGCCCGTTCGATGTCGACGTCGTCGTGGTCGGCGGGGGACCGGCCGGCCTGTCGGCCGCGCTGAACCTCGTCCGGGCCCGGCAGCGGGTCCTCGTTCTCGACGGCAACCGGCCCCGGAACGCCGCCACGCTGCACTCGCATGGCTTCCTCACCCGCGACGGCGTCTCGCCGTTGGAGCTTCGGCGGTTGGGCCGCGAGGAGGTCGCGTCTTACGCCGACGGCGATGTGCAATTCGCCCTGGTCGACCGGGTGTCGGCCGAAAACGGGGGATTCCGGGTCACAGCCGCCGGCGTGCGTGGCGCGCCGGACCAGGACGTCACGACTCGGCGGGTGCTCGTCGCTGCCGGTCTCCGCGAGGTACTCCCGGCGATCGGCAACCTGCGGGCCTTCTATGGCACCGCGCTGCACAGCTGCTACGAGTGCGACGGCTTCGAGAAAGCCGGGGCGGCGCTTGCCGTCGTGGGGGAGTCGGACGACCTCGCCGAGCGAGCCCTGCACGCGTCCGTCTGGAGCGACGACATCATCGTCTTCACCAACGGCGTCGGGACCGTCTCTGACGGCGACGAGCGGATGCTGGCGACCCACGGCATCCGGGTAGAACGTCGCGTCGTCACCGAGTTCGTGGGCGAACGCGCAGAACTGACCGGGCTGACGCTCTCCGACGGCGAGGTCATCGCCCGCACCGCCGGGTTCGTGCGGCCGCGCTGGGAGACGACGCTGGGCTATCTCGACGGGCTGGGCGCGGATACTGACGAGAACGGCCTGCTCATCGTGGATGCGGACCACCGGACGTCCGTGCCCGGTCTATATGCCGCAGGCGACATCACTCCTCCCGGCCCGGAGCAGCTCATCGTTGCTGCGGGAACGGGTGCCCAGGCGTCGGCGACGATCGTGCGCGACACGGTGGCGGCACGCACCCGCTCAATTTGAGAGTGGGCCGGGGTTAGGCTACAGTTGACACTCGGCCGAGGCAATGCTTTTGGCCATTGGGGTATGGTGTAATTGGCAACACGGATGATTCTGGTTCATTTGTTCTTGGTTCGAGTCCAGGTACCCCAGCAGTAACAGGCGCAGGATTCCGCGGCGAAATCAGACATCGCCCATCCTTCCTCACAGGTCCAAAACGGCCTCTGTGACCAAAAACGACACCAAAAACCCTATGTGGGCTTTTAATGGTGTCAGGCAGTCCCGGTTGAGACGGAGTTGTCCCGGCCGAGTACGGGTTCGATGGTGCACCTGTTGGGTATGGACCTGACGTTGCAGACCGCCCCGCAATTCCTCACACAGCACGAAGTTGCGGAGCTGCTCCGGCTGCCCGAGCGCACGTTGGAGGACTGGCGCCTGACCCACGCCGGTCCGCCGTATCTCAAGCTTGGCCGGCACGTGCGGTACGACGTGCAAGACGTGCTCACCTGGGTGCAGGAGCACCGGCATGGCTAGGCCGCAGATCCGCGCCGGTGAGCTGGGCAGCGTCGTCGTGGGAGTCCTCCCGAGCGGCCGGTACCGAGCCCGAGCATCCTTCCGTGACGACAGCGGGGCGTTGCATCGTCTTGCGACGACCGACGACACTGAGGACGCTGCCCGCGCCGACCTTCTCCGGCAGGCGAAGGCGCTCAGCACCGGCGGGTCGGCGGCGCTTTCGCCGTCGAGCACGATCGCCGACGTGGTCGAGCTGTGGCTGTCACAAATCCTCACCCGCGCGAACACCGGCGGCCTCTCGTACTCGACGTACGAGTCGTACGAGACGACTGCGCGGGTGATCATCGTCCCGCGATGCGGGGGAGTCCGGCTCGACCAGTTGACTGTCGGTCGCTGTGACCGCATCCTGCAGAAGATCCTGGACGAAGAGACTATTTCGAAGGCGCGGCGTGCCCGCGCGGTGCTGAGTCTCGTCTGTGGGTACGCCGTACGGGACGACGCGCTGGATCGAAACCCGGTGCGTGACGTTCAGCGGCTTCCGACGGCGCCCAGAAAGGAGTCCGCGCTCAGCACGGCGCAAATCGTCGGCATCAGGGAGCTGATGGAGCAGTGGAGAGTCACGCGCGATGACGGCCCGCGGCCCAACTACCGTGCCCTGCTCGACGGTATGGAGATCATGCTGGGAACCTCGGTGCGGATCGGAGAATGCCTCGGCCTACGCCGGTGCGATGTGGACATGACCACTCTGCCGCCTACCCTCGTCGTCAACGGCACAATCGTCAGCAACAAGACCCAAGGGACGCATCGAAAGCATTCCCCGAAGCGTGCTCGACAACGACGGAACATCGCGCTTCCCTCGATGGCCGCAGCGGCCGTGCGCCGCCGCCTGGCACTGGCCGAGCCCGACCCAGAAGCGTTCCTGTTCCCGACAAAAACCGGTCTCACAATGAGCGTCAGCAACTATGAGCGCTTACTCCGTGCATTCATTAACGATGAGCGCGCGGAACTCGTCGCGCTCGGCGTCGATGTCACCGAGTACACGACACACATCTACCGGCGCACGGCCGCGACGCTGATCGAGCGGGCAGCCGGGATCACGCTGGCGTCCAGACTTCTCGGCCATGCGAGCGAGCAAATTACGCGTAACAGCTATGTGGTCACAGCGGACCAAGTTGACCCGGTGACGGCTGAGATTCTCGACGACGTGCTTGGTAGTTGAGCCAAGGATCTCGCATAAGGAACGTCTTGCGGGACATCGGAAACGGTCGGAGAGCGGATGGTTGAAAGAACGCGGCAAGCGAGCAGCGGCGATGGTTCTCTGGCTACGCGCCCAGGGGCGGCCGCTAGTTCTTCTTCAATTCGACAGTCGCAGACTTGCCTTGGATGCTCACCGTGAAGCTGATGACGCCTTCCTTGTAAGTGAAGTCTTTCGTGTCGTCTGTCGACGCCATGACCGCCGTGTTGGTCGCCGCAGCGTCACGTTGCGAGGTCCACGTGTGAGCTTCGGTCGCGTCGGCCGGGGCCTCGAACGTGCCCACCCAGTAGACGGCAGTGATGTCTTCGCTCCCCAGCTCCCAGTCGACGCTGATGACGTCGTCGGTGATCGCAGCCGTCATGAAGTCGGTCTCGCTCTGCGAGTTGCTCTGCTTCCAGCTGCCCGCCAAGTCGGGAGCCTTGGGCGCTTCCTCGACGGGCTTGGCTTCATCGGCGGCGGCGGCTGGCGAAGTGCGAGCAGGCGCGGCGCCCGTCCCACCGCAACCGGTCAGGGCGAGAGCGGCGACGAGGACGAAAGTCGCGATGAACTTCTTCATGTGAACTATCGTGGCAGCTTTCTGAGTCACTACTCGACGCCTCAGTCAGCGTCTTTCCTGGATTACTCAGACGGTGGATTGCGGTCGGTACTCGGGGAACCGCGCATAGTGCGATACACGTCAATCGCTGCTGCTCGAGCTACTTCATCCGTCCGGCGTTGCCTCCACCGGTAGAGCGCGACGGAGAGCCACGCCACGAGGGCGACGGCGATGAACGGGGCAAGGACAGTCAGGATAATCCACCAACGCATGACGCCACCATACCGACTGACTGCACCGCTCGGAGCCACGCGGTGTGGACGCCTTCAACCATGCGCCGACTTGTGGAAGCGCAATCATCTTGGTGAGAACGGCCCGCACCGCCAGGCCATACGCTGCAGTCGCAACCGAGCATGATTGTCAACAGCGACGCTTGTGCCCCGAAGTCCGGAGCGCACTACAGAGGTGCGGGCCTCCAGGCTCGTAACGGTGTTGATGCGACCCTCCTTCTGGGCCTCGGGACGAGGAATGGCAGTTGCCGTGTCAGAGTCGGAGTCGACGACCGAACAATGAGTCAATGCAGGAGCATGTGGGGGAGACTCCGACGCGCCCACCGAGGAACCGGAAACTTCTTGCCGGTATCACGGCGGGTGGAGTCCGCAGCTGAGTCCCCGGAACCAGGTCCGACGGGAACTCGAGACGCTGTGACGCAGAAGCTGTATGACGATCTTTTCGATAAAGTTGTTGCGGTTGAAGATGACGGGACCACGCTCATTGTTTCGACGAAACCGGATACCGACGATGCCCCGGGTATGACCTCGCGCGCACTTGATTGCGTTTACGAAGAGCTCGACGTTCCCAAACATGTCTCGGAACTCATCGGCAGCACCCGGGCGCTTGATGGTCGACAAACAGGCGAGTGGGACAAGTACTCCGAGTCGTGGGGGTATCACCCGGAGAGTGGCATGAATCTCATCATTGCGCCGAGCTAGGTGCACCGAGCCACAAGTTCACGACAATTGGCTGGTGGGTATTGTTCGACGCCGATGTGGACCATTAACGGGCACACGCGATCGGACGATCTCGATACTCCTCGTTCAGTGCGAGTTCGCCAGCCACGTCCGTACGTCCATAGTTTCAGGGTGGATCTCGTAGGTCGGGCCTATGTCAAGCTCCACGGGGTTGACCCGCAGCCACCGCCACATGTTCAGCACATCGTCCCCGACGAACTTCCGGAATAGGAACAGTGGTATGGGGAAGCGGGGCGGATTCTTGCCCGTGACGTCACGATAGATCGCCCTGCACTCCGCCAGAGACTTGACGTCTGCGGCGAGCCGCAAGTCCATTCCGATGAACCTTTCCGGATCGGCGAATGCCTTGGCCGCGATCGCCCCGAGGTCGCGCACACTGAGCCAAGGAATCCGGCAGTCCAGGCCGGCGAGCTTCGGCATGGTGTACCACGTGGAGCTCTGCGGGTAGAAAGACGGATCGACCATGAGTTCCATGAACGCCATCGGACGCAAGACCGTCAGCGGCAGCCCCAGCCCTTTCATCTGGCGCGCGACCTCGATTTTGGCGTCCCACTGCTCGATGCCCGTCGTTTCCTCTCCCGGCCCCGCCGATCCGTAGACCACGTGTCGGACCCCGGCTCGCGCGGCCGCCCGGGCGGCATTCGTGCCTTGGCGAATCTCGATCTCGATCGAGCCAGAACGCGGCTCCTGCATGCTGAATACGCCATGCGCCCCGGCGAAGGCAGAGTCGAGAGACTTCGGGTCCTCTAGATCGGCCCCGAAGACGTCAACTCCCCGCTCCTTGAGTATCACGGCCTTCTTGCTGCCGGGCTTTCGAATGATGGCCCGTACGTGCCATCCGTCCACCAGCAGGCGCCGGACGACTTGGCCGCCCTGACGGCCCGTGGCGCCGAGGACGGCGATCGTCCGCCCTGTGCTCGGACTCATGCCGCTTGTCATCCCTCTATCACCTCAGGGGTTGCCCGGGCCAATCTGCTGCGTTGATTATAGGGCGGCCGCGTGCCAGGTCGAAAGGTGTCTGCCTTACGGACCCCCTACGAGACGTCACGCTCAAACGTGCCCGAGCGCTGAGTCCGGGGCGATCGGCTTGCTATACCCCCGGGGGTATCATATACTCGTAGTTACGATACCCCCCGGGGTATGCAAATCGATGGGAGAAACGAACCTTATGTGCCGAGCCGTAACCTGCAAGACCTGTGGAAAGACGACGTGGGCGGGCTGCGGCCAGCATGTTGATGAGGTGATGCGCGGGGTACCGCGGACCGACCGTTGCCAGGGTCATGACCGCGAGCCGAGCACCGGCGGGTTCCTCTCTCGCCTGTTCTCACGCTGACCAACCCGACTCCGGATAGGAACTGAATGAAGACCATCATCATCGGTGGCGTCGCCGGCGGGATGTCGGCGGCCACGCGGCTCCGTCGCCTCGACGAGGCGGCAGAGATCGTCGTCTTCGAACGCGGTCCGTACGTTTCCTTCGCGAACTGTGGCCTGCCTTACTACGTCGGCGGGATTATCGAGGATCGAGACAGCCTCCTGCTTCAAACTCCCGAGTCGCTTGCCGCCCGGTTCCGCCTCGATGTGCGTGTCAACCACGAGGTGGTCCGGATTGATCGAGAGGCGAAGACCGTGCAGGTGACCAACGTTCTCGATGGCGCGACCGCCACCGAAAGCTACGACGTCCTGATCGTCGCCGCCGGTGCGACCACAGGGTCTGCGCTTCCCGGGCACGGCGTTCCGGTGCGCACCCTTCGCACGGTCGACGACGTAGACGCGATCTCTTCCGTGCTGGAAGGACTTGGGACCGATGCCCGGGCGGTCGTCGTCGGAGCGGGATTCATCGGGCTCGAGGCCGTTGAGAACCTCGTCTCCCGTGGCGTGCAGGTCACGCTTGTGCAGCGCGGCCCGCAGCCTCTTTCTCCTCTCGACCCCGAGATGGCGATCCCCGTTCTCGAAATCCTTCTCGATCATGGCGTCGACGTGCGCGTCAACAGCACGGTCACCGACGCCAGCGCAGGCCAGGTGCACCTCGACGACGGATCCATCATCGAGACCGACCTCATCATTGAAGCTCGAGGCGTTCGCCCAGACACGCATCTCGCGCTCACCGCCGGCCTCGCCGTCGGAGAAACGGGCGGCATCGCCGTCGACGAATACCAGCGCACCAGTGATCCTTCGATCTATGCGGTCGGTGATGCTGTCGAGAAGACGGATGCCATCGACGCTGCTGCGACGCTCGTCACAATGGCGGGACTCGCCAACCGGCATGGGAGAACCGCCGCGGACGCCATCGTGGGGATCGCGGAACCGAGCGTTCCGGCCCTGGGAACCGCGATCGTCGGTCTCTTTGGGCTCACCATCGCCATGGTCGGATGGAGCGAGACCCGTCTGGCCGCTTCCGGTCGTCCACACCGAGTGGTGCACACGCATCCGTCCTCTCACGCGGGCTACTACCCAGGAGCTGAGCAGATGTCCATGAAGCTGCTCATCGACTCGGAAACGGATGCCATCCTCGGCGCCCAGATCGTCGGTCGGACGGGTGTGGACAAACGCATCGACGTCATTGCCACCGCCATGACCGGACACCTGACCGCGTCCCAGCTGTCGCGACTCGAGCTGGCGTACGCCCCGCAGTACGGCTCAGCAAAGGATGCCGTCAACATGGCCGGCTACGTTGCCGACAACGTCGCAACGGGAACAACGCGAAGCATTCAATGGCATGAGCTCGACAAGGCCATCGACGCTGGTGCCACTCTCGTCGACGTTCGCTCGGTCGATGAGTTCGCTCACGGCGCGATCCCCGGCGCGATCAACGTGCCCCTCGACGAAATCCGCGCCCGTACCTCCGAACTGCCGCACACACCGCTGGTCGTTCACTGCCAGGTCGGGCAACGCGGTCACACCGCAGCGCGACTGCTCACCCAACTGGGCCGCGACGTGCGTAACCTCGACGGTGGATACAGGACCTGGCTCGCCGGGACCTCCGCGACCGACCGAAACGCCCCCATCCCCGTTCTCACCAACATCTAAGGAGCACACATGCCAACACCAACCGAAGCCCCGATCGAACCCGCAGTGGATAGCCAGAAAAGAATCCTCAACCGCCTGCGTCGCGCCCAGGGCCAGCTCGCGTCGGTGATCACCGCCGTCGAATCCGGTGCCGAATGTCGCGACGTGGTCACCCAGCTGGCCGCCGTCTCGAAGGCACTCGATCGCGCCGGCTTCACCATCGTCTCCTCGGCAATGAAGGACTGCATCGGCTCCCCGGCGGACACAACCAACCAGCTCACCGTCGACGAGCTGGAGAAACTCTTCCTCACCCTCGCGTGAGCGCTTGCTTGAAACCGAACGGCACCTCTCTGAAAGGAAAACCATGGCCACCGTCGACCTGACAACCAGCTCGTTCAACTCCGCCGTCGAAGACAGCGACATCCTCTTCGTCGACTTCTGGGCCGCCTGGTGCGGACCCTGTCGGGCATTCGCACCGACCTACGAGGCCGCATCCGAAGCGCACACCGACATCGTCTTCGGCAAGGTCGACACCGAAGCTGAGCGGGCCCTGTCCGCAGCCGCCGGAATCACGTCGATCCCGACCCTCATGGTCTTCCGAGACCAGATCCTCGTGTTCTCCCAACCGGGCGCGCTCGCACCCCCCCAGCTCGACCAAGTCATCGCCGCGGTGAAAGGCCTCGACATGGACGACGTTCGCAAGTCAATCGCAGAGAGTGACGCTCCCTCGAAGTGAGGCAGTCATGTGCGTGACGGACCTTGATCGCTACATTCCGCGCGGAGCGGTCCTTGACGTGGACCGGGGAAATATCAAGCAGATCGCGCATTTCGAGCATGGTTCGCACGCGGCGGCTCTGGGAGAAGGGCTGAAGCGAAACCACCAATCAGCGCTGAGCCAGCAGTATGGTCGAGTGCATGAGTGCGTCCACGCACGGGAGGCAGGTCACCCCTCTTCTTCCCATTCTCGGGGTCGCCGTGATCATCGCGGCCTTCGCGATCTTCCTACCGCTGACCGTCTGGGGCGGGCTCTCTGCGCTTGGGCAATGTCCGAACATCTGGACCAACAGCATGCTCAGCGAGGACCTACCCGCGATCTGCCGTCTTGGCGGAACTAACGCGTGGTTGTTTCCGGGCGCACCTCTCCTCACGCTAGCCATCGTCGGCCTGATGGGGCTGTGCATGATTGTGCTCGCTCGGAGCAAAAGATGGCTCCTCGTCGCGCTGGTGGCGCTGCTCGCTCTTGCCCCGCTGCCGTACGACAGGTTCTTCTACCTGGGAGGCCAGTTGTAGCCGGCTGTGGAACGGCAAGCGCATCTACGGCACGGGAACGCTGGCCGGTTCGGAGAACGTCGTCGCAAATTCGTTGAGGCTGGCAATACCGGAATTCACGAAGATGAACGCCAGTGCGAGTTGCGTCAGGACACCCAGAATGCTGAACACTGTCCCCCAAGTGGCGATAGCCATACCTGAACGGTTCCCGTTCCGGATGTCTGCGAACGAGAACACGGACAACCAAAACCCGACGAACGGCACAAAGAACGCGGTGATGAACCCACCGACTGCAAGTCCGCTGACAACTCCTTCACCGCCGGCTGTTCGGATACTCGGCTGATCGAAGTTCATCGGCATGGGAAGTCGCGTCTGGGTAGTCATGGGGTCCATTCATGTGCGGTGAAAGAGTCGACGCTGCTCCGGCGGCGCGACGGCTTTCTCGGAGTATGGCAGCGTCGAGCGATCAATCGGCTCTTCACCGTGCCCCCACTTCTTGGGCGTTGCAGGAGCGCTGAGCGGCCAGGCTTGTGCCTGAAAAACTTCATATGAGAACGGCTTCACGGGAACCCTCAACGGCAACGGTACGACGGCGAGCCGACAAGCGACTCGTTATGCGATGAAGAGTGGATCTCTACCCTGGACGCTGAGGGAGCATTGGCTGTCGCATACCCGTTCGGGAAGGCCGCTGCCCGGCCTCCTCCCTGTATAGGATGTGTGCAACTCAGGGGGAGATCAGTGCGGTTCATCGAGGGGGTGGCGCTCGGCGCTGTGGCGCTGTTCCTCAGCGGCTGTACGGTGACGGCGGTTCCCGGACGGACGGTGACTGTTACAGCGACCGCATCGCCTGAAGTCCGAGGCCCCGAATCACGAATCGACGCGCTCGACGCTTACGCGCTCTGCGCAGCGCGAATCTATAGCCCCCCAATGGATGGGAGCTACTCCACTATCTTCACCCCTTTCGCCGACGCGACCTTCGAACGCACCGATTCCTTCGGCTGGTATGTGTTGTTCAAACGAACCGACACGTCGCCGGTGGCTGCGGACTACCCCGGGCTGGGGACCGAATCGTGGGGGCGCTGCGCACTCGAGGGAACGATTGAGGATGTCACCTGGATCGCCGGCGGATATTGCTCGGGCTCGAGACCTGTCGACGACCTCTCTGACCTCAGCGCGATCGAGCCGTTCAACGCCTCATACCCGCAGCCTCCGGTCTGCCCGACAGGGAATTGAAAAGCATGGCGCCACGTCGATCGATCGTTGCCGTGCTTGCTGCGACGCTCATTCTGGCGGGTTGCACCGCCGAGGTGCCGGGCCCCAGCGCCACGGTGACCGCGACGGCAACGCCGTCCGTTGCGCCACGCGCTCCGTCCGACCCCATCGAGAATTTCGACGCGCTCGCTCTGTGCGCGGCACGGACCATTTCGAGAAGCCCGTTCGGTGACTTGCCGATGGTGCGGACTCTGGACCTCGACCAGGTGGAGCACCGTCCGGATGGGATGTGGTGGGTCGTCATCCCTGAACACGATCCCAATCCGATCCCCGCTGACGACATGTATCCCGATGGCGACTCGTGGTCGTCCTGTCTGCTCGGCGGCACTATCGGGAACGTCGAATGGGAAGAATTCGGTGGAACGGCGGAAGAGCCCCGCAGCCCGCAGCCTTGATGAGCAGGGCGCTCAGAGCTTGGCGGCCATCGCACGCAGCACGGCACTTTCGCATTCCGCGTTCGAATGGCTGGGCAAGGGCAACCACCCAACCATCAGGCTCCGGCGACTGCTGCGGTAACTGCGACCAGCACGGCGGCGTCAACGATGCTCTCGCTTGGCGCACCGCAGCTCGCGTAGCCCGACGGTCGCCGGGCAAGCCTATGGAACCGCCCCTCCGCCCAGGCTCGCTAGGGGTGGGCTTGCGCGGATCGGTTGTGAATCGCGACGACCACGACTGGAGGCAGGAGAGGCAAACTCATCAACAAAGCTGCGGCTCCTCCCCAGATTGGAACGAAGAAGATAGCGCCGATCCCGACAAGAAGAACTGCCGCGAGGATCAGAAGAATGCTTGCCGGTGGTCGTCGATACCCGCGACTGTTGGTCCACAGAGGGATCTCTCGCGTGCCTGCGGCTCGGGTCTCCAGAATTCCCGAACGGGTAGAGGCAGCCAGCCCGGCGGCAACGAAGAGTACGCCCAACACAACGGCCAAGAGAATCTCCGATCGAAGTCGCGGGGCGGCGCTGACGTTGCCCCGACTGTACGGGAACCGTCTACTCGATGGCCAGGGGTCGCACAAAGCGGGCCATCCCTCGACGGCCCCCTACCCGGACCCTGAGCGGGAACTGAATCACGACGGGTTGCGCGCGATGGGCACCGGCTGGTCATCACAAGTTCGATAGCAGCTTCTTTTTTCCTTCATCGAATTCGCTTTGATCAACGATCCCTTGGTCTAGGAGTTCCTTGAGTTTGCGAATCTCATCGGCGACAGAGATGTTTCCGCGACCAAGATCGTTGCCCCCCGGTGACTTCGAACGTACGATCCGTCCTCGAAGTTCGTTCAAACGCGGCAAGGCCTGCTTGTACTCGGACGGGCTCAGGGGCAGGGTGTTGGAGAGAGTGTATGGGTCGTCGCTATTCGCGTTTCGGCTCTGAGTCGTTCCTCTCCAGAAGTCCTTGTTTGCGGTGCCTTGGTAGCTCGGCGTCAAGATCTCCAACACCCCGGACATGAGTTGACCGTTGTATTCGATCGCCGTGATGTCGGGGTATGCGAACATCGTTGTCCGCCCTCGCCCGAGGGACCCAGCCATAAAAGACACCACAACGCCGGTCTTCACTATCACCAGGTAATTGCCAAAAGCGGCTAGAGCGCCGGCTCCGACCGATGTCAGGAACAGCCATGGCGACTCATCGGGTGCCATCTCCCTGACGACCCCAAGAGCCGCTGCTGAAGGTTTCGCCCCGACAAAGTTGGTGCCGTCCCAGAAGTGTTCGTCGGCGTGTAGCGCGGCGGTCTGGACTTTGTCCCGTTCGCGTTCTGCATCCGAGCGTACGATACGGACCTTTGCCGACATCTTCTCGCGGAAGAGTTCGAAGAGGCGCTGATTGGGGTCTCGAGTTGCCGCGTGGATGTTGTCAATGGCCGCACGTGAAGTCACCATCACGGAGGTAGTGGTGCCCAGGGGATGCAGAGCTACCGACAACTCTCCCCAGAGGGTCCCAAATAAAGGCTTCCACTCCCCGTTGACCTTTTGGCGAGCGGCATCGGCGGTAACGCGTTTGAATCCTGCTTCCACAAGCGCGGTCTCCACGTGAGGGAATACCTCTGTAACTGGGCTATCAACGCGAAAGGCTGCTTGCGCTTCTTTGGTTTTTGGCATCGTCCCTGTTCCTTTTCACGCTGGGACCCAGTGGACCTAGCTCAATTCCAGAACCGGGTTTTGTCAAAAGGAGAAAATTCGCACTCCCTTGCTATCTGGAACCTATCGGGTGGAGTCATCCCCGGCACACACCCCACTCTGGGTGTCCTCACTCGACCCTCCAGGGGCATCATGCCGAGGTGACCGAGAGTTCGAACGAAGCTCAGACCTCAACGTCACTCAGAAACGATAGGTCACGAAGACGTCTACGCTTCTCGAGTCTCGGAGAAGCGACGCTCAACGGGACGCCCGACCACGTTGAGAAGCGCTCGCCAGCAGGGGTCTGGGCACCAGAGCGGTTATGGGCTCAGTTCGACGGCAGCCTTACCTTCAAGGCTGTTCCGCAACTCCACACGGGTCCACCTCAGCGGCGCCGCAGCAAAAATTGGTTCGAGGGTTGCCCACATCTCAACGTGGTCGTAGCCGATGAAGTAGATGTCGTACGACTGCTCACCGACTTCGTTTCCATCAATCCAGCCCAGGTTGGCCGCTGCGAGAGCTTCATCTGCGCCAGTTCTGTCTCGAGAAGAACGTCTAAGACGTCGAGCGACGCATCCCACGATTCATGGTCGTAATGGACAACAACCCAATCGTCCGCCTGAACCTCCGAATCCGGCCCGTCGAGGGCCGCGTCACCGCCCGTCGACCCAGCGCATCCGACAAGGCCTGGGAGAAGTCCACCGAGCAGCGCAGCAAGGAGCACTTTCCGCTTCACTGCTGCTCACTGAAGGTTGTGTAGTGGCAGACGACACAAACGCTTCGACTTCGGAGCACTTGTGCCGTTGGATGCATTGCCCAATCGTATTTGTGGTTCGTCGGCAGGGAACAAACTGCCCCTAACTGGGTGCAAGGGAAACGCTAAGCGGGAATTCTCGTCGTCGCCTACGCGTCGATCGGCGGACGATCGGCCGCCGCGCGCCCGCGGGTTCGGCTCTCGGAAGCGCGCCACCCAGACCATGCGATCACGCCCGCGGTGACGAGGAACAAGGCAGCGCCGAGCAGCTCTGTGACATAGGTGACGGGGATGAGCAACAGGAAGGCGACGGCCAGCGCCGGACCCGTCCACCGCGGCAGCCCCCCGTCACGCCACATTGCCACAGCAAACAGCACCGGGCCCAGAATCCAGAACAGCCCGCGGGTAGCCGTCCATGCCAGTCCAACTGGACTCGTGAAATTCGCTTCCACAACGGCTATCGCCCCAGCCTCGCCCTGCGTGACCAGGGTGGCGATCGCAGGGCCGCTGACGGCGAAGAACATGCTCAGCGCGAGGAAGAACGCGCCCGCTGCAAGGCTGACGACAAACGCGACGAGCGGAATGACGCTCTCGGACCGCGAAGCCAGCAAACGGTAGAGACCGAAAAAGCCGTACAGCAGCAACACATCGCCCACCACGAGGACGATCCAAGCCACCTGAAGCCCGGCCGAGAACTCCGCTCGACAGCACGAGCCCGGATCTGCAAGGTCGCCCGGCCCGCGTGGAAAAAGGGCGATCGACCACAGCAATGCGGAGAGAAAGAGCGAAAGGAGCCCGAGTCGCACCTCGCGCCGTGTCTGGACGTCCATTCTTTCACCCCTAAAGCGCACGGAATTATGCCCCGTAAACTACCGGCAGTCGCTTTTCAGGTCGAGCCCCCAGCGTCGACTCATGACTGGCCTCGGGATCGACACTGCGGTGGGGTTCGCAAGTGCCTCCGCCTCTAGCAGCTATCCAGGGACGGCGTTCGTGTCGTCACTCCCTGACCTTCGTCGTCACTCCCTGACCTCGTACGGGACGATCGGCTACCGGCGAGCAGCGATCAGGCGCGCTACGCTGGTCGGTCGGCACATCGGCACCGCCGTGAGTGTTTCGTAGCTGCCCCCCCGACCTGCGATGCTGAGCAGATGGGATGGAAAGAGTTCGCGGCGTCCGTTATCGGAGACGTCTTGTCGTGGCCAATTGTCGTGCTGGTTGTCGTTCTTCTACTACTGAAGCCGATTCGCAGGCTGATCGGGCGGGTAAAGGCAGCAATGGGATTTGGAGGAGAACTCGAGTTCAGTGAACTCCTCGAAGTTGCGGAGGAGAACGTTGACGAAGTTCTTGAGTCAGAGCCGATTGTGGATCACTCGGAGCCCGCCACGGACGAGCCGAAGGACTCCGTACCAGGTGCGGGATGGAATTCATCAGAAGACCAAGATGGTCCTGACCCGGACCCGCACAAGCCTGATCCGACACGTGACCCCTCGGGGGCAATCATCATGTCATGGCAAACGCTGATGAAGTCGCTGGAAGATTTCGGTCGTCTCAAGGCCGGCCGAGGACGCCCTACACGTAACCCAAGGTTGATTATTGAGCAACTGCGACGTAGTCAAGCCGTTAGCGAGGCCTTCTACGAGTCGGCAATCAGCCTTCTGGAATTAAGAAACCAAGTCGCACATGGAGAAGCGGTCCCCACGAAGGGCGCAGCGCGCACCTACGTGGTGCGCGCCCACCAGCTAGAGATGGTGGTGCGAGGAATGATTGGTGTGGAGATGATGGATCTTGACGTTCCAGCGGAGTCCGATCTGCGCCGTTAGCGCAACGCCTGTCTTGATGGAGGTCACGCTGGGTCGCTGACGCCCATGCGGGGATGCGTTCTATTCACGCAGCTGCGGCTCGCCATTCCGCACACATCCTTGCCCAGGAAGCCACCACGTCGCCCAGCGAAGCCGAAGCCATGGTGCGAAGCTGACCCCATTGTGAACTGAATGAGCTGGTGCTCCTCATCGGCCTGAGCAGCAGGACCGCCCGGATCTACGGCGAGGAATGCCCGGAAGGATCGTCGTCTGCGATGATTCTGCCCTCCGGGCGACACGCAGCCCCCTCTCCGCGCTGTCGCGTCCTTCTTTTGGGACACCTCCGCCCATTGCCGTTCGTCTCGAATGGTTAGTCCGGCCGATGACGGCCGCATACCAGCCGAAAACAGTGAAATTGCGCTAGATTTCGCTTGACCGCGAGTAAACGCTCGGGTATCGTGAACCACAACATCTTGTGGAACTACAGCGATGTAACTACTACAAGTAGTGTTACGAAAGGAAACATCTTGAGTCCCTAAACGGCGTGCCGGACCGGGTGCCGGACGGCAGCCACCGATCTCAAAGGAGAGACCGATGACTATAAGCAATAGCGGGAAGCCGCCCGGAAGGTCCCCCGTCTCGATGCGTCACGCTCGAGGATGGATCGTCGCGACTGCTGCAATGGTCGCCTTCGTATACACATCTCGAACGGCCATCATTCTTTACTTGGTCGTTGCGGGCAGTAACGTGACTGTCCCGGAAGACACCTCGCTTCCGTGGCTGGTTGCGTTACTGGGCCTAGCCGTGGTAGTCGCGAGTCGTCGGGTGTCGGGGTTTGTTTTCAAGCTCGGACAGAACATCGCTGTCAAGCTACACATCGCTAAGCGTTAGATCCGGTGGCTGCTAAGCAGAAAGCAGCCCCTTCTTCCCGGGGGCCTGCTATCTTCCAACAGAGCCAGATTCTTGCCTTCGCCGTTAGCGGACCCTCAGCGGGGCGAACAGCGACGCCGTCGCAGGCACATACCCAAGTCGTGGTTGCTCTTCCCATACTCCATTGGTTGCACTATGTTGCAGTTATGGCAGACACGGAGATGAGAGAGCCGACCTTCTGGGTGCTGACGGCCCTGGCGTTCGAGCGACGTCATGGATATGCGCTCATCAGTGAAACGCAGGCACTCTCGCAAGGTCGAGTGAACCTGAAGGCAACTACGCTCTACGCCGCATTGGACCGGCTCGAACGGGAGGGCCTCATCGCGGCCGACGGCGACGAGCGAGTAGATGGTCGGCTTCGGCGATACTTCCGGCTAACCGATCTCGGCGCCGACCGCCTCCAGCAGGAGGTCTCCCGAATGGAATTGAGCGCAAGGCAAGCGCGGGAACGACTTCGGCTCCGGCCCGGTCTGACAAGAGGAGCGATGGCATGAGACCAGAAGACATAAACCTTCCGCCGTCCTACTCAACGCCAATACCGAGCCCGTCCGAAGCCGGTCGCAACAGCAGCAGTGCACGTGACTCAGCAGCGCCTTGGGAAGGTTCCGCGCAGACTGCGCCCGGTCACAACACCGACCTGGGCCAGCTCGGCCGGGCGTATGAGCAGCTGATGCGCTGGTATCCAGCGGAATGGCGCGAACGCAACAGCGAAGCTGTCATCGGCGTCCTGCTCGATCAAGCCGAGGAACGAAACTTCACGCGACCGAGCCTTGCCGATCGAGCGAGCATCATCGTCGGTGGGGTGCGGGAACGACTGCTCACGCCGGGACGACGAAATGGTCGATCGGTATCCATCTTGGGTCTGGGAACAGCGTTCACGGCGCTGTATTTGTCCTACGTTGCCTGGGCGCCCAACGCGAATATCGCCGGCGCGATCTGGCCGTTCTCGAATGCGCTGGTCGTCCCCGCACTCCTGATGGGATCCGCGTTCGCCACATCGATGACCCCGTGGACCCGGGTCTCACGCTTCCTCGCGCTGTCCAGCGGCCTCTCAGCGATCGCAGTCGGCGTCCTTGGTGCCTTGTTCAGGTGGCAAGGACCCAGCTGGTACACGGTGGCGCTGTTCGCCGGCTTCGCTGTTCTCGGAGCTCTGCCCAGCCGACGCATCCTGACGCAGTTCTTGGCAATGCTAGGGCTCGCCGGCATTGCGATCGGCGGAGTCCTCGCACCAGGCGCTTTCGTACTACTCGTCGACCTGGGCCCGGTTGCCTGGGTGACAAGCGCCCTCTTGATCACGGTCCTCGGGCTGACGATTGCCCACGTGCGCCGCAAGCGCCTTTCCCTTCGGACCTGAGTCCCGGCGCTTAGGCGTGGTGTTGTCGCCGTCGCATGCCGGACCCTCAGCGGGAAGGCCCTAGTCGCTTTGACGACGTTTGCGGCGATCGGTCGCTCAGCGTTCCAGCGCGTCGAAGCCAGCATAGGAATTGGTGTCTAGTCAGCGACCTTCTTGGAAGCGCGAATCAAGCTGACGACTCGCGAGGAGCAGAGACCAACCATTGCCACGAAAAAGATCGGAAGGGCGACTCGCCCGAACGCGTCGTCGCTGATAATCAGCGCGATGATCGCGGCCACCAGCGAGAGCAAACCAAGCGTCGCCCACGCAATCATCTTCCACCCTCGACCTATCGACATGGAGTTATCGTGGCACCTATCGCCCCACTGGGATAGTCATTCTTTGTTTTGCGCTAGGTCGGCGATCGCCGTCTCCCCACGTTCTCGGTCTCGTCCCTGGGTCGCTTAGCGGACCCTCACCGGGAACCTTCTACGGGAAGCTATCGGGCCGAAAGATCAGGTACGACATCGGCGGAGTTTAATCCTTGGTTGCTATCAATTGTGCTCAGCGTGAACCGGCTTGCGTCGGATGACGTCGTGTGAAGCGGGTTCAGGTATCGATGACCTGGGCAGGCGCAGCGGCGATACATGTGTCCGTTAAACGGGCGGGATCTACTCCGTGAGTGTGCGCCCAACGGGCCACATTGAGCGGCCGATATGACTCAATCTCGCGCCACCGGTCGAAAACACTTGCATCGATCGACTGGTTGCTGGCACCATCTGGGGTGGCTTCCCAGCTTGGGCGCACATCCGTGCCGATCGGTCGAGAATAGCGACGACCGGCGCGGGTGAAGCTGTAGGTCCCGCCCAAGAAGGAGCTGAAGCTATCCGCGATTGGAGCCGTGTGGTCGTCAGCTCGTAGCGCCACGTTGTGTTTGAACTGAAGCCCGGCTTTGGCGGCATTGTCTTGCATCCAGGACAGAGACAGCAAGGCGGCCGTGTCATTTTCATACCCGCCTCCAATATTCGAGTGCGCTCCGGGGAACCATCGCTGTTCGAAGGTGGCGAAGGGCTGTGTTGACTCTGGCTCCGATACCCGCAAGATATTCGGCCTGTACGCATACCGGTGTTCATCGACGGCGAGCGCGTGGAACATCCGCTTCGCGGTCGCGGTCGAGGGATGAACGACGTGGAACAGGTTTTGCTCACGGCTGAGGCCTCGAACCGTCCCAAATGGGACGTCGTGGTACCGAACTGCGTCCCATACTCCGAGCATCTCGACTTGAACTCTGTGCGAGAACCGCTGTAATCGGGGGTCAGTCGTGATTGGCCATTCCAAACGAGCAGCGTAAGGATTCTTCACCACAGGCCCGTTTGGAGACTCAACCCTGTATCTCTCGAACACCTCCTCGACCGAAATTGGGGTACCGGGAAGAAGCAAACCGCACCGTTCGATAAGACCCACGAGAGATCTTGCGATGAATGCTCCGCGAGAGAAGCCGAAAATATAGACGGAATCTCCCTCAACGTGGTGACGGACCAACCACTCGTAGCAGGCACGCACACTCGCGTTGACGCCAGCACCGAAAGCTCCACGAAGACGCGAGCTGACGGCTTGTCGCGATTCGGCACCAACGCCCGGTCGGCTGCCCGTTCCTATGCCGACGTGATAATACGACAGTTGACGAACATCGGTGTCCTCAGTGGCGGTGAGATTGAAGAGCCGCCATACGTTTGTATTGTTGTCCGGCACGTTCCAGGTCCCGTCGACAAAGACGGCTAAGCGCTTCATCTTGACCTCACTTCCTCAGGCCGCCCCTGAGCCGATGCAAATGACGCACAATGATTCTCACCCGCTACATCGTCTTCCACTAGGGCCCCAGCTGGGGCCCGTATATCAACAACGCGGAGCGGGCGCGGTTCGGATAGCTTCAACCCTCAATGCCACAGCCGACCGGCCCGCGAACGCTAGCTCAGATCGCCGAAGCGCGGCCCTGGCACGCCGCCAAGAAAGACATCATGACGGCGTCCTTAAATCGCTACATCTCGGGTCGGTATGCTCGCCCCTTTGTGGTTGGTCCTCGTTGATGCGGTGCTCTTGTTCCTGAGCTGGTTCGTGGAGCGTCCGGGAGCGAAGCAACCGAGGCGAAAACGCCGGAAACGGCGGCAACGCTAGGGTCGCGGTTGTCACTCATCGCTGTTCGCCCATGCATCGCCGAAGACGAAATGCGAGATGTCGGAACGCTTACCCGTGGTCTCATCCTCGTCACACCTCAGGACGATTGGCAGAACGCTGTGCGGGAACGCTCAGTGCGACCTTGGCAAGTCTTGATCCGCCGGCCTACCTTCCACGAGGCCGCCGCCGCGGAGTACGGCGACGCGCATGAGGCGTGGAAACGGTCAGAGAAAGCGTTCGCTGACGTCACCGCTGCGTACCTGACGGCGAAGCGTGACCGGGACGAGAAATGGGACGCTGTCTGGGACGCCCGGACGACCGTGTCGAAGCTCGCTTCGGAACGGGATGAAACGTCTCGCGCCGAACTGTCGGCCATGAACGGTGAACTCGCCCCGGTGTAGGTTTTCCTGGCTGTCCACGGAACGGTCTATTTGGCTGCTTCGTCAATTCTGGTTTCCGTTTCGAAGACGTCGTCCATGCCGGTGACGTCAACGTCGAAATACGCGTTGTAAGCGGCGCCCAACTCGACCAGTGCGGCGGCCCTCTCTTCGAGAGTCTGAGCATCTTCGACCGGCTCACCTGCGGCGGTCAGTATCGCCGACATGGCCTCCCCGAATCGGTCCTCTGCATTATCATTTGTCAGACCAGCTGCCGAGCAGATCGCTGTCATCTTTGTGGAGGCGGCGAGCATTTCGGCGAGGAGAGCAGGATCAGCCTTCGCTACGGTGACGGAGCTGGAACTGGGCCCTGTGCCTTGCAGCGCTAGCATCATCTTGATCATGGGTTCGACTGTCTCCGCACTCTGTTCGCCGCAGCGCAGCCGCAACTGATCCCGGTCACGAGCCTGCTGCTGCGCGGCAATCCTGTCCATCGTCTGGATCTCATTGCGAGTTTCCGCGCACGACGCCAGGCTGAAAGCCGCGGTCACGACAATGGCGATACCGCCGATCCAGGTGTTTCGGATACGGTGCTTCTTCTCATCCTCGAGGTTCTGGATCGAAGCAGCGTGTGTCTCCTTCTCCGCCTTCGTCATCCGGCGGCGAGGCGCCGCCAGCTTGGACGGTTCGGAGGGTTTGGACTCATTCGGCTGATCAGCGCTCATTCCGGCATACTGGCCCGTTGTCCCAGAACCCGGAAGCCCCCACCGTGAAACACGAAGGGATGCAGTGACCGCCCGCGCATAGGTTGACCATGACGCTTGGTGCGTTCGTCGTCCATCAGGGAATACGTCATCGCGCGAAATTCTGGGGGTCGTTCCGCTCCGTGAAGCGAAGTGGTTACATGAAGCATGACGACGACCGTTCGCCCCGACATCGCGGAGAACCTTGCCGGCCTCCGGGCTGCGTTATCCGAGGTGATACCCCCGAAGCAGTTCCGCGGCATACGAAGCCGGGTTCGCTGAGATGGGCACCGCTCGACGCTTCGACAAATCCCGCACTTTCGCGCGCCCGAGGCAGAACGGAACGGCCCAGTCGGCCCCCTCGCCTAGGCGCGGCAGATTGACTAGGCGGTGGGAAGCGACCCAGGTGCAGAACCTTCCGATACGGCTAGACCCGCGCCCGGCCCAGGTCTAGCGTGTGCAGGGGAGCGGTCGCCGTCGGTCCGACCGTCTTCGACGGCCCAGCGGTCGGCAAGGGTGCCCCCGAACCGCGCCGCAGTTTGGCAGTGAGGGCAACCGACTCCCGGGAAGAGAACACTCGCGACCGCTATGCTGAGGAATTGGACCTCAGCGGATACGTCGCGGACGTCGACACGCACAGCTGGTACTACCGTTCGCCGACGTACCACCAAGCCTTACGCGACCTCGCCGCACTCGCCCCACCACCGGCTCAGCGGGCTACATCCAGGCAGGACGACCCGCGGGAGGGTGCACCCTGATCCTCGAGAACCCGGTCCTGTGTTCGGCCAACATAGTCGCGTGCACTTCAACGTCTGGCCTCAACCAGACGGTGAACCCATTCGGCACGATCCAGGCAGACAGACAGACTGCCAGACAACCAGCGCGGAAAAGTCGGAGCCATCACCGGCTTCGCGTCCAATGGTCGCACCGGTCTTCGGCGCTGTGTTCGGCGGAACAGTCGCCAACCACCCATTCCTCCTCCTCCTCCTCCTCCTCCTCCTCCTCCTCCTCCTCCTCCTCCTCCTCCTCCTCCTCCTCCTCGCCCCTGGCGCCGTCGCGCTTGTTCTCGTCCTGGTCTTTGTCGCGTACTACAAGGACGCCGACACCCGTGACCTCACCTTCGATTCACCGTTGACAGCAGTCTTCGTGAGCACGACTCGAATACCCGTGCTGCGGGAGCGCTCCGATGAGTGCGACTTTCGACTTCGAAGTGGACGAGCTTCGGTTCTGGCTGTTGTGCGCGACATCGTGCGCTACGGATGAGACGAGTCATAGCTTCTTCCGGACGGTGCCCCGCGGCCCGTTGGCGGGCGTCGCTCGACGCCGTACGGGCTGGACGCCATCAGAAAGCCCCCTCGTGCGGGTCGGGTCCGTCCGCGCGGGCCACAAACCTCGGATGCGCGGCGGGATCACCAGAAGCGGCAGCATCGCGCACATCCCGTCTTCGAGCGGGATCCGCTCGGACACAAGACGGCGTCTACGCAGGTGAGTCTTCCGACGCGCCGGTCTCGACGGCCTGGTCGAACAGGAGCCCGCTGCTGCCCTCACCACCACCCACCGACACGCGCGTCCGGCTCCAGGTGACGCTGGATCCGTCGGCCGACCGCGCCAGCACCCGTTCACGCCACGGGTTCCCGCCTTCGCGCGGCACTTCCTCGTCCGCGACGCGCTGCCCTTCGCGCAGCAACACTCCCCGAAGGCGCGCCTGCTCCTGGTCGCCGCCAGTGATCTTCCTCAACATCCACAAGTCCGCCGAGCGTTTACGGTTCGATCTGGCCCACGAACTCGGGCACCTCGTCATGCACGGAGGTTCGCCTCATGTGGAGCCCGGCAAGGGAAAGGAACAAGCGGCGAACGACTTCGCGAGTTCGTTCTTGATGCCGCGCGCTGACGTGCTCGGTTCGATCCGCGGGAATCTCATGCTCGAGGACGTTCTGATGCTCAAGCGGCGCTGGCGGGTGAGCGCAATGGCGCTCAACCTTCGTGCGCACCGTCTTGGTGTGATCTCGGAATGGACCTACAGCACACTTGCCAAGCAACTCTCCATGGCGGGATTTCGTCGCGGCGAGCCTGGTTCGGATTTGCTCGCCGAAAGCTCCAGTTTGCTGACGCAGGTCATGAGCGATCTGCGCAGCCAGGGGGAGGGGTTCTCGGACATCGCTCGCGTGCTCGACGTCAGAGCTCAGGATGTACAGGATCTGATGCTGGGCATCGTCACGTTCGGGATACAGGGCGACGGAGTGAGCCGATCCCGCAGTAGTGCTGACCTTCGGGGTGTTTCACTCGCACCCGTTGCCGACCTCAATTTGCGACGCTCAGGGCGGTCCGCGTATTGATCGCATCAACTGCGCCTAGGAAGCTCTGCCAGAGTCACCCCTTCGCGCGCTATTGGGATTGCTACTCGCATTCTGCACGCCGGAGGCCATGACCAGATCGGCCAGAGCGGGGCGTGCCCAGGCGGGCCCGGTTCCCTTCACGCGCTGGTCAACAGGCGTGAGACGGCGTCGAGCGCGCCGGGTACGAGCTTGAAGTACGCCCAAGTCCCACGTTGCGTGCGGGTGAGGAAGCCCGCGTCGACGAGGACCTTGAGGTGATGCGACACCGTCGGCTGGCTCAGACCGACCGGCTCCGTCAGATCGCAAGCGCACGCCTCTCCACACTCGGAGGCGGCGACGATCGAGATCAGTCGCAGTCGCGTCGGGTAGTGCGCTCGCCAATCCGCGAGTCACGGCCCGCCCTTCTGTGACATGGTCGAGTTTCACGCAAGTAGACCGAGCCATCCATTGGTCAGGTATTAAGGAGCACCGGGGAGCTAAGGTATGATGTAATATGTATTGGCATATCAACTCAATGTAGAGGAGTGAAGGATCCGAAGTCGATCGCTCAACCATGGCCTACTGCTGACAGAGGTCGGCTTCGGCGCTGCCCAGCTCGGCAATCTCAATCGCGAAACCACAGACGATGCATCGACCGCCGCCGTTGGTGCGGCTTGGAGTCGCGGCATCCGCTACTTCGACACGGCACCCCACTACGGCATCGGACTCTCCGAACGCCGCCTCGGTGCCGCGCTAAAAGAATTTCCACGTCAAGAGTTCGTGATTTCCACCAAGGTGGGGCGTGCCCTCATCCCTACCCCCGAGCGCGCCACTGAGCAGGACGAGCACGGTTTCGTGACACCCGCTTTGTACCGGCGTGAGTGGGACTTCAGTCGGGACGGAATCCTGCGATCGGTGGACGAGAGCCTCGAGCGCCTCGGGCTGGACTACCTCGACATTGCATACCTCCACGACCCTGACTTTCACTGGGAGCAGGCGTCAACCGAAGGGATCGGCGCGCTCGTCGAGTTGCGCGACCAGGGTGTTGTTCGGGAAATCGGCGCGGGTATGAACCAGTCGGCGATGCTCGCGCATTTCGTGCGCGAGTGCGACGTAGACGTCGTGATGGTGGCTGGGCGATACACACTGCTGGACGATTCTGCGGCGAATGACCTACTGCCGCTCGCGCTCGAACGTGGAGTCGGAGTCGTGACCGCTGCCGTCTACAATTCGGGCCTGCTCAGCCGTGCGGTGGTACCTGATGACGCGTTGTACGACTACCAGCAAGCGCCGCGTGAACTCATCGCGCGTGCGCGGTTCATCGCCGACGTCTGCGCGCGTCACAGCGTCACGTTGCCGGATGCAGCGGTACAGTTCCCGCTGCGGCATCCCGCAGTGGTTTCCGTCGTCGTGGGTACGCGAACCGCAGAGCAGGTCGACGGCAGCGTCGACCGCTACGAATCCCGCATCCCCGACGAACTCTGGGCGGAACTCGACGAGGCAGGCCTTCTTCAAGGAGCGTCACGGTGATTATCGACGCCCACCAGCACGTGTGGGACATCGACCGCGCCCGCTACGACTGGATGGGCTCGGGCCTCGGCGAGATCAACCGCACCGTGGAATTCCATGAACTCGCCCCCACTCTCGAACGGTTGGGCGTCGGCGGCACTGTACTCGTGCAGGCGGCTGACAACGCTGCCGACACCGACCTGATGCTGGATGTCGCATCTCGCGAGCCACTCGTTCGGGCCGTGGTCGCGTGGGCACCTCTTGACGATCCCGCCGCCCTTGAGGCACGGCTCGAGTGGCTTCTCGCACGACCGGTTGTGGCGGGAGTTCGCGTGCTCGTGCACGAGCGGAAGCCGCGCTGGCTCGAGCGACCCGACATGGATCGCGGCCTCACCCTGCTCGCCGAGTCCGGGTTGGCGTTTGATTTCCCAACTTCGGGGTTTGCCGCCCTGGCGGAGCTCCCCCGCATCGAGGCGAGACATCCGGGGCTCAGGGTCGTGATCGATCACCTGGGTAAGCCGCCCATCGGCGGAACCTCTGACGATCGCGCAGTTTGGCGCCGCCTGCTCGCAGTGGCCGCTGCGAACCCGCTCATGCACGCCAAACTCTCGGGTCTGTACTCGAGCGTGGGCCCCGTCGGCTCATGGACGGTCGAAGGCCTGCGACCTTTCGTGTATGACGCGCTGGACCTTTTCGGCGCGGACCGGCTCATGTACGGCGGCGACTGGCCGCTCGCCCTCCTCGCGGGCGGGTATGAGCGCATGTGGGACGCTTTACAGACGGTCCTCGCCGAGCTCTCAGCTCACGAACGAGACGCCATCCTGGGCGGCACCGCCGCACACTTCTACCGCATCGACACTTCTGGAGAATCATGAAAATTGCACGGCTCGGCGACGCAGGCCACGAGATCCCCGCAATTCAGCGGGAGGGCGTGAGTTACGACCTCCGCTCAATCACCGCAGACATCGATGGGGCGTTCCTCGCCGGCGGCGGCATCGCCCGTGCCCGCGCCGCTCTGGAGGCGGATGCGCTTCCCGAAATCGCAAACGCGAGCGTGATGCGTGTGGGTGCGCCGATCGCACGCCCGGGCAAGATCGTGTGCGTGGGCCTCAACTACCGCGACCACGCGGCAGAGACCGGAGCCGCAATCCCTGGGGAGCCAGTGCTCTTCATGAAGGACCCCTCGACCGTAGTCGGGCCGTTCGATGACGTGCTCGTTCCACGCGCGTCGACCAAGACCGACTGGGAGGTCGAACTAGGCGTCGTCATCGGGCGCACCGCCCGTTATCTCGAATCGCCGGCCGATGCGCTCGATTACGTTGCCGGCTACGCGGTGTCCCACGACGTCTCGGAGCGCGAATTCCAGCTCGAGCGGGGCGGGCAGTGGGACAAGGGAAAGAGCTGCGAGACGTTCAACCCGCTTGGTCCCTGGCTTGTGCCTGCCGACGACGCGGCCGACCCGCAACGGCTCGGTCTGCGTCTCAGCGTCAATGGCGTGAGGCGGCAGGACGGCTCGACGGAGAACATGGTCTTCGATGTCGCACACGTGATCTGGTACGTGAGCCAGTTCATGGTGCTGCACCCGGGGGATCTCATCAACACGGGAACACCCGCCGGGGTCGCTCTGGGGCTGCCGGATCACCCCTACCTCCGGGCCGGCGATGTCGTTGAACTCGAGATCGACGGCCTCGGCACCGCTCGGCAACGGTTCGTGCAAGCCTGATCACGAATGCGCCGGTTACCTGTGGCGAGGTGAACAGGACTCGATCGCTCGATTCTCTCCGATCATTGCGGATAGGTCACATGTATGATGTAATTGCTTCGGCCGCCGAAACGTCGGCGCAGTCGTCAACGAAGTCGACAAGTAAGGACGCGACATGTCAGCACAGCATCACCGTTTCTCCGTCACCCGCACATCTCGTGCCCTTGCCCTGACCGCAGTTGCAGCGTCGATCGCTCTGCTCGGCGCCGGGTGTGCGGCCGAGACCGGCGGAGACGTCAACAGTGACTACGGATTCTCCGCGGCAGAGCAGGACGCCGACAGCTCGATCACGGTGTGGGTTGACGCGGCCCGCGAACCGATCGCCAAGGCCTTCCAGGAAGCCAACTCCGACGTCGATGTGAACATCGAGACCTACGACGGAAATGCCGGCGGCTCCGGAACCTTCCAGACCAAGATCGCCCTCTTCGACCAGTCCGGTGAGGGCTGGCCAGACGTCGTCTTCTCCACGCAGCAGAATGACGCGTCGTGGGCGGCCAAAGAGACCAACGGCGTCCAGGCCTTCGCTGCCCCGCTCGACAAGGGTCTCCTGAGCGACAAGTTCTTGGACGGCTTCACGGATGGCGCGCTCGACCCCGTCACCGTCGATGACGCCGTCTACGGAGTGCGCAACGACCTGGCACCCAACGTGCTCTGGTACAACCAGAAGTTGCTCGACGAGTTCGGCTACGAGGTCCCGACCACGTGGGAGGAGTACGAAGAACTCAGCGACAAGCTCGCCGCCGAACACCCCGGTTACATCCTCGGTTCTGTCGGCGACTCGTTCGTCGGAACGTACGTCTACTATTGGGGTGCGAAGGCGCCGATCTTCCAGGTCGAGGGCGACACGTTCTCGTCAGACTTCTCCGATGACTACTCGAAGCGGATGACCGAACTGCTCGACCACATGGTCGCCAACGGAACACTCGTCCAGGACAGCGTGTTCAGTGCCGAGTTCGTCCAGAAATACGCCGACAAGCTCGTCGCCGTCCCCGGACCGGCCTGGTACGCCGGCGCCATCTTCCAGAACCCGGACAACCTGAATGTCCCCGCCGGCGTCATCGGCGCAGGCGAGCCCCTCTACTGGGACGGCGATGACAAGGTCACCGGAAACGTCGGTGGTGGAATCTGGTACGCCTCCAGCCACTCGAAGAACCTCGACGCCGTCGCCAAGTTCATGGAGTTCGCCGTCAGCTCAGACGACGCCGTGACCCTCGCATCCGGCCTGCCAGCCTACGCGTCAGCGTCGGATGCCTGGCTCAAGACGCAGGCGGAGAGCGGATACTTCGTCGGTGACTTCGAGAAGAATGTCACCCTCGCCGCCAACAGTGTGTGGGACGGTTGGGGCTACCCCAGCTTCAGCCCGGAAACCGCGTACGCAAGCGTCGTTGTCCCCGGTCTCGCGGCCGGCAAGACCTTCGCGGATCTGGTGTCCGACTGGGAAGCCAAGGTCAAGAACGAAGCTCAGGTCCAGGGCTACACCGTCAAGTAGGGACGACACCTTGTCCACGAACACCATCGCTGCTGCCGCCGTCGCCCCGAAAGGGCGACGGCGGGGCGGCCCACCTCGCCGTCGCCCCGATCGCAGCCAGTCGATCATGGGCTACACCTTCTCGGGTGGCTACGGCCTGCTCCTCCTCGCGTTCGGAGTCCTTCCGACGCTCTACGCGATCTTCCTGGCTTTCACCAAGAACGGCTCCTTCGTCGGGTTCGACAACTTCGTCAAGGTCTTCGGCGACTACCGGTTCCTTCCCGCCGTGCAGCATGTCGCGATCTACCTCGTGGTCTGGCTCGTGAGCCTCACGCTCCTCGTCGTGCTCCTCGCTCTCATCGTTCACGCGGTGCGGGCCCGCTGGCTCTCCACAAGTGTGCGATTCCTGTACTACATCCCCGGTGCACTCGCGGGAGCCTCGAGCGTCATGCTCTGGCTGTTCCTGCTCGACCCCACGGTGAGTCCCGTGTCCGGCGTGCTGAACGCGATGGGCCTCCACACCTTCGTTCAAACCGTCTCGATCGACAACCTGCCGATCATCTTCACCGTCATCGCATTCTGGACGGGTGCCGGCGGCTGGATCGTCATCATGTTCGGCGCGCTGAACAACATCAGCACCGAGGTGATGGAAGCAGCCCGCATTGACGGCGCCGGCGCCGTGAAGACGGCGTGGTACATCCAGATTCCCCTGCTTCGCAAGTGGATCGCGTACATGGGGATCATGTCGCTTGCGGCCGGCACCCAGCTCTTCGTCGAGCCGCGCGTGCTCTCCCAGGCGAGCAAGGGCGTCGTGCCGCCGGACTACTCCCTCAACCAGCTCGCGTACCTGTACGCGTTCCGCCAGAGCGACTTCAATGGATCGGCGGCGATCTCCCTGCTCCTGCTCGTCGTCGCCGTGGCCCTCGCCGCCTTCTTCGTCTTCCGAGGAGGACTCTTTGACCGCGAATAGCGTCGTCGCCGACCGCACGAGCTTTGCCCCCGGTCGGTGGGTGGGACGGGTCCTGGCGCTCGTCATCGCCGGATTCTTCGTCATCTTCTTTGCCCTGCCGCTGCTGTGGTTGCTGTTCGCACCCACCAAGACCGCCAGGCAGCTGCTGCTGGATAACCCGTTCAGCGTCGGCACGTTCCAGACCCTAGCCGACAACTTCGCGCAACTCGGACAGTTCCAGAACGGCATCATCTGGGTCTGGCTGGCCAACTCGGCCCTCTACTCCGGAGTCGCGCTCGTCATCACCCTGGTGGTGACGATCCCGGCCGGGTATGCGCTCGCGATGACCGACTTCAAACTGCGGCGGCCGCTGCTGGTCACGACGCTCATCGTCATGCTCATTCCGAACACCGCCCTCGTGCTCCCCATCTTCCTCGAGCTCAGCGCCCTGCGGCTCATCGGGTCTCCGCTCGCTGTCATCCTTCCGTTCTCGTTCTTTCCGTTCGGCGTCTACCTCACCTACATCTACTTCTCGACGAGCGTGTCGAAGGACCTTCTCGACGCCGCGCGAATCGACGGCGCGGGGGAACTGCTCGTGTTCTGGCGGGTAGCGATGCCTCTCGCCACGCCGGTGATCGCCCTGGTCGGGTTCTTCAACCTGGTCGGCAACTGGAACAACTACTTCCTCCCGTTCGTCATGGTCCCCGGGCGCAAGTCGCCGGTACAGGTCGGTCTCGCCGAACTGCTCTCCAACGTGCCGCTCTTCAACCCGACCTCCGCCGGATCCGTCACCATCGACATGCCCGTTCTGGCACTCGCCACGATCATCTCTGTCGCGCCGGTGCTCATCATCTTCCTGTTCTCCCAGCGCTTCCTCGTCACCGGGATGACAGCGGGCGGCACCAAGGGATGACCGTTCGCAGGCGCTTCGGAATGGCCGCCCGCCTCCGACCCGAACGGCGCGAGGAATACCTCGAACTCCACCGCGCGGTGTGGCCTCAGGTCGAAGCGACGATCACGGAATGCGGCATCCGCAATTTCACGATCTTCGTCACCGGCGATGTGCTGTTCACCTCGTTCGAGTACGTGGGCGAGGGCTATGAGGCCGACCAGGTCCGGATGGCCGCCGACCCCATCACCCGCGACTGGTGGGCGCGCACCGGACCGTGCCAGCTGCCGTTCCACGCGGATTCGGATGCCCTCAACTGGGAGATGCTCGACGAGGTCTGGCACCTCGACTGAACGGCGTCGCTGGGTACAGCTAAACCTTCTTGTGGATGGGAAGGCGGCGACGCTGCCAGGCGTCGGCGATGTGGCGGCGCATGGCCTCTTCAGCGCCGGCTGAATCGCCTCTCTCGATCGCCTCGAGCACGCGGCGATGTTCCTCGAGAGTGAGCTGGAACGCAGCCCCTGTCGGAGTGCCCGAGAACCGTGCACTTTCGAGGGCGCGCTGGAACAAAATCCTGGTGATGTTCTCGGCGAGACGGTTGCCCGAGAAGGTCATGACGAGGAAGTGGAAGTCGACGTCTGCCTGGCTGAACGCCTCTCCGTCGGAGACCGTCTCGTGCATGTGCTCGAGGGCGAGGCGCAACTGCTGGAGTTCGTCGTCGGAGCGGGTTCGCGCCGTCTCAGCGCTCATCGAACCCTCAAGAGCCCCGCGCACGACAGCGAGTTCGTCGAGCACACCCACCGAATCGTCGTTCTCGACGAGCGCGGAGAGCACCACCGGGTCGAGAATGTTCCACGACGTGGACGGCTGGACCTGAGTGCCCCGGCCCTGCACGACCGTGACCAGGCCCTTCTCCTCGATGCGCTTGACCGACTCGCGGATGACCGTGCGGCTCACTCCGAAGTGCTGGCTGAGTGGCACCTCTGGCGGGAGCGACTCGCCGGCGGCGATCTCGCCCGTCACGATGGCGTTGACGAGGTCGTGCACCACAGCGACACCGAGACGTGCTGCGGGGGTGCGGGCGTCGGCCGCGCCGAGGAAGGACCGGGATCCCGGGACCGCTTCCGTCTGTGCCTCGCTCATTAGCCCAGTGTAGCGAGCGTGAGCACGCCATCGACCCGACGCGGCACCCCGGTGTATGCGTCACGCAACTCCTCCGGAAGCACGGACTCGGGAGCATCCTGCCAGGCGATCGGGCGGAGGAAGCGGCGGATCGCGGTCACTCCGATCGAGGTGTGCGCCGTGTTGGTCGCCGGCCACGGTCCGCCGTGATGCTGGCCCCACGACACGCGGACGCCCGTGGGGTAGCCGTCGAAGACGATGCGGCCCGACAAGTCCTGCAGGTCCTCGACGAGGGGGGCGAGACCGGCGAGCTCGTCGGGCTCGGAGTGGAGGGTGGCGGTGAGGGAGTCTGGGACCGCCCTCAGCGCGGACCGCACGTCCTCCAGATCGTCGTACCGCGCGAGAACGATCAGCGGGCCGAACGCTTCCTCGGCGACGGCTTCGGTGACATCAGTGGCATCGACCTCGAGGATGCCGGGGGTCATCGTGAACCCGTCGTCACCCGGGCGCGGCTCGACGAGCACGCGGGCGCGTCCGTCGGCGACGAGGCGCTCGCGGATCACTCCGAAGGCACGGAAGATCCGCTCGTTGAGCAGCGGCTGTGCTGCGGTGGCCTGTGCGCGTTCGACGAGGGTCGCGACGAGGGATTCGGCGCCTGCGGGCAGGAACGCGATGCCAGGCTTCGTGCACAGTTGGCCTGCTGAGCCGGTGAACGACGTGAACAGTCCGTCAGCGATCGCGTCTCCTCTGGCATCCGCCGCCCCGGCTGTGACGATGAACGGGTTGAGGCTGCTGAGTTCCCCGTAGAACGGGATTGGACGTTCGCGGTTCTCGATGATGTCGAGCAAGATGCGACCCGTGGCGAGCGATCCGGTGAAACCGACAGCGGCGATCCGCGGGTCGGCGACGAGTGTGGCACCCCCGGCCTGGCCGAAGACGATCCCGAGGGTGCCGTGAGGTGCCCCGTAGGCGGCGGAGGCGTCAACCAGGGCGTCGAAGGCGGCGCGGGACGTGAGCGGATGGGAGCCGTGGGCCTTTACCACGACCGGGTTGCCGGCCGCCAGAGCTGAGGCGGTGTCTCCGCCGGGGACGGAGAACGCGAACGGGAAGTTGCTCGAGCCGAAGACGGCTACCGGCCCGATCGGCACCAGTATCCTGCGTACGTCGGGTCCGGGCCCGAGGGGGGTGTCGCCCGCGTGGTCGATGATCGCCTCGAGATAGCCGCCCTCGGCCACGGCCTCGGCGAACAGCCGAAGCTGGAAGACCGTGCGCGTGAGCTCGCCCCCGAGGCGTGCCTCGGCGAGCCCGGTCTCGCTCTGCGCAGTCGCGACGAGATCGCTGCGGCGTGCCTCGAGCCCGTCGGCGAGGGCGAGCAGCAGCCCCGCCCGCCACCCGCGGGAGCGGCTGCGGAGTTCACGGAACGCGTCCACGGCGGCGGCGGTGATCGCCGCGACCTGCTCGTCGGTCGTCGCCGGGATGCCGGTGTCTGTGGTGGACGCACTTCGCGGGTCGGTCGTGGTGAGAGTCATGCGAGGACCTGCCTGATGAGCAGGCCGCGCTCGGCCAGGTTTGTCATGAGGGAGCCGATCCCGTAGACCCACGGTTCCACGTCCTCGGTGGATCGCACCCGGTTGACGAGCGCGCCGAGCGCGGGCGAGGAGATCCGCACGATGTCGTCACGGTGGTGGGTGAAACCGTGGCCGGCTTCACCGCGGTCATCGGAGGGGGCGAACATCGTGCCGAGGTACAGCACCAGGCCGTCGGGGTACTGGTGTCGGTCGCCGAGGGTCTGCGCGGCGAGGTCCGCCGGATCGCGGCTGATCTGTTCCATGTGCGAACGCGCATCGAGCGCATAGCCGTCCGCACCATCGACGTGGAGCGTGATCGTCTCCCGGCGGAGTGCGTCGAGGTCAAACCCGGCGTCGAAGAGGCGGAGGAACGGACCGACTGCCGCCGAGGCGTTGTTGTCCTTCGCCTGCCCGAGCAGCAGGGCCGATCGTCCCTCGATGTCGCGCAGGTTGACGTCATTGCCGAGCGTGGCGCCCACGATCCGTCCGTCCGACGCGATCACGAGCACCACTTCGGGCTCCGGGTTGTTCCAGTGCGAGTCGGAGCGGACGCCGACGTCGACGCCCGTTCCGACCGTGGCGAGCACGGGCGCCTTCGTGAAGATCTCCGCGTCCGGGCCGATGCCCACCTCGAGGTACTGGCTCCACAGTCCTTCAGCGATAAGGTGGTCCTTGAGCAGCATCGCCTCCGGGGAGCCGGGCACGAGGTCGCTCAGATCGGTGCCCAGGGAACCGAGGATGCCCGCGCGAACCGACTCCGCGGCATCCGCAGCGCCGAGGGCCCGCTCTTCGATGATGCGCTCCAGCATCGACACCGGGAACGTGACCCCGGCCGCCTTCACGACGTGCAGGTCGATGGGTGAGAGCAGCCAGGGGTTCGATGCGTCCCGCCCGTCCGCGGGCGCGTTGGCGAGCAGATCGGCGAGGGTGCCGAGTGGGGGGCCGTCGAGGGTCGCGACGTCGACGGTGGATTCCGTCAACTCGCTCATCGTCGCGACGTGGCGGCTGAGGTCGATCACGAGGCCGTCGCGCACGGCGACAACGCTCGGTCCGCCTGCGGCGGGATCCCAGGCGCGGCCCACGAGGGTGGCCCGCTCGGCGTCGGCGGGAAGGAGGGCGGCGACTCCGCCGGTCCAGTCGGTCATGGTGCTCCTCGGTTCAGGGCTAGCGGCGGTGGAAGACGCCGGGACGCTTCTCCGCGAAGGCAGCGCGGCCCTCGGCGGCGTCGTCGGTGGCGAAGGTGATGCCCTGGAGTTCGCGTTCGTACGCGACGGCCTGGGCGAGAGTCGCATCCCGTCCGCGGGGATGATCCCAGGTCAGTCCGACGAAGTCCGTCATGATCCCGCGACCGCTCCGGACGAGAACAGGGCGTCGACGCGCTCGCCGTTCAGGCCGAGCTCTGCGAGCACCTCGCGGCTGTGCTCGCCCACGAGCGGTGCGCCGCGGTCGATGCGAGCCGGCGTCTTCGAGAACACGTACGGAAACCCGGGCGTCTTGATGCGACCTTCTGTGGGGTGATCGTATTCGACGAAGGTGCCGTTGTGGGCGATCTGCGGGTCGTCGACGAGATCCTGGTAGCTGTACACCGGGCCGGCCCAGATGCCTGCCGCGAGCAGCTCGTCGAGCCACACTGCTGTCGGGCGCGTGGCGAGGCGCGCTTCGGTCTTCGCGTAGAGCTCATCGCGGTGGGTCCAGCCCTCGACCTCGGGGTCCATACCCTCGAAGCTCGGCTCCCCGATGACCCGGCCGAGGGTCTCCAGATCGGCGAACCCGAGCGCGAGGTAGCCGTCGCTGGTGGCGAAGACGCCGTACGGTGCGCGGATGTAGACGTGCGCGTTGGGTTCGGTGCCGCGCTCCTGCGGCACGTTGCCGATGGTGAAGACCGAGAGTTCCTGCATCTGCAGGGTCGTCAGCGCGTCGAGCATGTTGACGGTGACGAGCTGGCCTTCTCCGGTGCGTTCGCGGTGCAGCAGCGCGGCCAGAACCGCTTCGAACGCGGTGGATGCCGTCACGGCGTCGGCGAGGTACTGACCGGCGGGCGACGGCGGCTCGCCCTGGCGGCCGGCGGACAGCATCGCGCCGGACATCGCCTGCAGCAGCAGGTCCTGACCGGGACGATCCCGGTACGGGCCGGTTTCGCCGTAACCCGAGATCGAGACGTAGACGAGGGCCGGGTTGATGGCGCTGAGCGTCTCGTAATCGAGACCGAGCCGCGCGGCGACGCCGGGGCGGTAGTTCTGCAGGAACACGTCGGCCGAGGCCACGAGTTCGCGGATCACCTCGGTGCCGCCCTTGGACTTGAGGTCGACGGCGAGCGACCGCTTGTTGCGGTTGAGCGAGAGGAACGAGACGTTGATCTGGTTGCCGGCCGCGCCGCCGGCTGCGGCGAAGCGCTGCCACTCGCCAGCCGTCGGCTCGACCTTGATCACGTCGGCGCCGAGGTCGCCGAGACGCTGGGCCGCGAACGGGCCCGCCATGGCAATCGAGCAGTCCACGACACGGTAGCCGCTCAGTACGCCGGGGGTGTCAGTCATGGACCACGATCTCTTTTCCGTCTGAGGTGGACGATTTCAGCAGCGCCTCGATCAGTTCGACCGAGCGCGCTGCGACCTCCACCGTGCTGTTGTTCTCGGTGCTCGCGCCCGTGATGAGCCAGAAGAAGAGCGCCGAAGAGTGGGTGATCTGCCGATGGGCGTAACCTCCGCCGTGGGCCGGATCCGACCACATGCTCTCTGACGGTTTCGTGTCCGAGCCCCAGCGTTCGAGCATGTGCTGCGGGTCGCCGCCGAACAGCCCGCGGGTGGGGGATGCCCTGTGGCACAGCGCGTACCGGACGAGCAGGTGGGTGTCGGCGCGTTCGGTGCGCTCCACGAGGTCCCAGGCCTGGTCGGCGCGCAGCGTCATGGGCTTCTCGCACAGCACGTGCAGTCCGCGGTTGAGCGCCTTCGAGGCCACGTCGAAGTGCAGGTCATGCGGCGTCGTCACGATCACGGCGTCGAGCCCGGAGTCCAGCAGCTCGTCGACGCTCTCGGTGGCCATGCCGAAGCCGAATTTGTCGCGCACGGCGCCCAGGTCGGGTCCGAGTCCCCACACGCCGACGAGGACGACGTCGTCCCGTTCGGCGAGGAGCGGGAAGGGGTTGCTCGTGGCCCACCAGCCTGCTCTCCCACGGCACCGACCCGCACGCGGCTCATGCACGTCTCCACGTCCGGATGCCGTCGCGCTCGCCGACGACGACGGTGCCGCGATCGACCATCCGCTCGAGGTTGCCGGTGACGGGGAAGATGAGGTACTCGGCCGCGGAGTCGCTCCACTCGCCCACAGCCGGGGCGATGTCGTGGATGATCTCGAGGGTCGTGCGCGAGCCGGAGGCGGCAGTGAGCGCTGCGGTGATCTCGAGGTCCAGGCGGTTCGTGTAGTCGGCGGAGACGGTGAGGAATTGCTCGACCGCGTCGCCCTCGTAGACCGGGTAGTGGGCGGTGAGCAGCAGGTCGGCCTGAAGCTGCCGGAACGTCTCGATGCTCGTTAGGTAGGGGTCGGTGTCGCGGTAAGTGGGAGGGAAGGCCGGTTTGCCGTCCGCCGTCGGCACCGTCTCGCCGAGGGTCGCGTCGCCGATGAGGAGTGCGGAGTTGGTTTCGTCCCAGAGCGCGAGGTGGCCGTCGCTGTGTCCGGGCGTGTGCAGCACGCGGACGACGCGGTCGCCGAGGTCGAACTCCTCGCCACCATCCAGACCCTGCGCGATCGGCGCAACCCGGGCCGACGACCGGATGTACGCCGTCGTCTCGGGCGGATCGTCGAAGCCGTCGGAGTCGCGGAATTCGCCGTAGCGCTCCTCGATGAGCACGTCGAGGTCTTCGGCGAGCGGAACGTCGAGGGTCCCAGCCATGAGGTGCACGTGCGGGGCCGCCGAGAGCAGGGCCGCGTTGCCGCCCGTGTGGTCGAAATCACAATGCGAGTTGATCGCCCAGCGCAACCGCGACAGGTCGTAGCCGATGGAGTCGAGGTAGGGCAGCAGTGTGCCCGTCACACTCTCGGTGAGACCGGAGTCGAACAGCAGGCCGCCCTCCGGTCCGTCGAGCAGGTAGAGCGCGACGAACCGCTCACCGAGTGGAGCCTCGACGCGGTGCAGACCGTTCCGGATCTCCATCAGTCGACCAGCCCGGCCGGGAGAACGGGCGGGTCGGCCACGAGGCGCAGGCCGGCGCGCGGCGAACGCACGTGGGGTCCTTCGGTCGAGAGCCAGCTTGCTGAGCGCTGGTCCGCGACGATCGCCGCCTCATCGACGGTGAGTCCGTTGCCGGGGGTGTCACCGAGCACGACCCCGCCGTCGGCGAACTCCTGGTCGATCGCGATCCCGAACGGCGAGCCCAGGTCCTGCACCTCGGCCGACAGGTGATTCGGAACGGATGCTGCCGCATGCGCCACCGCAGGGTTCGCGGTCATCCCGACCGGGCTGACCGGCAGATTTCGTGAGTGGGCCGCGTACGCTACGCGGAGGAAGTGGGTGATGCCCCAGACACTTCCGGTCTGGACGATGTCGACGGCGCTGTGGTCGAAGAGGGGAGCGAACTGTTCCAGACCGGTCAGGTTCTCGCCGGTGGCGACCGCCGCGCGAACGGAACGGCTGAGCAGCGCGTGCCCAGCGGCATCCCACCGGCGAAGCGGTTCTTCGATCCAGGTGAGGTCGAGCTTGTCCTCGACCGCCGAGACGTAGCGCACGGCCTGCTTGAGGTTCCAGGACTCGTTCGCGTCGAGCATGAGTGCGGGGCGGGGCGTATTCCGCCCGAGTGCGTCGCCCATGATGCCGAGGCGGCGGATGTCGGTGTCGACGTCACGTCCGCCCTTGAGCTTGCCGCTCGTGAACCCGCGGTCGGCCATGGACACGTAGAAGACAGCGAGCTCCTCGTCGTCGAGGGCGATCTCCAGCCCGGATGCGTACCCGGCGACGAAGCGGTCGCGGGCACCGAGCAAGCGCCACAGCGGCTCGCCGGCGATCTTCGACTTGAGGTCCCACAAGGCCATGTCGAGGGTGCCGATGCCGCCGAAGGTTGCACCGGAGTGTCCGGCTTTGAAGACCTGGGCCAGCATCATGTCGTAGAGCGAGCCGACGGCCCGCGGGTCTTCACCCTCGATCGCCGGGAATAGACGGTCGATGTCGTGCACGGACCCGGTGCCGACGCCCGTGATGCCCTCGTCGGTTTCGAGGAGAACGACCGGGACCTCCGTCACGCCCGATCCGATGACTCCGTTCACGTCTCCGACCGGTCGGCCCCAGTCGTGGAAGGTCCGTAAGCAGCGATAGCCGGTGATCTTCATATCGTCCTTGACTGAGTGAACACAAGCGCCGGTCGGCGCATAAACAGCATACATCACATGTATCAGTGAAGGGAAGTATGAACGACTTCTGCTCGATCAGATCCGGAAAGCAGCGGCTCCGTCGACGGGCGTCCTGCCGGAGGATGCCAGACTCATGCTTCAGAGTTCAACGCGCTGTTCGAAGGTTAGGGACCTCGATTGCACCGGCTCACTCCAGACGGAGACGCAGTTCCTGCATACCCCCGTCGACCGCGATCGAGGTTCCGGTGGTGGAGCCCGAGCGCGGACTGGCCAGGTAGGCGACCGCGTCGGCGACTTCATCCGCCCTGACCATGCGCCCGTGCGGCTGACGGGCGTTGAGCGCTGCACGCTCGGCATCCGGGTCCGCCGCGGTCGACAGCAGGCGCGCGACCCACGGGGTGTCTGCGGTTCCCGGGTTTACCGCATTCACCCGGATTCCATCACGCAGGTGATCGGCGGCCATCGCACGTGTGAGTGACAGCACAGCGCCTTTTGACGCGCTGTACAAGGCGCGCGAAGGGATGCCCGCCGTTGCGGCAATCGAGGAGGTGTTGACGATCGCTGCCGACGGCGACCTGCGCAGCCACGGGAGCGCTGCCGATGAAACCCGAGCGATCCCGGTGACGTTAATGCTGAAGACCCGAGCCCATTCGTTGTCGTCGTTGTCGGCGATGGTGCCCTGGGCACCAATGCCGGCGTTGTTGACGACGATGTCGATGCGGCCGAATTTTTCGGCGACCGCGGCGATCGCGCCGTTGACGGAGAGACGGTCGGCGATGTTGGCCTCCAATGCGAAGTGCGCGGGGTGAGCAGCGGTCGGGTCGAGGTCGAGCACAGCGACCTGTGCCCCGGCGTCGGCGAGGCGGGCGGCGATGGCCGCGCCGATCCCGGACGCGCCACCGGTGACCACGGCGACGAGATTGTCGAACTCTGGCATGGGTTTACTCCTTTGTAAGTGGTTGGTTGGTCGATTGGGTCGCTTTGCAGCGGTATCGAAGTCGAGCGGCGGTGATTCACCAGGCAACCGATGGTCGGATACGCAAAACCTGCCGGGTGATGTGGACCTGATATCCCTAGGTACTGGAGCAGCGCCAGGGCTCGAATCCTTGCTCTCTCATAGTTGCGGTCGGGATAGTAGTCGTGGCCGAGTGCAGTGGAGGCCGTACCGTTCTTGAGCATATGCGAGATGATCACGAGCAGGGAGTGTCCGGATGCGACGAGTGCAGGAGAGATTCCCGGTGATGCGGGGACTTCAGCCGGGAGTTCTTTCACGGTGGTGATGTAGACCTCAAATATGGGGGCTGGTGCACGAGCACAGGGATGTCCTCCTTGGGATATAGAAGCGCCAGGGGCCAAACTCACATTGTGCACGTCGGATGTCTGAATTCTTCCGGGCGAACGGTGGGAAGTGGTTGGTCGCCAATAAAGAAGACACCTGACCCGCGATACATGTTCAAGATTTGGGCCGTGGCCATCACACATCGGCGCACTCGAGCGGAGTGCAATCCGACGTCGGCGACCCCGTATATTCGGCTCGGTAGCAGGATCACGAGATTGCCTGCCTGATCTTTTGGGTCGAGAGCCGATCGACCCGGCGCCCTCTCACAGCGACTTGGTGCAGAACTAACCGACGGAGACGAGCGTTCGGGTCATCCCTTGTGCTGGGCTCGGTAGAGGGTCGGGCTGGTGCCGTGGATGCGACGGAAATGGCGTGAAAAGTAGAGCGGATCGGTGTAGCCGACCGCCAGGGCGATTTCGGTGACGGGCATCGTCGTGGTGTCCAACAGCCCGCGCGCCCGCGACATCTTGAGCGAGGTATGGAACGCATTCGGACCGCTCCCGGTCGCCTCCCGGAATAGCGCGCTGAGATGCGACGGGGACATGCCGACCAGTGCCGCGAGTTCCTTCACCTGAATCGTGCCGTCGATGCGGGCCTCGAGATAACGCATCGCCCGCTCCAACGGGGAGCCTTCGGCCGGCAGGATACTGTCGGCAACGATGCGGGAGAGCAGATGCCACGCCACCCCGGATGCAGCCAGGAGGTGGGCGGGGGAGAGGCGGCGCTCAAGCAGGCTGACGAGTTCGTCGAAGAGAGAGACGACGCGGTCGAGTGAGCGCAGGCGCAGGACAGGTCGCTCCTCCGAGGTCAAAAGCTGTGTGAGGTCCGGGACGTCCGTACCTCTCACATGCAGCCACCAGATCGTCCATGGATTTTCTGGCGAGGTGACGTATTGATGCGGGAGTCCTGCAGGGATCACAATGCATGCCCCCGGCGTGAGCACATGCTGGGCGGTGTCGAGAGTGACGACCCCGCTGCCGGCTATGCAGAGGATGACGATCGTCTCCGGTGTTCCTCGCGCTCGTCTGCGCCCGTGTCCCTCCGCTGCGGGAAAGTACCCAGCGTCGGTGACGAAGAGTCGTCGTGTTCCCGGACGTGTCAGTGCCGCCTCGACCTGGGGGCGGGGCACAACACACAGCCGCTGGTTGGTGAAACCCTCCATGCGGTAATGGGGTTCCGAAGGGATCACTGTTTCGTCCATGTTGTTCCTCGTTCACACCATACACAACGAGACTCGGCGCTCCTAGCGTCGAAGGTGGATGCCGAAGGCCGGGTTGCCGATTCGGATCCTGGTCGGTCCCTGATGATGAGAACGAGGTCAATGATGCCTGTCGAACAACGTGACAAGCGTGCGGAGAATCTGCCGATGGCGAACGAGGTGGATCCGACCGTTCAGACGGAGCAGGCGCCCGCGAGTATCACTCTGCCCGACGCTTCCGCTGAACTGCAGGACTCCATCGATGCAGGCGGCGCTGTTGCCTGGCACGAGCCGCTCACCATCCGCACGTACGAAGCCGGCCGCCCAAGCGAGTACCCCATGTACCTCGACCACCGCGTCTACCAGGGGTCGAGCGGCAAGGTGTACCCGATTCCGTTTACTGAGTCGGTGTCCGATGAAGGCGCAGACCGCGAGTGGCAGGCAGTCCACCTCGAAAACCGCTTTGTCCGCCTCGTCGTTCTTCCCGAACTCGGTGGCCGCATCCACATCGGCTACGACAAGACCACCGGCTACGACTTCTTCTACCGCAACAACGTCATCAAGCCGGCTCTTGTCGGCCTTGCCGGCCCGTGGGTCAGCGGAGGTGTTGAGTTCAACTGGCCGCAGCATCATCGGCCAGCCACCTTCCTTCCGGTCGAGACCCACATCGAGTACAGCGACGACGGGTCGGTGACGGTGTGGTGCTCGGACCACGACCCGTTCGCTCGGATGCAAGCGCAACACGGCGTGCGCCTGCGCCCCGACAGTTCCGTGGTCGAACTCGCCGTTCGGCTGCACAATCGCACGAGCGAACGACAGACGTTTCTTTGGTGGGCGAATGTGGCCGCTCTGGCCCATGACGACTACCAGTCCTTCTTCCCGGAGGACGTGAATTACGTGGCCGACCACGCACGTCGCGCCATCACAGCATTCCCCCAAGCGGACCGTCCCTACTACGGTGTCGACTATCCCGCGCTTGCTGAAGCGACGCCGGGTGCCGACAGGATCGATTTCTACCGCAACATCCCCGTGCCGACGTCTTACATGATCGTCGACTCGAACCAGGATTTCTTCGGTGGCTACGACCATGCCGCCGGCGCCGGGTTCGTTCACTGGGCGGAGCGGCGCGTCTCGCCGGGCAAGAAGCAGTGGACCTGGGGCGATGCACCATTCGGGCACGCCTGGGACACTCAGCTCACGGACGCCGATGGAGCTTATGTGGAGCTCATGGCCGGGGTTTACACCGACAACCAGCCTGACTTCAGCTGGTTGTTGCCCGGCGAGACGAAGGTCTTCACGCAGTACTGGTACCCGATTCCTGCGATCGGGGCGGCCCACCAGGCGACTCCGGATGCAGCAGTGCATGTTGACCATGATGGAATCCTTCGAGCGACGTTCGCTGTCACGGCCCCGACGCCCGGCGCGCGACTGGCACTTATCCGAAACGGCGTCGAGCTCGCCTCTCGGGTCGAGGACCTCGTGCCGGGAGTATCGGCCCAGATCGACTCCGGAGATGTTTTCGAAGGAGACGGCGACCTTTCTGCCGAGTTGCGCGATGCGAACGGCCGGCTGCTTGTTCGCTGGACACCGGCGTCCCCGGCTGACGAGGAGCCCCCAGTCGCCACCGAGCCGGCCCTGGCCGCAGAAATCGACACGGTCGAAGAGCTCTACCTCACCGGGATGCACCTGGATCAGTACCGGCACCCGACGCGATCACCCCTGACGTACTGGAACGCGGCCATCGAACGTGATCCCGGGGACGTGCGCACCAACATAGCCCTCGCCGATCGGCACTACCGTGCTGGCAGGTACACGGCGGCACTTGGTCACGTCGACGTGGCACTGGCCCGACTGACCCGGCGCAACTCCAACCCGATCGACGCCGAAGCGTTCTACCTTCGTGGTCTCGCGCTTCGTCGTCTCGGCCGTGCGGTCGAGGCAGAGCAGGCGTTTGGGAAGGCCGGCTGGGACGGTACCTGGGCGGCTGGGGCGGGCTTCGAGCTCGCGCGGTCGCTCAGCAAACGAGGGCAGAACCGTGCCGCCCTCCGCGTTCTCGACACGCTCGACGACATTGTCGGCCACGACACCCGTCGCATCGCGCTGCGCGCCATGATTCTCCAGCGCTCCGGCAGATCTGCCGAAGCAGAGACGATCGTTCGTGGAGCACTCGCCGCCGACCCTCTTGACGCCACCCTCAGAGCGCTCGCGGGAGAACGGGTGAGCGAGGACGCCGGCATCCTCCTCGACGTCGCGCTCGACTTCGCCCACGCGGGAGAGACATCCGCTGCACTCACCATCATCGATACCGTGGTCGCCGCACCCGTCACCGCAGCTGGCAACGTTCGTCCTGTCGCCCATTACGTGGCTGCAGCACTACTTGACGCGGCGGGCTCAGCTGAGGAGGCGGCCGAACACCGAAAGGCAGCTCGATCGAGCGAGCTTGGATGGGCATTCCCTTTCGGTCTCGACGCCCACGATGCTCTCGCCGCCGCAATCGCGGCGGACACGCGCGATGCCGTTGCGCTCCATCTGCAGGGCATGCTGCTCTACGCGCATGGCCGTCGTCGGGAAGCACTGGAACTGTGGGATGCTGCGATCGAACTCGGTCTGGAGAACCATGTACTGCTCCGGAACGCCGCGCTGGCCGCCTACAACATCGCCGCCGACGACGAGACCGCCTGGCGTCGCTACGAGTCGGCCGTCGCAATTGCCCCCGACGACGCACGACTCCGGTACGAGCAGGACCAACTCGCAGTCCGACTCGGCCAAACCCCGGCTGAGCGCCTCGCCCGCCTGCGGCCTGTGCGGGATCTTGTACTCAAACGAGACGACCTGACGATCGAGTACGTCAGCCTTCTCGCCCTCAGCGGAGGCGCCGACGAGGGCTACGACATTCTGACGACCCGATCGTTCCACCCCTGGGAGGGTGGAGAGGGCCGTGCCGTCGCCGCGTGGGATGCCACGATCGCGGCGCTCGGCCGTCCAGTCACTGATCCACCAGCGAGCCTCGGCGAGCAGCGACCGCGGTACGTCGCCCCGGCCGCGGTCCGCGACGACGGAGTGACCGACTACTTCGCCACCAGCCTCCCGGAACTGTTGCTCTTCTCCCGGGAGACCGATTCCGAGTGACGCCGAACCCGGCATCAGGTGAACAGCACTGGATTCGCTTCGGTGCCTACGAGGCATGCGTGGCGAGCGTGGGAGCAACCCTGCGCTCGCTGACGGAGCAAGGTCGCGATCTGATCGTTCCGTTCGATGCGGACGAGATCCGACCGGGCATGCGCGGGGCCGTCCTCGCACCGTGGCCCAACCGCGTCGCGGATGGTCGTTATGTCTTTGACGGGGTAGCCCACCAACTCCCGATCAACGAGCCCGAGCGAGCGAACGCCGCCCACGGGCTCGTCGCGTGGTTGTCATTCGACCTGGTCGACCGAACGGTGAGTGCTCTGAAACTCGAAACGACGATTCAGCCGCAGCCCGGCTACCCGTGGCGCGTGCGGGTCCGAGTGGAGTTCGAGCTGGGCAGTTGGGGTCTGCGCCAGCGCATCCGCGCGACCAATGAGAGCGAGTCGGAAGCGCCGATCGGCCTGGGTGGTCACCCGTACGTCGTGGCGGGACCTGTCGGTCCGGGCGCCGTCGACGACTGGTCTCTCGAGCTTCCAGCTACGGAGGTGATGCTGGTGTCGGCGGATCGGCTCCTTCCGGTCGGCATCGCCGACGTCACCCTGCACGACGGCGGTTCTCTGGACTTCCGGGTCGGGCGTACGATTTGCGGCACGGTCATCAATCATGCCTTCACGTCACTCCGCGCGGGTGCCGATGGGCGAGCGCATGTCAGGGTCAGCAGCGGTGATCGCGGAATCGACATTGCCTGCGATCCGAGCGTGGACTGGGTGCAGGTGTACACAGCGGAGTCCTTCACCTCGGACAGCAACCGGCACGCCCTGGCTGTTGAGCCGATGACGTGCCCGCCGGATGCTCTGAACAATGGCCGCGACCTCCGAGTGCTGCGCCCGGGCGGGTCCACCCACATTGAATGGACGATCGGTGTGTTCGCTCAGGACGGGCCGCGGCATGTCTGCGGCGCGTAACAGCTTCGACTGAGTTGTATCATCGTGGGATCGTCCATATCCTCCGGTTGATCGTCCTCCATGCTCGAGCGCTGATGCACGTATTTTTGGTTGCGTGCTCACGTTTATCGTGAAGGACAACTGAGAGGCGAACGCCCGAACGACTGTTGGGATTCGTGTCTCGTCCCTGAAAAGCGAACATCCCTGAGGCCCCGCGGCCGTCACATCAATGAGGATAAGGAATGCGGATGAACATCCATGCAGCACGTAAGACCGGACGCAAGGCATCGACGGCGGCAGTGCTCGCCGCGTTCGCTGTCGTCGCTCTCAGCGCCTGTACCACCGGAATGGAGACCGGCTCATCGAACGAGCCTGCCAGTGGCCCGAAGGAAGGAGCGCTGACGATCGCGTTCCTACAGAAGCAGGGCGACCAGCAGTACTTCATCGACGAGGCAAACGGCGCCAAGGAGGCGGCGAAGGCAGCGGGCGACGTAACGATCAACGTCGTCGACCTCGGCACCGACTCCAACAAGGCGATCTCCGAAGTGGAGGCCGCCATCGCCCAGGACGTTGATGGCATCATCATCGTCGTACCGGACCAGCAGATCGGCCCGCAGGTGATCCAGATGGCCGAAGAGGCCGGCATCCCGATCATGGCTGCTGACGACACCATCGAAGACAGCGCCGGCGAAGCCGCCCCGTTCTCCGGCTTCGACGGTACATCGATGGGCGAGAAGGTCGGAACCGAAGCCGCCCGCCTCTACGCCGAAGCCGGCTGGACTGCAGCGGACACGCGCATCCTGTCGGCGTACAAGGAAGACCTTTCTGTGTGTCAGCAGCGCGTAGACGGTGCAGCAAGTGCTTTCACGGAAGCAGTGCCGGATGCACCTGAGGTCATCGACATCGGCACGGACAACTCCGCCACGGACGCCCAGGACAAAGCCGGCGCGATTATCACCGCCAACGCCGGGGTGAAGCACTGGGTTGTCTGGGGATGCAACGACGAGAGCGAGACCGGTGTTGTAACCGCGCTTCAGAACTCCGGAGTAGCGCCCGCGGACATCATCGGTGTCGGACTCGGCGCCTACCTCACCTGCAAGGACTGGAAGGCCGGGCAGGACACGGGCAACAAGGCCGCGCTGTTCATCTCGGGCATTGAGGTCGGCAAGGCCGCCGCGACCTCGATGATCGACCTGCTGCGCAACGGCACCGAACTCCCGCCCGTATCGATCGCCAACACGGAGATTGTCGACGCGAGCAACTGGGAAGCCGAAGGCGTCGTCTGCACCTAACCGGAACTGTGGGGCGGGAACGAATGTTATTCCGAGTCCGCCCCACATCCGCTGACCCAACGAAGAGGATGGGAGAAGAGCCGTGCAAAACGAACCAATAGCGCTCCGCGCGACCGGGATCACGAAGAGCTTCGGGCCGGTGCGCGCACTGCGCGGTGTCGAACTTGAGTTGCGGGCAGGTGAAGTCACCGCACTGATGGGCGAGAACGGAGCAGGCAAATCGACTCTCCTCAAGATCCTCGACGGCGACCTGAAACCGGACGAAGGTTCGCTCGAGATTGACGGAAAACCCGTCCACTTTTCTGATCCAACCGATTCTCGAGCTGCCGGGCTCCGCGTCATCGCCCAGGAACCTGAGATCGTCGCGGCCGTTTCGGTTGCCGAAAACATCTTCATCGGCGATCTCGGATCCCTGGCTTACAACCGACGCGCGCTTCTTCAACGCACACGCGATGAGCTCACCAAGTGGGGTTTCGACCGAGCGATCCGCGCCGAAATGCTCGGCTCTGACCTCTCCCCGGCGCAGCGGCAAATCGTTGAGATCATGCGCGCCGTCGTCAGTCGGCCGCGAATCATTTGCTTCGACGAACCGACCTCGTCGCTTGGAGACGACGAGGTGAGTCTGCTGTTCGCTCTCATCCGCCAGCTCCAGGCTGACGGTGTCGCAATCGCCTACGTTTCGCACCGAATGGGTGAGATCTTCCAACTGGCCGACCACATCACGGTGCTCCGCGACGGAACGTTCGTCGGAACGAAACCCGTTGACGAAACCAACCATGAGGAACTCGTTCGCATGATGGTGGGGCGGGACCTCACCCAGTTCTTCCACCGCGACCCTGCGCCGCTCGGAGACACCGTGCTCGAACTGCGCAACGTCGGCAACCAGTTCGTCGACGGCGTCGACCTTCGAGTCAGAGCCGGCGAGGTGGTCGGGATCGCGGGGCTCGTCGGGGCTGGGCGAAGCGAGCTGATGAAGACAATCGCCGGCGACTACACCGTCACAACCGGAGAGATCGCGATCTCCGGCAAGGTGAAACGTATCTCACAGCCCGCCGACAGCATCCGGGCAGGAATCGGGTTCGCACCGGAGGAACGCAAGGCTGAAGCGCTGCTGCTGCAGCGGTCTGTTCGCGACAACGCCGCCCTGGTTGTACTTCGGTCCCTCTCGCGCTGGATCTTCGTGAACCGTCGCGCGGAGCGCGCGCTCGCGCAGGAGTTCATCAGCCGTCTCCGAATTCGAACACCATCCGGCGAAGAGCTCGTCGGCAACCTCTCCGGCGGCAATCAACAGAAAGTCGTGCTGGCGCGGTGGCTCGCTACGTCTCCCAAAGTGCTGCTGCTCGACGAACCAACGCGGGGAATCGACGTAGGCGCGAAGTCAGAGATCTACGGAATCATCGACGAACTCGCTCACCAGGGCGTTGCAGTAATCGTCGTCTCCAGCGAGCTGCCCGAAGTTCTCGGCGTCTCCGACCGGATCTACATCATGGCCAAAGGCCGCATCACCGGGGAGCTTTCCCGCGCCGAGGCGACCGAGGAACGAATCCTGGCACTCGCCATGGACGAAGGAGTCCACGCATGACCATCAGCACCCGAAAGGAAGACCCCGTGTCCACGACCGGAACCCGCACGTCACCGACGGTCGTCGACACTACGTCGCCGCTCAAACGCTTCATCAGCGCCGTGGGGGTGCAGAACATCTCTCTCATCCTCGCGATCGCACTCGTCGTGGCGATCATCGGACTGCAGAACCCGCTGTTCTTCACCGTGCCCAACCTCCGGGTCATCGGAACGGCAATCGCCATCGTCGGACTGCTGGCCGTCGTGCAGACGATCGTCATCATCCTCGGCGCATTGGACATCTCAGTCGGTTCCATCGCCGGTCTCACCTCCGTGACCTCCGCCATGATCTTCACCGCAACGAGTTCCGCCGCAATCGGCGCCCTCGGCGCGATTGCCATCGGTATCGCCTGTGGACTGATCAACGGATGCATCATCGTGTTCGGTCGCGTCAATCCCGTCATCGCCACCCTGGCGACGCTCGCAGCATTCAAAGGCGTGGCACAACTGATCTCCGATGGCCGGGCCCAGGGATACACGGGCGCCGACTTCTTCTTCGTCTTCCTCGCACGTGGAACGTTTCTCGGCGCTCCGATCCTCATCTGGGTGCTGGTCGTGGTTGCCGTCCTTGCTCACGTCGTGCTCCGATACACCACAATCGGACGTAACATCTACGCCGTGGGCGGCAACAACATCGCCTCGCGCCTCGGAGGCATCAACATCAACCGCTACATCATCGGCGTCTACATGATCACCGGAGCGGTCGCAGCGATCGCCGGCATCCTCATCACGGCGCGGACAGGCTCTGGCCAACCGGTCTCTGGATCGGAAGGGCTCGAACTGCAGGCCATCACGGCAGCTGCTCTTGGCGGTGCCGCCCTCAAGGGAGGCAAAGGTGCGATTGCAGGCACGATCCTCGCCGTGATCCTGCTGGGTGTGCTGACGAACGGAATGACGCTGCTCGGCGTCAACACGTTCTGGCAGAACGTCGCCCAGGGAACGCTCCTGGTCGTGGCGGTCGTCATCCAGCAGTTGCGGTCGGGGGAGCGCCGCATCGGCATCCCCGGTTGATCACCGACCCCAGTACCCGCCCGGAGCGGCTGTGCCGACCACGCCGGATGGCGGCCTGTGTCCGCGGGGACGGGGCGTCCAGCCGCGGGACCGCGGCAGCGATACCACCCCACCAGTGAGCGCGAGGGCCGAGAGGGGAATGACGGTGAACGCAGCCGCGATCGCACCCATCTTGCCGATGCTGGCGAGCACGGGGAGCGGCGCCCCCGTCATGAGGCTGAGCACAGCCCAGGCACCGTCTTCGAATAGCTCGCTTCGCCCAAGGAAAAGGTGACCGATGGGCCACCCTCCAGCCGACGCAGGATATCCGAGAAATTCTTGAGGGTGTTCGGAGCGTGAACGCCATCGAGACATCTGATGCGGACATGTGATTGTATGACCGTATGGTAGGAGAGCCGGCATTGGTGCACTCTGACTGCACCGGAGGAAAGAAATGACACAGGTCATCGTCGTAGGCGCAGGCCCTATAGGGCTGGTCACCGCACTCGCTCTTGTGCGGAGGGGTATCCGAGTGACGTTGCTGGACGGTGCACCTGCACCAATCGATGCACCGCGTGCGGCCGCGTATCAGTACGTCGTCCTCGAGGTATTGCATGATGCCGGCATCCTCGCCGACGTCGAGGTGGCGGGAATCCGGGTCACCCGCAACAACTTCCGGCTCCTCGCAACCGGTGAGACATACGCCTCCGACCTGTCGAAGCTCGAAGGCTTGGTGCCTTTCCCGTACAACGTCAACTTAGGTCAAGGGCAGCTTTCGCAAATCGCGCTCAGGCACTTGCGGAGTTATGCAGAGGCGACCATTCGATTCGGCGCGGAGGTGGCTGCTGTCGATCACGCGCACAACTCCGCTACCGTGGTTCTCACCTCCGGAGAACGTTTGCACGCCGACTGGGTGGTCGGTGCCGACGGCGGCAGGAGCACGACACGCAAGTCCATCGGCTCGGACTTCCCTGGATTCACCTGGCAGGACCGCTTCGTTGCGACGAATATCCGTTATGACTTCGCGGCGCATGGCTTTGGCTCGGCGAACATGGTGATGGATGCAGAATACGGGTGCATCGTCGCCGAGCTGGGGAACGGCCTGTGGCGGGTCACCTTCAACGAGCCAGACGACCTGCCCGAAGTGACAATCCCAGACCGGGTAAGAAAGTTCATGGACGCATTCTTGCCCGGGCCGAAGACCTTCGAACTGGAAGCGTACTCGCCGTACCGGATGCACCAGCGTGCTGCCGAGACGTTCCGTTCGGGGAGGGTGTTGCTCGCGGGGGATGCCGCGCACGTTACAAACCCGACTGGCGCACTTGGCCTTACATCTGGATTACTCGACGTGGAGGTGCTCGTTCCTGCGCTCGTTGCCGTGATCGAGGGGCACGCCGATCCTGACGTACTCGACGCATATTCGGACGTGCGCCGGCGCAGCTTCCTGGAGAAGACTTCGCCGCTCGCAAGCGACTTCAAGCGTCTGGTCTACAACGGAACTCAAGCCGAACTCGAAGCCGCCTTCTTCACCTGGCGGGCGATGCTCGACGACACCAGCCGTGAAGTCGAGTTTCTCTTGCGGATTCAGGGACTGCGTTCGGAGCAGGTCGTGCCGGCGCCGGCGATCTGATCGCGCGCAGCGGGGTATTGGATCTCTCCTCCTTCGGCGGGGAGGTTAACGCGATCCGCATATATTTCTTGACGCGCGGAAGAGGACGGGTTACTCTGATCCAGGTCGAGTTATACGAATAACCAAACTTACGAAGAGGTGAGAGACATGGCACGCAAGAGCAGCACTCCAACAATGTGGGAGGTCGCCGAGCGTGCCGGCGTCTCGCAAGCCACCGTCTCCCTGGTTCTCAACAACGTCGGCGGAAGTCGCGTGGCCGAGGCCACGAAAGTCCGTGTCCTGGACGCGGTCGAGGAACTCGGTTTCCGGACCAACGCTTTCGCGAAGTCCCTGCGGAGCGGCAAGTCCGGAATGATCGGCTTCATCTCCGACGAGGTTGCGAGCGCTCCCTTCGCCGGCAAGCTGCTCAAGGGCAGCCAACTCTGCGCCTGGGAGGCCGGCAACGTCATCCTCAGCGTCGACACCTTCAACGAACCCGAGCTCGAAGCGGCAGCGATCGACATGATGCTGTCATATCGGGTTCAGGGCGTCGTCTACGCGTCGATGTACCACCGCGTCGTCGACGTGCCCGCCGCCCTGGCCGGTATCCCCACGGTGGTCGTGAACGCGCAAGACCGAGCCGGCCTCGTGTCCAGCGTCTTCCCCGACGAGGAGCTCGGTGGCTACACCGCCACGAAGCACCTCATCGGAGCCGGCCATACGCGAATCGGGATGATCAACATCCAGCCACCCGACAGCGACCTGCCGGCCGGGATCGGCAGGCTCGCCGGTTACCGCCGAGCTCTCAGCGAAGCCGGGATCGAACAAGACCCCCGCCTTCTGCGCTACGGCTCCGGGATCGTCGAGGACGGATTCGACCTCACCCGAGACCTGTGGAACGAGGGCGATCGGCCGACCGCGATCTTCGCCGGCAACGACCGGACCGCCTGGGGGTCCTACCGTGCCCTGGAGTCACTCGGCCTGCATGCCCCGGACGACTGCTCGATCGTGGGCTTCGACAACCAGGACACGCTGGCGCCCTACCTCGACCCTGGTCTCACCACGGTCGCATTGCCCTACGAACAGATGGCCCGCCGGGCCGTCGAGTTGCTTCTCGCCGCTGAGACGCCCACCCAGAACCCCATTGAATGCTCACTGGTCCGTCGCGGATCAGTGGCGAGTGCAAAGGTGCCCGCATGACCACAGAAATCCCGTCGACCGCGCTTCGGCCAGAGAGGCCGGCGCTGAAGTCCGGGCGCGTGCGCTCGCACCTTCGTCGAGCGATCCGGTCGTGGCAGTTATACGTATTACTAACCCCGGCCGTCGTCTATGTCCTCCTGTTCAAGTACTGGCCGATGTACGGCGCGCAGATTGCATTCCGTGACTACAACCCGGCCGATGGATTCGCCGGCAGTCCCTGGGTCGGGCTGGAACACTTCATCCGTTTCGTCGAGTCGTTCCAGTTCGAACGCCTCCTGGTGAACACCCTCACGGTGAACTCGCTGGGGCTGCTGATCGCCTTCCCGGTGCCGATCATTCTGGCGCTCATCGTGAACCAGCTGCAGAGCGAACGATTCAAGAAGCTCACCCAGACCGTGCTCTATTCGCCGTCGTTCATCTCCGTCGTGGTCGTTGTCGGGATGATCCACCTGCTGTTCTCCCCGCGGTCCGGCATCGTCAACAACGCGATCGTGACCTTCGGCGGTGATCCGATCTTCTTCATGGGCTCGCCCGACTGGTTCCGGCCGCTGTACATCGGATCCGACATCTGGCAGACCGCCGGTTTCTCGATGATCGTCTACCTCGCCGCCCTCACTGCGATCGATCCCGCCCTGCACGAGGCAGCCCGCGTTGACGGCGCGAACAAGTGGCAGCGGATCCGGCACATTGACATCCCGGGCATCATGCCGGTGATCACGATCCTGTTCATCCTCGCCATCGGCAACCTCTTCAATCTCGGGTTCGAGAAGGTGCTGCTGATGCAGACCGACCTCAACCTGCCGACCTCTGAAGTCATCCAGACCTACGTCTACAAGGCAGGACTGCAGCAAGCGCAGTTCAGCTACTCGGCCGCAATCGGGCTGTTCAACTCCCTAATCAACCTCGTGCTGCTGCTGACCTTCAACTGGGTCGCCCGCCGTTCGGGCCAATCGAGCCTTTGGTGATGACGCCATGACCTCCACACTCCCCACTACGCCCGAACGACTCGTCGAGTTGTCAGTCACCGAGGGCCGCCTGTCGCCCCCGCGGCCCAGGAAACGCGGCAGCTTCGGCGACCGGTTCGCCGACCCTCTGTTCAACACGATCGCCATCGGCACCCTAATCCTGGCCATGGCGGCCATCATCTACCCGATGTACTTCATCGTCATCGCCTCGGTCAGCGAACCGACGGAGATCCTCAACGGCAACGTCTGGTTGTGGCCGCAAGGCTTCACGATAGAGGGCTACACGCGGATCTTCTCCGACTCCACCATCCTCCGCGGCTTCGGCAACTCGGTGCTGTACACCGTGCTGGGAACGATCATCAGTGTGGCGACGATCCTCTGCGCCGCGTACGCCCTGTCACGGAAAGACCTGTACGGGCGCACGTTCTTCATGCTGCTGTTCATCATCACGATGTTCATCGACGGCGGACTCATCGCCCGCTACCTCGTCGTCCGCGACCTGGGGATGCTGGACACCATCTGGGCGGTCGTGCTTCCGGGCGCTGTCGGGGTGTGGAACCTCATCATCGCCCGGGCGTTCTTCGAGAACAACGTTCCGGGTGAGCTCCGCGACGCGGCACAGATGGACGGGGCCAGCGACTTCCGGTTCTTCTTCAGCATCGTGCTGCCGCTGTCGAAGCCGCTGATCTTCCTGATGATCATGATCCACCTTGTCGCCAACTGGAACGCATTCTTCGACGCGCTCATCTTCCTCGATGACGAGAGCAAGTACCCGCTCCAACTCGTGCTGCGCAACGTGCTCATTCAGTCCGAAGTCACCTCCGCCGGAGGTACAGGAGCACTCGATTCATACGCCGCGGCACAACGCCTGGGTGAGCTGATCAAGTACGGAATGATCGTCATCTCCACGATCCCGCTGCTGATCGTCCTTCCCTTCATGCAGAAGCACTTCACCAAGGGTGCCCTGCTCGGCGCCGTCAAAAGCTGACCTTCTCCTCCCTGCACCACACCTCGAAACCAAAGGACAACACCATGAGACACCGCCGTTTCTACGCCGCTACCGCGATCGCCATCGCAGGCAGCGTTCTCCTCGCCGGCTGCGCCGGGGGAGGGGATGTCAAGAGCGCTGCAGACAAGTCAGCGGACTTCGGATTCAACAAGGAGGGCCTCCCGATTGTGGACGACACTCTTACCCTCACCTTCGGCGGTACGAAGTCGCCCCTCGCTCCCGAATACTCCGAAATGGAGTTGGTGAAGCAGTGGGAAAGCGACACGAACATCGCCATCAAGTGGGAGAACGTGCCCGAGCAGGTGTATGCCGAGAAAAAGAACCTGATGCTCGCCAGTGATGAGCTCCCGGACGTGCTGTACAACAGCGGCCTCACCGACGCTGAGATCGTTCAAAACGGCGACAACGGCACTCTGCTCCCGCTTGAGGATCTCATCGACGACCACGCGCCAACACTCTCCGGCATCCTGAAGGATCGTCCCGACATCCGTGCCGCCATCACGGCATCCGATGGCCACATTTACACGCTGCCGTCCGTCGAGGAACTGGGGATCCTGCAGTACCCGAACTTCCTGTACATCAACAGGGCCTGGCTGGATGCGCTCGGCCTGCCGATGCCTGCGACCATCGAGGAGTACCGATCGGCACTGGAGGCCTTCAAGACGCAGGACCCGAACGGAAATGGCAAAGCGGATGAGATACCGCTGTCCTTCCGGACCGACTCCTTCTGCGCGAACCCCAATGACCTCATCGCCGCCCTCGGCGGACAGCCGGAGAACAACGACCACCGCATTGTCCGCGACGACAAGGTCGAGTTCACGGCGAACACTGACGGCTACAAGGAGGGAGTCGCCGCGCTTGCCGACTGGCACGCCGATGGGCTGATCGACCCTGAGTCGTTCTCCCAGGATGACGTCGCCTACCTTTCGAAGGGCAAGGCGGCGACCCCGGTCCTCGGTTCGTTCTTCTGGTGGGAACTGAAGGAAATGGTCGGGGATGACCGGGTCGGCGACTACGAAATGGTCGGCATCCTTGAAGGCGTCGACGGCGAGCAAATGGCAAGCGTCGCGAACAACCAGGAGATCGGCCGTGGCGCCATGGCGATCACCCGCAGCAACGAATACCCCGCCGCCACCATGCGCTGGGCCGACCGCCTGTTCGACCCGGTGATGTCCGCACAGGTCAACTGGGGACCGATCGGCGTCACCCTCGAAGAAGACGAAAACGGCATCCTCCAGCAGATTCCGGCAGCAGCAGGAGAGTCAGAGGGCGAGCGCCGCCAGAAGGTCGCCCCGGGCGGCCCGAAAATCACCACCCAGGAAGACTTCGAAACCGTCGTCGCTCCGGAGCCACGCGCCAAGGAACGGCAGGAACTCGTGGCCGAGTATTACGCCCCGCACCAGGCGAATGACGCTTACCCGCCGGTGATGCTGTCAAACGATGAACTCGATCAGGTGTCCTTCGCCGTCGCCGACATCAACACCCTCGTCAAAGAGAAGTTCGCCTCCTGGATCGTCAACGGCACCGTCGACGACGAATGGGACGGGTACGTCTCCCAGCTCGAGTCGATGGGCATCGATGACGTCATCGCCACCTACCAGTCCGCATACGACCGCTTCCAGCAAGGCGGCAAGTAACCGGTAGCCGGTGCAGGAGGTCCGCCTCCTGCACCGGCTCCATGCCGCGACTTTCGCGCCCGAATGCCAACCCAACCCATCCACCAGGAGTTCTTTGTGACCGCGCCCCGCCCCGAAGCCACAACCGTCGCCGACCAGCCCACCAGCACACCGGCGCGTCCGGCAGCACACTTCACCGCTGCCACCTCGTGGCTCAACGACCCCAACGGGCTCCTCTACCACGACGGCATCTACCACCTCTTCTTCCAGACCAACCCGCACGCGAACGTCTGGGGCAACCTGTCCTGGGGCCACGCCACCTCCACCGATCTCGTCACCTGGACCGAGCACGACATCGCGATCCCATTCACCGCGGAAGAAATGGTGTTCTCCGGCAGCGCCGTCGCTGACGTTCGCAACACCGCCGGATTCGCAGCCGCGGGGGAGACCGCGCTGGTAGCGATCTTCACCAGCGCCCGGCCACCGCAGGACGGCCAACCCGGATCCCAGGCGCAGTCCCTCGCCTACAGTGTGGACAGCGGAGCTAGCTGGACCCGCTACGCCGGGAACCCGGTCCTTGACATCGGCTCCGACGAGTTCCGCGACCCGAAGGTGTTCTGGTACGGGGATGCCGACGGGCACTGGGTCATGGTCGCGGTCGAGGCCGTCGCCCGCCAGGTCGTCATCTACACCTCCGACAACCTCCGCGACTGGAGTTTGCAATCACGCTTCGGCCCGGCGCATGCCGTCGAGGGCGTCTGGGAGTGCCCCGACCTGTTCCCCCTCCGCATTGAAGGCACGAATGAAACCCGCTGGGTACTCGTGGTCAGTTTGAGTCCCGGCGGCATCGCCGGCGGCTCGGGCGCCCAGTACTTCGTCGGGGACTTCGACGGTGCAACGTTCGTTCCCGAACGGCTCACCGACTCAACGGATCCCGCCGATTACGACTGGCTGGACTACGGACGCGACTACTACGCACCCGTCTCCTTCAACGACGCCCCGGACGGGCGGCGGTTGATGATCGGCTGGGCCAGCAACTGGCAGTACGCCGGGCAGACACCCACCGAGCCGTGGCGTTCCGCGATGTCTCTGGTCCGCGAAGTCGAGCTCGTTCGATCTGCTGACCGCCGGCTCCGTGTTCGCCAGCAACCGATCCTCCCGGCCGGCAGTGGCAGCGTCGACGTCTTCGACGTCACCGTCCCGTGCGGACCCGCCGACCGAACAGCCGTCATTCTCGCCGGTGAATCCGGGGTCGATCGTGTCGTCATCACGGTCGACGGGGACGATCGCAGCATCACGTTCGACCGCACCCAGAGTGGGAACGTGACCTTCCACCCCGACTTCCCCTCGGTCGACTGGGCTCCGCTGCCGACCGACTACACCGACGAGATTGACCTGCGCATAGTGGTGGATGCCTCGATCGTCGAGGTCTACGCGGCCGGGGGTCTCGTCACGTTCACCGAGCAGGTCTATCCCTCTATGCCGCTGACCCGGGTGCAGGTCGAACCGATCGACGCCCGGTAGCCGATCGATTGCCGAGAGAAGCATGAGCAATAACAACATCGTCCCGGCACGAAGTGACGTGCTGGTCGTAGGGGAGACGATCATCGACATCGTCGAACGGGGCGGCGTGCGAACTGAACACGTCGGCGGATCACCCGCGAACGTCGCACTCACCCTCGGACGGCTCGGCCACAGCGTGCGGCTCGTCACCCACCTCGCCGACGACGACCGCGGTAGGCGCGCCCGAGCACACCTGGCCGAGTCACACGTAGCGGTCATCTCGAGGGACGCCGAGCGCACGCCGACCGCGGTCGCTCGAATACAGGCGGATGGGTCAGCCCACTACACCTTCGACATCGCGTGGGACCCCGTGACGCCAGAGGTCGGGGGAGCGGTGCACGTGCACGTCGGGTCTATCGCGGCGTTTCTCGCGCCGGGTGCCGAAAAAGTGCGCGAACTCCTCATGGCGCTTCCCGCCGGAGTCACCAGCAGCTTCGACCCCAACATCCGACCGTCGATCATTGGTCTCCACCACGAGGTCCTCGAGCAGTTCGAGGCGTTGGCCTCCGTCTCCGAGGTTGTGAAATTGAGCGACGAAGACGCCCTCTGGCTGTACCCAAGTGAAACCCCTGAGCGCGTGATCGCCGGATTGCTGGCGCTCGGCGTTCGACTCGCGGTCATAACTCGTGGCGGCGATGGTTTGTTGCTCGCCTCAAGACAAGCCAGCATTGACGTGCCGGCCGCCAGGATAACCGTGGCCGACACGATCGGGTCGGGGGACTCCGCGATGGGTGCGATCATCGATGGCGTGCGGCAGGAAGGCCTCGGGGAACTTACCGCGTCCACGCTTCGTCGAATCGGCGGCTGGGCGGCAACCGTGGCGGGGGTTACGACATCCCGAGTCGGAGCGAATCCGCCATGGCTATGGGAGCTCGTCGAGAACACGGCTGGCGTCGCCCCTTCAGCCTGCGACATGTGAGGCCCTTTGGCGACGACGGTGGAGTTCTCGCTTGTCCGTTTGAACCAGGACGTCGAATGTATGAACTTAGTGGATCCACCGACGTCGAGCCGCGTGCATACCACGTCTCGTTTCCCGGAAGAATCTGGGAGTGGCTGTGCGCAGCGCTGGTTTAGTAGGCCCTAAGGGGACGGGGGCGCATACTGAGGCGAAGGGGCAAGAAGCCCCCGGGCTTACGGATGCCACTGACAACTGCGAGCGTCGTCTTGTGTGAGGGGCCCTGGGCCAGTAAGTGGGAAGCACGATGAGTGCCAAACAACCGCGCAAGTCCGTTCCGACGTGGGTGAAACGCAGAGCCATCGAGCTTGCAGGCTGGATGCTGCTGGTCGCGGGAGTCGCCGCTCTGGTCCTCCCCGGACCAGGCCTCCTGTGCCTGGCGGCCGGTCTCGCGCTGTTGGCGATGCGCTATAAGTGGGCCAAGCGGCTTCTCCTGCCCGTGAAGGCCAAAGCGTTGTTGCTCGCGTCCCAGGGCGCGCAAACCTGGCCACGGATAGTTTCCAGCATTCTGGGCGGCTTAGCCTTGGTCGCAATCGGCATCGTTTGGGGAATCGGTACCCCGACGCCGGGGTGGTGGCCTGTGGCGGGTCGCTGGTGGTTGATGGGCGGGTGGGGGACCGGCATCACGCTTATCGCCTCGGGCGGAATCGCGATGGGAATGATCCTCTACAGTTTCCGTCGTTTCCACGGGCATCCTCTGGCTGGCTCGGACCGGGCGGCGCTGATGTCTGTTGGACCACCAGCAACAAAGCAATTGCGTCAGCGGGCTCTATAACCTGCGTGTCGTGACCTCGATGCCGAGCGCGCTCACCAGGTACGTCATGTGTGCGCGCATATCGATGGTCTTGTCATACCTCCACTTGATGAGGAGGCCATCCCAGCTGGCGAAGATAGGCGCCGCGACGGCGCGCGCATTGATATCAGGCGACAGTTGTCCCTCCGCCTGGAGGGACGTCCACTGAGTCCCGCACGACCATACGGATGCTTTCGTACCTCTCCCGGAGGAAATCGTGGGCTATGTGACGTCGAGGATGACTGGTGTGTCCGCGTACCAATCGGAGGCGCACGACAGGTGTCGGGTTTCTCGGGTCAAATCTTCAAGCAGTACGCTCCTGCGCCGACCGACCATAAGTCCTTGCCGGGCGTCGACACATACGAGGCGTTATCGGCTATCGGGGAGGACGGTTAATTTAGTGAAGGATTGGGCCTTGTTGCAGTACAATGCAACAAGGAGGAAATGAGATGTCGTCAACGATCGCAGACACGCGCCGCGCAGTCGGCTGGACGGTTCGCGAACTCGCTGAGAACATGGGCGTAGCTCCGAGTACGGTGACGCGAATGGAGCAGTCTGAGCGAGAGGACCGGATCCAGCTCCGAACTCTCAAACGCGCACTTGGAGTGATGGGTCGCCGTCCCCGAGTGGAGGTCGTCAACAATCGTCGTGAGGAGCGGGTGACGATGGAACTGCATCGCGCCCTCGCGAACAAGCTGAAGAATGACCCGCAACTGGCCCTCAAGGTGGTGCCGAGCAACCTGGGTCGTCTTCGTGCACGGCTCACTTCCCCGATCGGGCAGCAATGGGTGGATCGTTGGGCTGAGTTGGTGGATAGTCCGGTCGGTGTGCTGATCGATGGCATGCTCGCAGACACTCCGGAGGGCCGGGAACTTCGGCAGAACTCTCCGTTCGCTGGTGCTCTCACTCAGGATGAGCGGCTCGCGGCGATCGAACGGGCTAATCAAGCGTGAAGCGCGCCGAGCTCGAGGACGCTGTTCGCCACGCGACGCGGGTCACTGGAGAACGCGAGGTACTCGTCATTGGGAGCCAGGCCATCCTCGGTTCCTATGATGAAACCCAGCTGCCAGCGCGGGCCACGCTCTCGGACGAAGTCGACATTGCGCCGATCTCCGACGATCAGTACTACAGCCTTGCAACCTTGATCGACGCCAACTTGGGGGAGTGGTCTCAGTTCCACCAAGACCACGGTTTCTACGTTCAGGGTGTGAACATCACGACCGCGGTGCTCCCGAACGGCTGGGAGACCCGCACTGTTCAGGTGGCACCTGACGGTCCCTCCGGTCCGCTCGCCCGATGCCTCGATCCACACGATCTGTGCGCCGCGAAGCTCGTTCGCGGCGAGGAGAAGGACATCGAGTTCGTCGACGCGCTGGTGGAAGCTGGAATGATCGATCCCCTTTCCTTGGTGCGGATCTGCAAGAAGCTCCCCGTCAGCGATGCGCGACGGGCAATCACGATCAAACGCGCCCAGGCATTCCTCCCGAGCTAGATGTACTGCCCAGCCAGGTTGGTTAACCGGCTGATGGGTGGGTGGCCTCCGGTGGCGGTGTGGGGTCTGTGGTGATTGTATTCGTGGAGCCAGGCCGGGAGTGCGTTCCTGCGAGCTGATTCGGTCGGGTAGTGCCTGCTGAACGCCCAACCGTCGGCGAGAGTGCGGTGGAAGCGTTCGATCTTTCCGTTGGTCTGCGGCCGGTAGGGGCGGGTCTTCTTCGCTTTGACGCCAAGCTCGGTGCAGGTGTCTCGCCAGAGGTGGGATTTGTAGGCGGAGCCGTTGTCGGAAAGCACGCGTTCGACCATCACGCCGCGAGCGGCGAACCAGGACACCGCCCGGCGGAGGACACCGACTGCGGTGACCGCGGTCTCATCGTCGTGGATTTCCGCGTAGGCGACCCGGGAGTGGTCGTCGATGACGGTGTGAACGAAGGCAGTGCCGATCGTCGGATCGTGATGAGTACATCGAGGTTTGTCGGGCGTCGCAATGCGGTTCCGTTTCCCCTGTTGCCGGCCGACGTATCGCCAACCGCCGCCGTCGGGGAGTAATCATGCACAGGAGAGCACTCGGACAGGGCCTCGAGGTATCCGCGATCGGATTCGGAGCGATGGGGATGTCCCAGAGTTATGGGCCCAATCCCGGCGACCGCCAGGACATGATCGGTGTCCTCCGGCATGCCGTCGACCAGGGGGTGACCCTCATCGACACGGCGGCGGCGGCGCGCGTGGAAGCGGATGGTGTCATAGGCCAGTAGCACTGCCCACGGACGTCGGTTGCTGCTCTGAATACGCTCCAACGATTTTGAGGTGGCGCGGCTGATCGTCGCCCGTGATCCATCGCGATTCGCGACACCATCCCGCGAACATCACCGTGACGGACGGCTGAAGCGGGACACGCTGGAAGCGGCTGCCTCATGCATCGCTCGAGTGGACGGCGAAGATCGGCGTTGTGTCCGGCGGACTCACCTACGATCTACTGAGGGTGGCACGTGCCATTGTCGCGGCCAGTGGTCTATCGGCCAACACGACATCGATACAGAAGCGGAGATCATCGTGAGCTGGAATGACGAGCTAGGGAGCATCGGAGTCTGGCGTAGTGATCGTGCTGTGGATGTGGCGCTCGCATCCGACATCGAGGCGTTCGGCTACGGCACGATCTGGCTCGGCGGGAGCCCAGGTTCCGACCTCCGGCACGCCGAACAGCTCCTCGAAGGTACCCAATCCATTGTGATCGCCACGGGAATCGTGAACATCTGGAAGTCTGACCCCGCGGAACTCGGGGACTCGTTCCACAGAATCGACGCAGAGCACCCGGGACGTTTGTTGCTGGGCATCGGCTCCGGGCACCGGGAGGCCACCCCGGAACGCGTGCGGCCCATGGACGCAATGCGCCGCTACCTGGACGTTCTCGACGAGAAGCACGTCCCGGCGAGCCGCCGGGTGTTGTCCGCTCTGGGACCCCGGATGCTCGCCCTCGCCGGTGAGAGGTCGGCGGGCACGCATCCGTATCTGACGGTGCCCTCCCAGACTGCGGAAGCGCGGGCGGCGCTTGGCCCCGCCGCCCTGGTCGCGCCTGAGCAGACGGTCGTGCTGGATACCGATGTCGTCGCGGCCCGAATTGCGGCGCGCAACTTTCTCAAGCCCTACCTGCGCTTGGACAACTACGTCACAACGATGCGACGGGCGGGATTCACAGCGGCAGACGTCGCCGACGGCGGAAGTGACCGTCTCGTGGACGCGATTGTGCGCTTCGGCGGCCCGGACGCGCTGGCCTCAGCGGTCCGAAAACACCTCGATGCCGGCGCTGACCACGTGTGTGTGCAGGTCGTGCCGGCTGAGGGCGATCCGCGGGCAGCCCTGCGTGCGATCGCCGAGGCTCTGCAGCTTGTCCCCGCCTGAATGCGCGAATGCCGAAGGGCGGGACACTTTCAACTGCCACACGCGCGCGTGGGCACAGCGGGATATCCACCTCCGCCGGGGTAGTGCCATGCGCCGGTGAGGATGGTGCCGTCGTCGTTGAAGGTTCCTTCGTAAGAGGCGCGGGAGCCGCGCTCGCCCATCCAGATGGTGAGTGTGTCGCCGACGATTTCGTAGGTGTAATCGAGGGTCTCGCCCTCTGAGAAGCCGTAATAGCGGGACCTGATGTCGGTGCTGGGATCCTCGCTGTACTTCGATTCATGACCGATGGCCTCGAGCCTCTGGCGAATTCGCGCACACGGCAGCCGGGTGGATCGCGAAACGCACTATTGCAAGCACGTGGTGACTGCCACATAGTCTCATTCATCACTTACCCCGCTGACACAAAGGAGTAACCATGCACAGGAGAGCACTCGGACAGGGCCTCGAAGTATCCGCGATCGGATTCGGAGCGATGGGGATGTCCCAGAGTTATGGGCCCAATCCCGGTGACCGCCAGGACATGATCGGTGTCCTCCGGCATGCCGTCGACCAGGGGGTGACCCTTATCGACACGGCAGAGGTTTACGGGCCCTACGACAACGAGGAACTCGTCGGTGAAGCGATCGCGCCGATACGGAATCGGGTGACAATTGCGACCAAGTTCGGCTTCCGCTTCGCGGACGGCCGCGCACAGGGCGTGGACTCGCGCCCGGAGCAAATTCGTCGCGCGGCCGAAGGGTCACTTCAGCGCCTCGGCGTCGACTCGATCGATCTGCTCTACCAGCACCGCGTGGACCCGAATGTGCCCATCGAAGACGTTGCCGGCACTGTCGGTGAGTTGATCAGCGAGGGCAAAGTTCAGCATTTCGGTCTCTCTGAAGCCAGCGCCGCGACAATCCGCCGCGCTCATGCGGTGACCCCTGTCACTGCCATCCAAAGCGAGTACTCGCTGTGGACGCGCGACCCAGAGCCGGAAGTTCTCCCCGCGTGCCTCGAGTTCGGCATCGGGTTCGTGCCGTTCAGCCCGCTCGGCAAGGGCTTCCTCACCGGAACCGTCACCCCGGATTCGACCTTCGCCTCCGACGAGATCCGGGCTCGCGTACCGAGGTTCGAAGCCGAGAACCTGCGCGCGAACCAGGCGATCGTCGACCACGTTCGCGACCTCGCCGCGCAGCGCGGTGCAACCCCGGCCCAGGTCGCCCTGGCCTGGTTGCTGGCGCAGCATCCGTTCATCGTTCCCATCCCGGGCACACGACGCCGCGAGCGGTTGGACGAGAACGCCGGCGCGACGGCCGTCGCCCTTTCCGCCGACGACGTTGCCGACCTCAACCGGCTCGTCGACCGGATCGGCGTGGCGGGCAATCGGTACGACGACGCAGGCATGGCGGCCGTCGGCCTCTGAGACAGGCGGGGACTCCGCAGGATGGCAGTGACCCGGCGAGACGATCCCGCCCGCTCTCAACCATCAGTCGGCACGGGTTCGGCGTCTATCCGTGCTGTCAAGAATTCACCGTGAAAGGTTGAGGATCACGTTTCTGCCTTCAGTTTGTGCTCGTTCTCTTACGAAAACCTTACAACGATGTAATAGCGTAGACGCCACTGGTTTGCCTGGTTGGCGAAACTGACTCGGTCGACCAGAACACAATCGAGAACGAGAGGACCCGAACGTTGCCTCGCGCACGCATCACCATCAATCCGCAGTATCAGGTTGGTCCAATCCACCGGAGGATTTTCGGGTCCTTCATCGAGCATCTCGGCAGGGCGGTGTACGACGGCATCTTCGAACCCGGACACCCGACGGCAGACGCCGATGGCTTCCGCCAGGATGTGATCGATCTGGTCCGAGAGCTCGGCGTCTCGACCATCCGTTATCCCGGCGGCAACTTCGTCTCGGGCTTCCGCTGGGAGGACAGCGTGGGTCCGATCGAGGACCGCCCCGTTCGGCTCGATCTCGCCTGGCACTCGACAGAGACCAATCGGGTTGGTCTGCACGAGTTCTCGAGTTGGCTGGAGAAGGTGGACAGCGAGCTCATGCTCGCAGTGAACCTGGGCACTCGCGGCGTGCAGGAGGCCCTCGATCTTCTCGAGTACACGAACCTCAATGGGCAGTCGACTCTGGCAGATCAGCGAGCAGCAAACGGACGGACCAAGCCGTACGGCGTCAGGATGTGGTGTCTGGGAAACGAGATGGATGGTCCGTGGCAACTCGGTCAGCTGTCAGCGGGTGACTACGGCAAGATCGCGGCGAGAACGGCGAAGGCGATGCGCCAGCTGGACCCCACCATCGAACTCGTCGCGTGCGGATCGTCGGGCGCGAACATGCCCACGTTCGGTGACTGGGAGCGCACGGTGTTGGCGCACGCGTACGACGATGTCGACTACATTTCCTGCCACGCCTACTACGAGGAAAAAGACGGTGACCTTGGCTCCTTCCTCGCGTCCTCGGTCAACATGGACGGATTCATCTCAGCGGTGGTCGCCACCGCGGACTCCGTGCGCGCCGAGAAACGCAGCGAGAAGCAGGTCAACATCTCCTTCGATGAATGGAACGTCTGGTACATTTCCCGCTACCGCGACGAGGACAAGATCAGGGGCATCGACAACTGGCCGGTCGCCCCGCGGCTGCTCGAAGACAAGTACTCGGTCGCCGATGCGGTGGTCGTTGGATCGCTGATGATCACGCTGCTCCGGCACGCCGACCGGGTTACGTCCGCCTCGCTCGCGCAATTGGTCAACGTCATCGCCCCGGTGATGACGGAGCCCGGAGGGCCAGCGTGGAGGCAAACAACATTCTTCCCGTTCGCCATCACGTCACGACTTGCTCGTGGGATCGTTCTCGAGACACGGGTGCAGGCGGACAGCTATGAGACGGACGAGTACGGCAGTGTGCCGGTCGTCGATTCTGTCGTGACCTACGACGAAGAAACTGGCGAGGTGTCAGTGTTCCTGGTGAATCGCGCCCAGGCACAAACAACGGTCGAGGTTGAGGCGTCGACGCTCGGGTTGACGCACATTGAGGAGTCGCTGTCGCTCTGGGACGCGGACGTCTACGCGAAGAACACCCTCGCCGATCCGGAACGCGTGGCACCGCGCGAGAACGATTCGGCGATGCTCGCCGCCGGGGTTCTCAGCGTTACGCTCCCTCCGGTCTCCTGGACCGCAATCGCGCTTCGATGACTCCGAATGACCACCTCAACCCGTTGTGTGATTCAACGCCCAACGACGCTGACGCTGGTGGATTCACGCTCGACGATCCGGAAATCCGGCTTCACCAGCCGCGGCGGACGGCGTTCGCCCGTCTCATTGATCCGTTCGACGAGCATCTCGACTGCGATCTCAGCGATCGACTCGCGGTCAGGATCGACGCTGGACAGTGAAGGCACCGAATATGTGGATTCGTCGAGATTGTCGAACCCGATGACGGCGACCTCTTCTGGAACCCGGACACCGGCTTCACCCAGCGCGCGAAGCGCTCCAAGGCCTAGCGAGTCGTTCAGGGCGAAGACAGCATCAAAGGAAATCCGGTCAGCCAGGAGGCGGCGAACAGCGGCCGCTCCAGCCTCTCGGCCCCAGGTGTCGGTCACGCAGAGGAGGTCGGGCGCCTCGTTAATGCCCGCGGCGGCGAGGGCACGCTGGTAACCCTTGAGACGCAGAGTCGCCGAGCTCGGATCCTGGGCGAGAGGTTCGGGCGCTCCAATGAGAGCGATGCGCCGGCGGCCCCGATCCAGAAGGTGCTCGACCGCCGCCTGGGCTGACGACACGTTGTGCATTGAGACGTGATCCGTCGGACCGCCGAAGATGCGTTCCCCGAGCAGCACGATCGGCAAGGGCACCTGAAGGGCATCCACGTCCGTCTCGCCCAGACTCGTCGGACTGAGAAGCAATCCATCGGTCCCCTGCAAACCAGTGCCCTTGATCGCTTCAAGCTCCTTGACGCGATCGCCATTGGTCTGTGCGATGAGCACGCTGCGCCCTCGTCGCTCCGCAGCACGAATGACGGAGTCGGCGAGCTCAGCGAAGTAGCTCTCCCTCAATGCCGGGAGAGCGAGCCCGATGACTCCTGTTTTTCCTGAGCGCAGCCCCCGTGCGGAGACATTCGGCCGGTAGTCCAGTTCGCGGATTGCGTTCCGGACCCGGTCTCGGACCTGCGCGCGGACATACGGATGGTCGTTGATGACGTTGGAGACCGTCTTGATTGAGACGCCAGCCAATCGCGCTACGTCGAGCATCGTGGGCCGCATCGATGTCTCCGTTCGTGGTGGCGCTCTCGGCCAAATATATACGAGGGGTGCGCGGCCGCCGTCGAGCCGGGCTTCACCGTCGCCCCGCCCCGCCGAGACCTGCTCGCAGGGCCGGGCGCTCTGACTTCGTCAGCCGGCGGCCGGCGCAGCGGTGCTCTCACGGACGACGAGCCGCGTCGCGAGGTCCATCCGAGGGATGCTTTCAAGGGCGCTTTCACACATTCGGATGACCAGGCGGGCGGCCTCTTCCGCCATCGCTGTGAGCGGCTGATGCACCGTTGTCAGCGCCGGACTGGACCACTGGGCGAGCTGCAGGTCGTCATAGCCAACGATCGAGAGGTCGTCGGGCACCCGAAGGCCGAGTGTCCTGGCCGCCTCGATGACGCCGAGCGCCTGGAGGTCACTGCCCGCGAAGATCGCTGTGGGACGGTCAGGCAGTGCCAGGAGTTCGAGAGCGATGCTGCGGCCACCATCGACCTGGAAGTTGCCGAATCGTACGAAGCGTTCATCGATTTCGATACCGGCCGAGTTCATGGCGGACCGATATCCGTCGACGCGGGCGAAGGAGCACATCATGTCGTCGCGACCGGTAATCGCGGCGATCCGGGTGTGTCCCAGTTCGATGAGATGACGTGTGGCGACGAGACCGCCGGACCAGTTGGCCGACCCGACAGAGGGAACATCCGGCGCCGGGTCGCCGGCCGGGTCGATGATCACGAACGGGATGGCGCGGGACTGGAGGGTCGCTTTCGCTTCCGCCGCGAGATCGGCGAAGACGAGCACGACCCCGACAGGGCGCCGGCGGAGGACGCCGGTGATCCAGGCAGGGGAGGGGGAGTGGCGGTCACCTGACTCGGTAAGTACGACGCTCAAATCGTTGGCGCGAGCGACATTTTCGACCCCGCGAATGATTTCCATCGCCCAAGCTGTCTCGAGTTCGGGGAAAACGAGCTCGATCAGAGTGCCGCGGTTGGGCAGGCCGGCGCGTCGTTGGTATCCCTGCTTGTCAAGGAGGTTCTCGATTTTCGCGCGCGTCTGCGCGGATACGTCTGAGCGTCCGTTGAGGACTTTGGAGACTGTGGAGAGTGAAACTCCCGCTTCATCGGCCAATTCGTTGAGCTTGACCTTGCGACCTGGGTCGACCATGAGGAACCAATCTCTATTTGTTGCGAGAAACAACTTGCGTTTGGACCGGCGAATGCTTAGGCTCACACCATCCTAATCACTTTCGACGCAAATGTCGAAACTTTCGAGAGGCGTTCAAAGATGAACAAGCACAGCATCAGGAAGCTGCTCACCGTCGGGGCGGTGACAACGGTCGCCCTCGGTGGCCTGTCAGCGTGTAGCTCCGGCGGTGGAGCAACCGAGGGTGGCGGTGTCACCATGACGTTCTGGCAGAACTCGACGACCGGAGCCGGCAAGGCCTACTGGGAAGACACAATCGCCGCGTTCGAAGATGAGAACCCCGGCGTCACCATCAAGATGCAGTCCATCCAGAACGAGGAAATGGACGGGAAGCTTCAGACGGCGCTGAACTCCGGCGACGCACCAGACATTTTCATGGCACGCGGTGGTGGCAAGCTCGCCGACGTCGTGACCGCCGGACAGGCCATGGACATCTCCGATTCCATCTCTGACGAGACCAAGGCCGCCGTGCCGGAGGGCGTGCTCAGCGCGTTCGGAATCGACGGCAAGATCTACGGCATGCCGACTGCGGTGCTGCCGGGCGGAATGTACTACAGCAAGGATCTTTTCGCCGAGGCTGGCATCGAAGAAACACCGAAGACGATGGACGAGCTGAACACCGCCGTCGACAAGCTCAAGACGGCAAGCATCGAGCCGATCGCCGTCGGTGCGAAGGACGCATGGCCTGCCGCCCATTGGTACTACTTCTTCGCCGTCCGTTCCTGTTCAGAGGATGCCCTGGCCAAGGCAGCGGAAACCAAGGAGTTCGACGACCCGTGCTGGCTGAAGGCCGGCGAAGAAATGCAAGCGCTGGTCGAATCGGAACCGTTCAACAACGGATTCCTGACCACTGCGGCACAGCAGGGGGCAGGAAGCTCAGCCGGCCTCATCGCGAACCACAAGGCCGCCATCGAACTGATGGGTGCGTGGAACCCTGGAGTCATTGCTGACCTCACCCCGGACAAGAAGCCGCTGGCTGACCTTGGCTGGTTCCCGTTCCCGGCTGTCGACGGAGGCGACGGGGCCGAGGGCGCCATGATGGGCGGCGTCGATGGCTTCGCCTGCTCGGCGCAGGCGCCGAAGGAAGAGTGCACTGCGTTCCTCAACTTCTTCATGCAGAAAGAGCACCAGGAAGGCTACGCCACGGCCTTCAACACCCTTCCCGCCAACCAGGACGCTCAGTCGGTCGTGACCGACCCCGCGCTGCAGTCCGTCCTCGAGGCCTACAACGAGGCACCGTACGTCTCCGTCTGGCTCGACACACTGTTCGGGCAGAACGTCGGTAACGCACTCAACACCAGCGTCGTCGACATGCTCGCCGGAAAGGCCGGAGCCGAGGACATCGTCTCTGCCGTGAACGACGCAGCAGCCAAGGGATAGAGCACCTCATCATGACTGATCCTGCAGGGGGTGCTTCGTCGATGATCGACCAGCAGCCGCCGCAGGGCACGGTAACGGCAGGGGATGGCGTTCGCGCGGCATCCCCTGCCACACCGCGGCCCCGCCGGCGTCCAACCGATTGGCGTAAGCGCCTCGAAATCACACTCTTGGCCGGGCCCGCCATCGTCGTCTTCGTCGGCTTCGTCATCTTCCCGGTCATCATGGCCGGCTACTACGGTTTCTTCCGCTGGAAGGGCTACGGGCCCGCCACCGACTTCGTCGGTCTCGAGAACTACTTCATCATCTTCCAGGACAGCGCGTTCCATGACGTGTTGCGCCACAACGGCTTCATCCTCGTGCTGTCGTTGCTCATTCAGGGACCCATCGCTGTCGTTCTCGCTCTTCTGCTGAATCAGAAGATCCGGGGTCGGTCGCTCATCCGCGTTCTGATTTTCGTACCGTACATCATCTCCGAGGTCATCGTCGGCATCGGCTGGGGGCTCATGCTCCAGACCTCCGGCTCCGTCAACGGTTTCCTGGACAACGTCGGACTGGGCGCGTTAAAGGCCGACTGGATTTCAGATCCGAACATCGCCATCTGGTCGCTGATGCTGATCATCTCGTGGAAGTACATCGGTTTCGCGGTGATCCTGTTCCTTGCGGGACTGCAGAGCATCCCCGATGAACTATTCGAAGCCGCTGCGATTGACGGAGCCAGCTACTGGCAGATTCAGCGCAGCATCACGCTACCGTTGCTCGGCCCGACCCTGCGGATTTGGGCATTCCTTTCGATCATCGGCTCGCTGCAGTTGTTCGACCTGGTCTTCATCATTTGGGGCCAATATGTCGCCTCGACGGCCGGAACATCGACGATGGCGACCTACATGGTTGCCAACGGCCGTACCTCGGGCAACTTCGGCTTCGGCAGCGCTGTCGCCGTCGTGATGTTCCTCATCTCCCTCGCCATCGCGCTGACGTACCAGCGCATCATCCTCCGTCGGGACACCGCCGGGGCGCTCACAGAACGGAATAAGTGATGACCGCTCTCGTTGCTCAGGCGCCGCCTCGTGAGGCGAGACGCAATCGCGAACGCCAGAAATGGGGCAATCCTTCTACCTACTTCATCGCGTTCGTCTTCATCGCGCTCTGCCTCGGACCTGTGATCTACATCATCCTCGGCGGTTTCCGCGACAATTCGCAGATCACAACCTCACCTGCCGGCTTCCCAAGCCCGTGGCGTTTCGACAACTATGCCGAGGTACTCGCAAGCTCCACGTTCTGGCAGCAGGTGGGCAACTCAGTGATCGCGGGGATCGCCACGACGGTTGGTGTGGTCGTTCTCGGACTGATGGTGAGCTTCGTCCTTGCCCGATACCACTTCAGCGGTCGCGGAGTGATGTATTCATTGTTCGCCGCCGGACTGATGTTTCCGATGACGGTTGCCATCACGCCGCTCTACATCCTGATCAAGGACCTGGGTCTGATGAACAGCCTGGCCGGTGTAATCCTGCCGCAGATCGCGTTCGGACTGCCGGTGACCGTGATCATCCTTGTGCCGTTCCTCAAAGCCATCCCCGACGAGATCGAGGAGGCCGCCTCGATTGACGGCACGAGCCGACTCGGATTCTTTTTCCGGATGGTCGTGCCACTGTCTCTCCCCGGCGTCGTGACGACGGGCATCCTCGCGTTCGTGGCGAGCTGGAACAGCTACCTTCTGCCACTGTTCATCCTCGGAGACCAGACGATGTACACGCTCCCGCTCGGTGTGCAGGCGTTCGCGTCGCAATATTCGGTGGACACGGCGAAGGTTCTCGCCTTCACCTCACTGTCCATGATTCCAGCACTGATATTTTTCACGCTGTTCGAGCGCCGTATCGTCGGCGGTCTTACCGGCGCCGTCAAAGGTTAGGACCTCCCTTGAGCATCACGACGACTACGCCTGCATGGCACGACGTCACAGCATCCCCGTCCGATCGCGTTGACGCCCTTCTTTCCGAGCTCACCCTCGAGGAGAAGATCGCACAGTTGTTCGGCGTCTGGGTCGGCGCGTCCAGCGAGGGTGGAGACGTCGCCCCGCACCAGAACGACATGGACGACGTCATCGACCTCGACGCGCTTCTGCCCAACGGACTGGGCCAGCTGACCCGGCCATTCGGTTCGGCTCCCGTCGACCCGGCACTGGGCGCGTTGTCACTTCTCCGCAGCCAACGCCGGATCGTCGCATCCAACCGGTTAGGCATTCCCGCCGTCGCACACGAAGAATGCCTCGCCGGCTTCGCCACCTGGGGGGCGACGGCCTACCCGGTACCGCTTGCCTGGGGCGCGTCGTTCAACCCGGCGCTCATTGAGCGGATGTCCCACCGCATCGGTACGGACATGCGCTCGGTCGGAATTCACCAGGGTCTCGCCCCGGTGCTCGACGTCGTGCGGGATGCGCGCTGGGGTCGCGTCGAAGAGACCATCGGTGAGGACCCCTATCTCATCGGCTCGATCGGAACGGCGTATGTCCGCGGGCTCGAGGCCGCAGGAATCGTCGCCACCCTCAAACACTTTGTCGGATACTCGGCATCGAAAGCCGGCCGTAACCTCGCGCCGGTCTCGGTCGGTCCGCGTGAGCTCGCTGACGTGCTGCTCGTGCCGTTCGAGATGGTCATGCGAGAAGGCAAGCCGCGGTCAGTCATGCACTCATACACCGATATCGACGGTGTGCCATCCGCGGCTGACGAGTCGCTCCTCACCGGGCTCCTGCGTGAAACCTGGGGTTTCGACGGCACCGTCGTGGCCGACTATTTCGGGATCGCGTTCCTCAAAATGCTTCACGGCGTCGCCGGTTCGTGGGGCGAAGCGGCTGCTCTCGCCCTCACCGCGGGCGTGGACGTCGAACTGCCCACGGTGAAGACCTTCGGTGCGCCGCTGGTCGAGGCTGTCCGGTCAGGCGACCTGGCTGAAGCGGTCATCGACCGAGCGCTTCGGCGTGTGCTTCGGCAGAAGGTCGAACTCGGGCTGCTTGATCCCGACTGGGATGCCTCGCCGGAAGCGCTCCGGGGCGTGAACATCGACGATACACAAGGCATCCGCGGCACCATCGACCTCGACAACGCGGGCAACCGCGCCGTCGCGCGTGAGATCGCCGAACAATCGATCGTGCTCCTGAGCAACGACGGAGTCCTCCCGCTCACCGCTCCGCGCCGTATCGCCGTCGTCGGGCCAACGGCCGACGACCCGTTCGCCGTTCTCGGGTGCTACTCGTTCCCTGCTCACGTCGGCGTTCAGCACCCTGACACGCCACTGGGAATCGACCTGCCGACCCTGCTCGACAGCCTTCGCGGCGAATTCCCCGATGCCGCGATCGAATACGTCGCCGGCACGACGATCGACGGTGGGGAAACCACCGGGATCGCTGCAGCGGTCGAGGCCGCGGCACGGGCGGACATCGTCATCGTCGCCCTCGGCGACCGCGCCGGGCTGTTCGGCCGCGGCACGAGCGGCGAAGGGTGTGACGTGGAGTCCCTCCGTTTGCCCGGCGCGCAGCAGGAGCTGTTGGACGCCGTGGTGGCGTCGACGACTCCTGCGGTCGTCACCCTGCTCGCCGGTCGGCCATACGCGCTCGGCTCCGCCGTGTCGGGCGCCGGCGCAATCGTGCAGGCGTTCTTCGCAGGCGAAGAGGGAACCGGCGCGCTCGCCGGCATCCTCTCGGGAAGGGTGAATCCGAGCGGCCGGCTGCCGGTCAGTATTCCGGCCACCGAAGGCACGCAGCCGTCGACGTATCTCGCGGCGCCGCTCGCGCGCTCGAACAGTGTGTCGAGCATCGACCCGACCTCGGCTTTCCCTTTCGGGCACGGCATCGGTTACTCCGACTTCGCCTGGACCGCTCGCGAGCACGGCCCCGCCGTCATCGGCGTGGACGGTGTAGCGACCCTGGGACTTCGTATTCTCAATACGGGGGAGCGGCGCGGGGCTGAGGTCGTGCAGGTCTATGTCCATGATCCCGTCGCATCTGCGGTGCGGCCCGTCCAGCGTCTCGTCGGGTTCCATCGCGTGGAACTGGAGCCAGGCGAATCGGTCGATCTCTCGATTCACCTCCCCGCCGACGTCACGAGCTTCACCGGACGAAACGGCGAGCGAGTCGTGGAACCCGGCGAGATCGTGGTGGGTCTCGGCGCGTCGAGCACCGACATCCGGATCTCGCACTCGGTGCAGCTGACCGGCGCACCGCGCGCCGTGGGATTCGACCGCGCCTTCCACCTGAGCTTCGACGAGGTCGTGAGGGGCGGCGCGTGAGCCTCGCCCACCGCCGGGCGACGGCGCAGGTCACCGTGCTCGACTCCTCGGGTGATCCGGTTCGCGACGCGGACGTCACGGTGGAACAGCACCGTCATGCATTCGCCTTTGGCAACATCGGCTTCGACTTCATCCCCCTGGCCAACGGTGAGACGGACGAGGATGGCGCAACTGGTGCCGTTTTCGGAGGAGCCGGGCTCGCCGGCCTGTCGGACCTCGAGACCATGTGGCTCGACCTCTTCAACACTGCGACGCTGCCTTTCTACTGGCGAGGCTTCGAGCCGACCCGGGGCAAGCCGGACACCCGGAGACTTCTCCGGACCGCATCATGGTTTGCTGAGCGCGGAGTCACGGTGAAGGGGCATCCGCTCACCTGGCATACGCTCGCGCCCGAGTGGCTCTCCGGTCTGCCGGTCGCGGAGATCGAGCGGCTGCAGCGAGAGAGGATCCGACGCGAGGTGACCGACTTCTCCGGTGTCATCAACACGTGGGATGCCATCAACGAAGTCGTCATCATGCCCATCTTCACGGCCGAGGAGAACGGCATCACGCGCCTCGCGCAGAGCATCGGGCGAGTACCGATGATCCAGCTCGCGTTCGAGGAAGCCCGAGCCTCGAACCCGTCGGCGACGCTCGTTCTCAACGACTTCGACCTGTCGAGGGACTATGAGGCCCTGATCGACGGTGTGCTCGACGCGGGGATCGCCGTTGACGCCATCGGCCTCCAGACGCACATGCATCAGGGGTACTGGGGAGAGGAGACCATGCTCGCGATGGTCGACCGATTCGCCCGCTTCGGGCTGCCCCTCCACCTCACCGAGACGACGCTGCTCTCGGGGCACCTCATGCCGCCGGAGATCGTCGACCTCAACGACTATCAGATCCCGTCCTGGCCGTCGACGCCCGAGGGGGAGGCCCGGCAAGCGGACGAGATCGTCCGCCACTATCGCTCACTCGTCGGTCACCCGGCCGTGCAGGCCATCACGTACTGGGGACTCACCGACGACGGTGCCTGGCTCGGTGCGCCGGGCGGGCTCATTCGCGCCGACGGAACACCGAAGCCCTCGTTTTACGCCCTCCGGTCGCTGGTCAAGGGCGAGTGGTGGCTGCCGCGAACGACGATGCGCACCGATCATGACGGACGTTTGTCGATCACGGGTTTCTTCGGTGATTACCTGATCGGGCGCGACGCGCAGACTGCACCGGTCTCGCTCTCGCCGGGGCGTGAGACGGCAACGGTCCGGTTGCACTCACGCGTTTGACTGGGTCAGGGCGTTAGCGGCACTCGGCTGCCGACGCGCCGGGAACCCGACGTCCGGGCCAGACGAACGGGGGCACCCGTCGGCGACCCGATTCGCATGACCCGGATGCCGGTTTTCGCGACGGTTTTCCGGCATCCGCGTCATACAACGACCGCCCGCGGCGCCACCGGTAACCCGAATGCCCGTTTCGGCGATGAAAACCTTCGCGCGCGAAGCCGATGCCCCGAGCTCTATCGGATGCGCCGACTCTCGCATGTGACCACGCAATAAAAAGAGGAGGCACCCCGACCGATGGTCGGAGTGCCTCCCTGTGGTGGATTACTTCTTGCCAGGAACCTTTCGCGTGACGATCACGTCGAAGGAACTGGTCCGGGTGTTGCCCGCAGCATCCGTCGCCGTGCACGTCACGGTCGTGGTTCCGATCACGAACTTGCTGCCGCTCGGCACGTCGCAGTCCAGCGGGACGACGCCGTCAAAGGTGTCGATCGCCGAAGGCAGCGAGTACTGGATCTTCACTCCCGCGGCCCCGGTGGAGACAGCGCGAACGTCCGACACGTCCGCGATCCGCGGGGCGAGCACGTCCGCGGGGCGGGCGGGCAACTTCGTCGGGTCGACAATGCCCCAGTAGGCCGGGGTGACCTGCAGGTCGTCGTCGAACGGGAGTGGCTGCTCCCACGGGCGCGCCATAGGCCAGGTCCGCAGCCAGGTGCGGGCGTTGCTGATGCCCCAGAAGGTCACCGACTCGATCGAGGAGTCGTGCTCCCGCAGCATGGCGAACAGGTCGCGGTAGTAGTAGCCGACCTCGGCCGCCGCGTCCTCATCGTTCTCGAATGCCGGGCTGTACGGATCGATCGGCGCGCCACTGACGTCGGCGCCCTGGTTCTCCGTCGAGGCGTTCACGTCGAGTTCGGTGATCGCCTGAAGGAGGTTCGGGTCGATGGCGTCGACCGCCTCGATCGAGTCCTCGAGCCACTGCACCGGCCGGGCGACGTCGACGTGGGCCTGGTGCCCTGCGCCGTCGATCGGCACACCGCGTGCCTTCAGCGCACTGATCAACTCGACGTAGTCAGCCCGCTTCTCGGGCATCTCGGTGTTGTAGTCGTTGATGAACAGCGCAGCGTCGGGGAAGTACTCGTCCGCCAGCCGGAAGGCCTCATCGACGAAGCCCTCGCCCAGCACCTGGAACCAGCGGCTGTCGCGCATGTCGTGCGGGTTGGCGGTGTCACCGTCGGCGATGACCTCGTTCACCACATCCCATGCCCAGACCGGACTGTCGCCGTCCGGGTAGCGCTCGTCGAGGTGGGCGGCGATGCCCGCGATGTGCGCTCGCATCCGGGACTTCAGGAGCGCCTGGTCCGCCGCACCGTTCGTCAACGGGCGCGTGCCGTCGAGGAAGAACCAGGCCGGGGTCTGCGAGTGCCACGCCAGCACGTGCCCGTACACGTCGATCCCGTTGGCGTCGGCGAAGTCGAGCAGCTGATCGATCTGTGTGAAGGCGAACTGGCCTTCAATGGGCTGCACGCTCTCCGGCTTGCCGGCGTTCTCCGGGGTGAACGCGTTGAAGTGCTTCTTGACCAGATCGGCAGCGGTGCCGACCGTCTCGCGTGCGTCGATGGCGACGCCCACGTGCTCGATGCCATCCGCGCCGAGCACGTCCTTCAGGGCCGGGACATCCGACTGAATCGGCTTCTCGACGATCGGCGCGAGCGCGAAGTCGTCGAGGAGGAAGTCGACGCCAACCGGGCCCTCGACGTACACCTGGGCGCGGTCGGCGGCGGCCGCCAGCGTGTAGGTGCCTCTGATGAGGGTCCAGCCGTCTACGGTGATCTGCGCGCCGGCACCAGCTACGCCCTCGTAGGCGCTGCCGCCTCCGTTGTCGCGCTGCACGGAGATCTTCACTCCCGCCGGCGACTGTCCCGGAGCGAGTTTCGCCCAGACCGAAATGCCCAGAGCGGCACCAACGGGCATGTCGTCGGTGACGTCGATCGTGGCGCCGTGCCACGGCTGGGTACGGTTCGTGACGAGCAGGCTGCCCGATCCAGTGCGCGCGTCGCTGCTGGTCGCCACCTGCACGCCGTCGCCACGGGCGGTCCAGCCGTCGGTGCCCTCCTCGAAGTCAGAGGTCAGACCCACGGCCGCCTCAGCCGTAGTGCCGCCCTTGGGCAGGGTGAAGGTCCAGCCCTCGGCCACCTTCTCAGTGATGACGGTGGTGACCGCCTTCACCGTGTTCGTGCGGTCGCCACCGCCGTCATGTGCGAGGACGATCGCGCCTGGCGTAAAAGCAGCGCGGAGGTTCGCCGTCAGGGTCGCCTCACTGAGGTCGTTCCCGTCCCAGTCGAAGATGACGGAGCCGAGCCCGAGTGGCTGCATCCCGAGCGCCGCGGCCACGGTGCCTGTCGCGCCCCAGCTGCCGTTCGGTGCGCGGAAGTACGGAACGGCGAGGGTCGGGTCGCCGGCCGCCTCGCGAATGATGCGGAGGTTGGCTTTCAGGTCGGTCTCGACCTGCGTCTGCGTCCACGATCCCATGTCCGCGTAGGAGGTTCCGTGGTTGCAGAGGGTGTGGCCGTCGGCGACGATGCGCTTCAGCAGCTCGGTGCCTCCGGCCTGCTGGACGTTCTGGCCGATGATGCAGAAGGTCGCGTGGATGCCCTGTGCTTTCAGGACGTCGAGGATCGCGGCGGTCTCGCCCGGATTCGGGCCGTCGTCGAAGGTGAGTGCGACCCGATTGCCGGTGCCTCGGGCAGTCGTGACCGGTGTCGTCGTCGCGGCGACCGCTCCACCGGGCACGAAGGAAGCATCCGGGGTGGGCTGCCAGGTCTCGGGCTGTGCCGGCCCCGCAGTGCCGGTGATCACGATGTCGTCGAGGAGGTAGTCGTAAGGCCCGGCGAGCGCACCCGTGCCGATGTAGGCGCGGAGGGTCGCGGGGTCTGCGCCTGCGGGGGAAACGAACGTGCCGCTCATCGTGGTCCAGGCATCCGCCGTCACGGTTGTGTTGCCCACCCAGGTGTAGGCAGGCTCGACGACGAAGCGCGCAGACGTGGTCGTGCCTGCGGCGGCCGACAGCTTCACCTGCGCCGAGAACGTGTACGAGCCGCCGGCCTGCAGCAGGTTCGCCGGCGTCTTCACCCCGTCGTAATCATTCGTTCGGCCCTGCACGAGCAGCGCCTTGTCGCCGTCGGCGTCGACCACCGAGAGCGTGGGGCCGCCGTTCTGGGTGAGCGAGTCGTACGAGCCGTCCTCGAAATCCTCCTGCAAAAGAACGGTCGCGTCGGCGGCTGCAGCGGATTGTGCTCCCGGAAGCACAAGAGCACCGACCAGGAGGCCGAACGCGGTCGCGCTCGCGACCAGACCGTGCCGCCCACGTGCGAGCGGGTGTTGCGAACAAGCAGCAGCGGCAGGGGAGCGGGGGCCGTGGCCCCACATCGGGATGTTCTTCATTGAACGAAGCCTTTCGAAAGTTTCGACATTGCCGTCGAAATTAGTGATGTCTGTGGACCATAACCGGGCGAGGCAAACAAGGTCAATGGTCGGGAGCGAATTTGTTGGATTAATCAACGAAAGGTCGGAGGTTCACTGATACAGAGCGCATGAGAAGCGCGCGGTGTTCATGCGCTCTGTGTGCTTCTATGGGGGCGGAACGGCAATACTGGCCGCAATCGGGCGTAGACTTCCCGGCGATGCGGCACCGCGACGGCGTGAACGACCGGCAGCGCGTAGGGCACATTCACCGTTGGCTGATGAGCGACCGCACAGAGATTGGACTGGCCATCGTGAGTTCGAGTACCACCTCTCCGCCTGCTGACCGCATCTCACTGCGTTTTCTCGCCGCGCCGACGGAGGTTACCTCCGACGGTTCGACAATCCAGGCCGGCCGGGTTCTGGAGTGGATTGATAAGGCCGGGTATGCGTGCGCGGTGGGGTGGAGCGGCTCCTATTGTGTGACCGCCTATGTCGGGAATGTCCACTTCACTCGGCCGATCACACCGGGGAGCCTGATCGAAGCGGACGCCCGGATCATCCACACCGGACGGTCGAGCATGCACGTGCTGGTGACCGTAAGGGCGGCGGATGCTCGCCGCGGTGAATTCAGGACGGCCACACACTGCATCCTCGTCTTCGTCGCGGTCGACGACGACAAACGACCCGTCGCCGTGCCGGAGTGGCGGCCGGCCACCGATGACGACCGCCGCGTGAGCGACGGAGCGGTCGTGCGCATCGATGCCCGTCGCCGCATCCACGAAGAAATGCAGCGCAATGCGTTCGGCCATGAAGGAACGGCGCCCAGGACGGTATTTCGGTTCCTCGCTGCGCCGACGGACAGCAACTGGGGTGGCAACGCTCACGGTGGCACCGTCATGCGGTGGATCGACGAGGCCGCATCGACCTGTGCGATCGGCTGGACGGGAAAGGACGCGGTGGCGGTCTATGCGGGCGGCATCCATTTCTATCGGCCGATCCACATCGGGCACATCGTCGAGGTGGAGGCGCGGATCATCCACACGAGCGAGCGCAGCATCCACCTTTCTATCCAGGTCCACTCCGCCGATCCCAGGACACGGGAATCTCACCTCACGACCCAGTGCATGAGTATTTTTGTTTCCGTCGGCACAGACGGCAGAGCAGCTCGCGTCCCACAGCTGGTGCTCTCAACCGACGAGGACGAGCGGCTGAACGAACACGCCAAGAACCTCATCACGCTCCGGGCGGCGCTGCCGGCATTCCCACTCGCGAAGTCGTAGTGCGGGAGTCGTCACCTATGCCGGTGCCGCGTGGATCTCACCACGGGAGGACTCTTCCATCGCGTGTCAGGGAACCTGGATCGACCGCCGCATGCAGGGGGGCGAGAACGCTGGTGGCTCCGTCCTCAATTGGTCGAGCCCCGAACTCCTCCATTCCTGGTGACGTAGCGGTGAGGCCCGGGTCCACTGTGTAGACCGCGATACCCTCACCGGCCAGTTCGGTCGATAGCTTCCGCATCAGCGCATGGAGTGCGGCCTTGGAGACGGCGTAACTGACGGCACCCGCATTTGTCGTAAGTCCGAATTCGGTATCGCCGTGTGATCCGGAGCCGCTTCCCACGGCGATGATGGAGGCCGCTCGAGCCTTCCGCAGGGAAGGCAAGGACGCCTGCACCACCCGCCAGGTGCCAAACAAGTTGGTCGACATGATGTTTTCAGCGTCTGCGATGTTGGCACTGGTTGCCGTCTCATCCCACGGCGCGAAGCGAGCGGCGTTCGCGACGAGCAGCGCGAGGGGGCGCTCACCGATGGCGCTCAGCACCTGTCGCTGAACATCAGGTGAGTCGAGGTCGACGAGCGCAAATTCAAGCGACGAGGTCTGCAGGGAACGCGACACATTGTCCAGCGCGCTGAGTTCGCGTCCGGTAGCAATCACCTGATAACCACTGGCCAGCAGTTGCTCGACAACACGGCGACCGATGCCCCGGGAAGCTCCGGTCACAAGCGCAAGGGGTCGCTGGGTGGTCATGTTTCCTCCGGAGTGACAATTCTCAAGGAGGTTAAACGACGCGGAACGAACCGTCAACAAGATGGCTGAACGACTGGACTCGCTCCCTTCAGGTGGTGCCCTTGCGTTTGCGGGGAGGGGCGCAGTACTGGTGCAGGACATGACGTTCACGGCAGAATTGCTCTGCCACTCGGATATCAAGGTCAGAGGCGAGGCGGTGCATCCAAACGCAGCGCGATGGGCTATCGGGAGAAAGAGTCATGCAGATACCCAAGCCGACCGATGAGGTCAAGGACTTCTTTCGCTCCGTCGTTCCGAACATTCCGACTGTCGAGGTCAAACCGATGTTCGGGAACCTCGGGGCGTTCGTGAACGGCAACATGTTCGCCGGCCTGTTCGGCTCGGCGATCGGTGTCCGCCTGATCGACCCATCGTCAGAGGAGACGCTCCGGGGAATCGCGGGCGCCGGGACCGTTCGGGCCACCGGATCGACCGATGGGCGGATACACAGCGCTTCCGCTTACCTGGAATTCAGACCCTGAGCGTGTTTCGGAGTGGATCCAGACGGCTCTTGCACAGGTCGGTGAGCTCCCGGCCAAACAGCCCAAACCCCGGAAGAAGCGATAGCGCATGGACCCGAAATCGTTCACTGGCTGGCCAGCGGAGGCCGTCACGTTTTATCGCGGTCTGGAAGCTGACAACTCGCGCGAATACTGGACCACCATGAAGACCGTCTACGAGGAGAGCGTCCTCGCTCCCATGGAGGCGCTGTTGCACGAACTCGCGGACGAGTTCGGGGAGGGCAAAATCTTCCGACCCCATCGTGACATCCGATTCAGCGCGGACAAGTCCCCGTACAAGACGGCAATCGGCGCGACACTGGGTCGCGGGTACGTGCAATTCTCGTCACAGGGTCTCGGTGTGGGCGCCGGGTACTACCGGATGGCGCCGGATCAGCTTGCGAGATACCGCGACGCGGTCGCCTCCAAGAAACCGGGCAGCGCCCTTCAACCGGTGATCGATGAGCTCGCCACTGCCGGGATCGAGGTCATCACCCGGGGCAGTCTGAAGACCGTTCCACGCGGGTACCCGAAGGACCACCCGCGTGCCGGACTTCTGCGCAAGAGGGACCTTGCCGCCTGGAAGCAGTGGCCCGCCACCATGAGCTGGATTCACACATCGAGCGCGCAGGACCACATTGTCAGTGTTCTTCGCGCCTCACAGCCACTGGTTGATTGGCTCGATGCGAACGTTGGCCCGACGACGCTCGAGGAGCGGCATTGAGGCGGGGATGAGCGACGGTCGGGTGAGTCGGAGAACACGCGCCACACCAAATCGCTTCCAACCTGACCGTGGACAACCTCTCCGTTCAGGCGACGAGGTTGTTCGCGGCTTCGTCCATGTGCGTGATGATCGTCGTCCGAGCCTCAGCCGGGTTCCCTGTTTCGATGGCATCCACAATCTCGGTGTGCCTGTCGACGTTCATGTTGGAAACAGCACGGTCTTCGCCGGCGAACATGATCGACATGCGGATGGTGCCTTCGAGAGCCTGCCAGGAGCGCACGAGGGTTTCGTTCTCGGTGAGGGCGACCAGCGTGCGATGAAAGTTGAGGTCTGCTTCAATGCGTTCCTCGAGTCCGTCGTGCTCGGCGCGGGCCATGATTTCGATCGCGTCACGCAGTGTTGCGATCATCGTGGAGCGGTCGGGGAGCGAACTCAGGGTTCGGGCTGCGAGGGACTCCAATGCCGCGCGGACGGCGAAAAGGTCCTGGATCTCCTTGGCGTTGAGGTGGCGGACACTGAGCCCACCGCGAGCGCCAGACGAGACGAGGCCCTCGAGCTGCAGTTCTCGGAGCGCTTCTCTGAGGGTACCGCGGCTGATCCTCAGCATTTCGGAGAGCTCGGTCTCGACCAGCGGGGTCCCCGGTGCCAGCTGGCCACTCGAAATGGCCCGTCGAAGCGCGTCCAGTGCCTGTTGGCGCAAGCTCGTTCGTTCCAGCCCGGGGAGCAATGCGGGTGCGGCCATGAGATGCCTTTCGCCTGACGTCAGGTGTTGACAGTCAAAAATTGACTGTCGGTCTTATTCTGGCAGCCGATCAGGGGGTCAGACACCCCTTGACCGGCCGTGTGAGCTAGCCCAGTTCGGCGAGCACCTTCGCCACGATCCGGTCGACCGAGAGGCCGTACCGCTCGTGAAGGGTTGGCAGCGCCCCGGCGTCGAGGAACTCGTCGGGGAGGCCGATCGGGACGATCCGTTTTCCAAGGCCGGCGCGAACGCTGGCGCTTGCGACCGTTTCGAACAGGCCGCCGATGACGGAATGGTTCTCGAGGGTGAACGCGAGGCGGTTCGAGTCGATGGCGTTGAGGACGGTCTGGCTGTCGAACGGCTTGATCGTTGGGGCGTGCACCACCGCCACGTCCACTTTGTGTTTCGCGAGGGCATCCGCGGCCTGGAGGGCGCGCATGGTCATCAGACCGCTGGAGACGAACACGACGTCGTTTCCACCGCGGAGTTCCTTTGCCTTGCCGAGTTCGAACGTGTAGTCGTATTCGTCGAGCACGGTGGGAACTTTGCCGCGAAGCAGTCGCAGGTATGTCGGTCCGTCGCTGGCTGCGAGTTGGGGGACGGCCTGCTCGATGTCAACCGAGTCGCAGGGGTCGACGATCGTCAGGTTGGGCATCGCGCGGAAGATTGCCATGTCTTCGGTTGCCTGGTGACTGGGGCCGTATCCGGTTGTCAGGCCGGGGAGGCCGCCCACGACGTTGACATTGAGGTTGGGTTCCGCGATGTCCAGGCAGAGGAAGTCGTATGCCCGTCGTGCGGCGAAGACGGAGTACGTCGACGCGAAGGGAATCAAGCCGGTCTCGGCGAATCCGGCCGCCGCGCCGAACAGGACCTGCTCGGCCATGCCCATCTGGAAGAAGCGCTCGGGGAACGCCTCAGCGAAGATGTGCATGTCGGTGTACTTGCCGAGGTCTGCCGTGAGCCCGACGATTTTGTCGTTTTCCTGGGCAGCCTTGACGAGCGCGTGCCCGAACGGAGCGCTGATCGTCTTCTGGCCGGGGTCCGCGAACGAGGCGATCATCGCCGATGTCTTCAATTTCGGTGCCGTCGTCGTGCTCATGCGTGGACCCTCTTCTCGTATCCGGCGGTGAGCTGCTCGCGGCAGACCTGCCATTCGTTTTCGTCGATGCGCATGAAGTGCGCCTTCTCCCGTTCCTCCAGCAGCGGCACGCCACGGCCGACGAGTGTGTCGCAGAGGATGATCGCGGGCGGTCCGGCAAGGGATGCCCGGGAGGTCGCGTTGTCGAACGCCTCAACCAGTTCCGCTGTGTTGTTGCCGTCCACCCGCTGGGTGTACCAGCCGAACGCCTCCCACTTCTCTGTGAGCGGCTCGGTGCTGAGGACGGTCGCCGTCTTGCCATCGGCCTGAAGCGCGTTCACGTCGACCATGGCGATGAGGTTGCCGAGCTGGTGGTGATGCGCGGCCATCGCCGCCTCCCAGGTGGAACCTTCGTCGATTTCTCCGTCGGAGAGGAAGTTGAAGACACGGCTTGTGGATCCCTGCAGCCGCAGGCCGAGTGCGATTCCGACGGCGATGCCGAGTCCGTGCCCGAGCGAGCCGCCGGAGATCTCCATTCCCGGCGTGTAGGTCGACATCGCCGACATCGGCAGCCGCGAGTCGTCTGACCCGTACGTCAGGAGCTCGTCCAGTGGGATGATCCCGGCCTCGGCCAGCGCCGCGTAGTGTCCGATGGCGTAGTGCCCGGTGGAGAGTAGGAACCGGTCGCGTCCCTCCCACTCGGGCTGGTCCGGGCGGAACCGCAACTGGTCTGCGTAAACCGTCGCGAGCATGTCTGCGGATCCGAGGGCCTGGCCGACGTAGCCCTGGCCCTGGACCTCGCCCATGTTGAGTGCGTAGTGCCGCATCCGGTAGGCAGCAGCAGCCACCGTCTCGATGCGTTCGGCGAGTGATCCGTGCCCGGTCGTTGCGGCGGTCTCCTGTGTGATGGATGTCATCTGCACTGTCCTTAGTGGTGAGAGTGGGCGGCCGGCGCCTGGGCGGCACGGCTGGCGGTGTCGGCGATGGTGGCTTCGTCGGCCAGCTTGCGCTCGCGCCGTCCCCACGTTTCACGGGTGACGAGTGCTGCCCAGAGGCCGATGCCGGCGTAGAAGCTGAAGAGCAGGGCGGGTCCCACCCAGCCGAGCCAGAGGAAGAGAAGAGTGGTGACGAAGGGAGTGAAGCCCGAGACCATGGCCGAGATCTGGTAGGCGAGGGATGCTCCGGAGGACCGGGTGTTCGCGTTGAACAGTTCGGGGAACCAGGAGCCCTGGGCGCCGGCGAGTGAGTTCTGGCAGACGGCGTACGAAATGACCATGGTCGCGATGACCAGCGCGAACAGCCCGGTGTTGACCATCAGGAACATCGGGATGCCGAAGAACAGCGCGAACAGGCACGACCAGACATACACCGGTCGCCGTCCGACCCGGTCGGTCAGACGGGCCCACGCCATCGTGGCGAAGATCCCGATCGCGGATGCCACGCAGAGCGCGACGAGGGTCTCGGACTTGTTGGCCAGCCCGGTCGTGTGCAGGTAGGAGATCATGTAGGTGATCGAGACGGCGTAGCCCGCGGTCTCGGCAATCCGCAGTCCGATTCCACGAACGATGTTGCGCCAATCGGTGCGGATGACCTCGACAATGGGGTTCTTGACGATCTGGCCCCGTTCCTTGACATCTTCGAAGACGGGGGACTCGGGCACCTTCGCACGGATGATGAGGCCCACAGCGACAAGAACGATGCTGGCGAGGAACGGAACCCGCCAGGCCCAGTCGCCGCCGAGCGCACCGCTGGCGAGGAAGACGAGGTTGGCGAGGAGGAGTCCGACGGGGAAGCCGGCCTGCACGATTCCGGTGAACTTTCCCTTCCGCTTCCACGGTGCGTGCTCGTAGCTCATCAGAATCGCACCGCCCCACTCAGCGCCGAACGCGAGCCCCTGGATGATCCGCACGAGCACGAGCAGGATCGGCGCGATGATTCCGGCCGTGGCGTAGGTCGGCAGCAGGCCGATGGCGAACGTGGCCAGGCCCATCAGGATGAGCGAGCCGACGAGCACGGGCTTACGGCCCACCTTGTCGCCGAGGTGGCCGCCGAGGATGCCCCCCAGTGGGCGGGCAGCGAATCCCACGCCGAGTGTGGCGAATGCGGCGAGGGTCCCGGTGACGGGGTCACCGCCAGGGAAGAAGGCGGTTCCGAAGTAGAGGGCGGCTGCGGTTCCGAAGCCGATGAAGTCGTACGTTTCGATGACGGCACCCACACCGGACCCGATAGCGACGCGCTTGGCGTCCTTCGTTCCTGCGACAGGCCCTCTCATCGTCAGAGCGTCGTTGCTCATTGAAATCCCCTTCAATCGCGGTCACCGTCGACCGTCGACGATGAGCGTGGAACCAGTGTGCGCTTCATCAAGGAGTTTGTCAACGAGTAACATCTAACAGCCGACCGCTGACGGCTAGCGGTTGACTGTCGACAGTGACGGGATTGGCGCAGGCTGGCGGGGAGATCACCCTCGATACGTGGCGATCACCTGACTGTCGTCGCTCTGACCAAGTCCGGATGCGGCAGCCTCGGCATATCGAGCCTGCGCGACGGCGAGGAGCGGCACGTCGGCGCCGGATGCGGCCGCAGCACTCGCCACGAGCCCGCTGTCCTTCACGAAGATGTTGATCGTGCTCGTCACCTGCGCATCGTCGTCAAGCATTCGAGGTCCGCGATCGGCGAGCATCCACGAGCCCGCGGCACCGCCTCCGATGAGATCGAGAACCTCGGCCTGGTCGAGACCCAGGGAGGCTGCAAGGCTGAGGGCCTCCGCAGCCGCCACGATGTGCACCGAGCACAGGTGCTGGTTGACGACCTTCACGCTCTGCCCATCCCCGACCCGGGATCCCACCACGCGAACCGTGCCGAACGATTCGAGCACGGGTGTGACTTCCTCGACCGTCGCTTGCTCGCCGGAAAGGAAGATCACGAGTTCGCCGGTTTTCGCCCGCGCGACCCCGCCGGTGACGGGGGCGTCGGCAACGCGGGCTCCGGCAGCGGTCAGGCGTGCGGCCTGCGCCGCAACGCTCTCGGGCCCGACCGTTGACATGATCACCCAGGTCTGGCCGTGCACGCTGTCGCCCGCCTGCGTCACGAGCGTATCGAGCTGGTCGGGCGTCGCGACCATCGCGATAACCATCTCAGTCCGTTCAGCGTCGGTGATTGCGGGGACCACCGGCACGCCGACTGCTGCCGCCCGTGCGTGAGCTGCCGGCATCGGATCAACCCCGGCAACGCTATGCCCGGCACGTACGAGCTGGGTGGCCAAGGGCAGGCCGATCGCGCCGATACCGACGAAGGTGATGGATGTCATGAGAGTTCTCCAACCGGGAACAGAAATGTTGAGCGACGTTCCAGTTCACGGAAAACGCCGGTGTGGTCGAGGCCGCCCTGCCCCGAGTCTACGAGGGCCGCGAACATGTCGCGCACCGTTGTCGTGAGTGGTAGATCGACGCCTGCCTCGGCCGCCGAAGCGAGGGCGAAGGCCAGGTCCTTGAGCTGGTAGGCGGCGGTGCCGCCCGGCTCGAATGACTCGTCCACCCAGTTCTGGCCCTTCTGGCGAAGCACCTCCGAGCCGGCGAGGCCACCGCGCAGGATGTCGAGCAGCGCTGCGCGGTCCAGGCCGGCTTCCCGGGCGAGAATCATCGCTTCGGATGCCGCCGAGACGGTCGACGCGACGATCATCTGGTTACACGCTTTGGCGAGTTCGCCGGTTCCGACCGGTCCCATGTGTCGCACGATGTCGCCGAGGATCGCGAAAACAGGCTGCAGCTCCTTGACGTCGTTGACAGATCCGCCGGCCATGATGCTCAGCCGCGCCTCTTGCGCACCGATGACGCCTCCGCTGAGCGGAGCATCCACGAGACGGATGCCGTCGGCCGCGAGTTCGCCCGCGTACTCGCGCACCGCGACGGGGGAGACCGTGCCCATGACGACGAGAAGGGGTGAACGGATGCCGGCGGCCAGCCAGCCCGCGCGCAGGCCGGTCGGGCCGTCGACGACAGCCTGGACGTCGGCGAGGTCCGGAAGCACAGTGAGCGTGATCCGGGCGGCGGCATCAGCCGGTGTCCGGGCCACGACGGCTCCGGAAGCGCGCAGCGACTCCGCTTTCGCGGCGGTGCGATTCCAGACAGTGAGCGGCTGCCCATGAGCGAGGAGAACCTCGCTCATGGGCAGCCCCATCGCTCCCAGTCCGAGGAGAGAGAGCCCGGTCATCAGGAGGCCGGAACCGCCACAGCCGCGAGGGCTTCGGTCTCGCGACGGAGTTCGATCGCTGTGGCGAGGCTGTCGTCGATGACGATGTCTTCCCAGCGCACGATGCCGCCCTTGGGGACATCGTTGACGAGCTCGACGTGGTGCGCCATCGCGACGGGGAGGTGGCCTTCGGCGACGCTCTTCTCAGCCGAGACGAGCTTGCCCCAGACGGTGAAGCCGCCTTCACCGTCGAGCATTTCGCCCGCCTTGAGGTCCTTCTTTGCTGTCGCGACGACGTCGGCGTAGAACCCGATCGGCGATCCGGTCGCGATGCCGCGGAGGGCGGCGTTGGCGATCGAAACGTTCAGTTCAAGACCGACGTAGTGGTACGGGCGGTAGAGCGCCGCGTACTGCTTGGTCGGGTCGGGGTGCCACGGGTACTCGTCGAAGCAGCCGGAGACGTAGTCGTTGGTGGCCTTGACCACCACGAAGACGCCTTCCTGGGTGTTGTGGGGGATCCAGTCGCCGTCGCGGGTGACGCTCGACATCACGTCGACCGTTCCTTCGTGAGCGAGAACGCCACCGACGTCGGATGGACGACAGATTGTGGCGATCTCTTCGAGGTCGCCCGGGGTAAAGGTCAGTCCGTCATCGCTCGGGCGCAGGCCCGCGGCATTGGCGACAGCTGCCATCTCGATGGCAGCCTTGGTTCCGTCACGGAACGACGTGTGCATGTACGGGTTGAGCTGGCCGGAGTCGGTGAGTTCCTTCGAGAACTCCCAGTTGTCCCAGACGTTGTCGGGGTTCATCTCGTGGTAGTGCTCGAGGTATTTGGCGCCCTTGCCGGCGCAGACGACGTCGAAGCCCGAGGTGCGGGCCCAGTCGACGAGTTCCATGATGAGGGCGGGCTGGTCGCCGTATGCCATCGAGTAGACGACTCCAGCGGCCTCTGCACGCTTTGCGAGGGCCGGGCCGGCGAGAGCGTCGGCCTCGACGGTCACCATGATGATGTGCTTTCCGCTGTTGATGGCGGCCAGCGCGTGGTTGATTCCCACGATGGGGTTACCAGTGGCCTCGACGATGACGTCCAGGTCGGCGGAGAACAGCGCCGAGGCATCGGCGACGATCGTCGTCGAGCCGCTGGAGATCGCTGTCTCTATGTCGTCTACGAATGCCTCGGCGGGCCAGCCGACGAGGTCGAGCGCGCCGCGGGCACGCGTGGTATTGATGTCGGCGATAGCGACGACGTGGACGCCGGGGATGTTGCGGGCCTGGGCCAGGTACATGGTGCCGTAGCGGCCGGCTCCGATGAGTCCGATGCGGATGGGGCGTCCGGACGCTTCGCGGTCCTTCAGCAGGCTGTGCAGGTTCATATGGGACTTTCTGTGAGGAATGGCGGACCGCAACCGGTCCGAGACGTCATTGTCGATGTCAGCTGGTGATGAAAGTGTAACCGATTCCACTTTGTTCCACAATTCGCGCAAGAGCTTCCCGTAAGCTGAGGTAAACCGTTACCATTACCACCAGTGATCCAGGGGAGCCGATGTCCAAGCCAGCTACGATCCGGGATGTCGCGGCTGCGGCCGGGATTTCCATCGCTGTTGTGTCACGCGTGCTCAACGACGGGTCCGGGCCTGTAGCGCCGGCCACCAGGCAGCGCGTGATGAAGGCGATGGAGGACCTGTCGTACCGGCCCCGCACCGCCGCGCGGGAACTCAAATCCGGCCCGACGACGACGCTGGGACTGCTCCTCGCCGATGTGACCAACCCGTTCTTCGCCCGACTCGCCGATTCAATCGTCCGCGAGGCGCGATCTCGTGGGGTGCAGGTCATACTCATGACCACGCAGGAAGACGCTCGCCTCGAACAGGACGCCCTCGACACGCTCGCCGCGCGCCGGGTAGGCGGCGTGATCGCCACCCCGACCTCCACGAATGTGGATTCCTGGCAGCGCCTGATCGAGCTGGGCACGAACATCGTCTTCGTCGACCGGTATGTGGAAGGCGTTCCGCACGCCGACCTCGTAAGCATCGACAACGATCGCTCCGCCCGCGAGGCGACCGAGCACCTTCTCGATCTCGGGCACACCCGGATTGGGTTCATCTCCGGACCCCTGTCGACGACGACCGGCCGGGCGCGCACCGAAGGGCATCTGGCGACGCTCGCCGAGCGAGGGGTGGCGACTGACCCGCAGCTACTGCGCAACATTCCGTTCCGCGGGGACCAGGGGGCGGATGCCACGGGCAGCCTGCTCAGCCTGCCCGAACCGCCCACCGCGATCATCGTCGCCAACACGGCGCAGGTCGCCGCGAGCGTTCGCCGCATCCGACAGTCCTCGGTGCGGGTCCCTGAGGACCTCTCGCTCATCGTCTTCGACGACAACCCGTGGACCGAGTTGTTCACGCCATCCCTCACCATCATGCGCCAGCCCACGACGCTCATGGCTGCGCATTCCGTGGATCTCGCCCTGCAGCGCATCGGCGACGACTCGGACCCGCGCTCGGTCGTCATCGAAGCGGAGTTCGTCGTACGCTCCAGCACGCGCGCCGTGAACTAGCGGGCCGGTCTGGTTGATCGAGCAGGCCGGCGACGGCATCCCGATAATCGTGTGACTCCGTCCGGCTGCACGGGATAAGGAAATCGGCGCCACACAAGGACGTTTCGGCATGGGCGTCCTTGCCTCAGCGCTGTTTCCTTCTGCCGTGCCGGTGCACGATGCCGCCGTGCTGCCCGTCCAGCGACAACAAAGAGCGGGGCCTGGTTTCCCGGGCCCCGCTCTTCTGTCGTTTAGTGTCGCGGACTAGCCCCGAACCTCTTCAACCCATTCCTGAACCTGCTCCGGCAGGCCGTCGATGATGGGCTGGGTCGCTTTGACCCACTTCTCGAGGTCCTTGATCTCGACGAACTCGGCCCCAGCCTCTTCGAGCTGTTTGCGGTAGTCCTCGGTGTTGGCGATCGTGTCTTCCGTGTACGTCTCGCCGACCTCATCAGAGGATTCGCGGATGATCTCCTGGTACTCCTCGGGGAGCGCAGCCATGGCGTCGTTCCACGTGATGAAGTGGTAGTTCGCGTACATGTGGCTGGTCTCACCGATGTACGGCGCGACCTCGTGGATGCTGTTGAACAGGATCGCGTCGAGCGGGTTCTCCTGGCCGTCGAGCACGCCGCTTTCGAGCGCTGAGTAGACCTCGTTGAACGGCAGGGCCTCGGCGCGGGCGCCGAGTGCTTCCCAGGTCGCCAGCATCGTCGGTGCGGATGGCGTGCGGATGGTCTGACCCTTGAGGTCGTCGAGCGTCTCCACAGGCTCCTTGGTGGTGAGCTGGCGAGGACCGCGGTACATGTTTCCGAGCATCTCGTAGCCGGAGGCATCCGAAATGGCCTGCTTGATCTCCGTGCCGAGGTCGCCCTCCCAGACCTCGAAGAACTGTTCTTCATCCTCATAGAGGAAGGGTGCAGTCTCGATGCCCGACAGGTCGGTGTACGCCTCGACAGCCAGCAGGCTTTCGATCACGACATCAACGGAGCCAAGCTGGAGGCCTTCGACCATTTCTTCCCAGGTTCCCAGGGTCGACGCGGAGTGGATCTCGACGGTGATCTGTCCGTCGGACTTCTCTTCGACCAGCTCCTTGAACTGGAGCGCCGCGGTCTGGCGTGGGTCGGTTTCGCTTCCGGCGTGCCCGAGAACGAGCGTGACGGGCTCTGCCGCGGCGGCCTTGTCTGAGCTGTCGGCTTTGGTTTCGGCCGCGCCGCTGGCGCCACAGCCGGTCAGCGCGAGAGCGCCGATCGAGAGAGCCGCGATTACGATGTGCTTCTTCATGTCACTTCCTTGTGTGTATGGATTGCAGGGGTGTTCGGGAATGGATGCGTGCTAGGAGAGGAGGTTGGGGAGCCAGAGTGAGATCTGGGGGATGAACGTGATGATGAGCAGGTAGATGATTCCCATCAAGAGGAACGGGCCTACCGCCTTCACCGCCTGGAGCATGCTGACCTTGGCCAGTTCCGCTGCCAGCATCAGGCCGACTCCCACCGGTGGGGTGAGCAGTCCGACGCTGAGGTTGGCCACGATCACGATGCCGAGGTGGACCGGGTCGATGCCCATCGACGTGGCGACCGGGAACAGGATCGGCGCGATGATGATCAGCGCGGCGTTCGCCTCGATGAACATGCCGGCGATGAGGAGCACAACGTTGATGAGCAGAAGGAGCACCATCGGGTTCTCGGTGACAGAGAAGATGGCCTCTGCCGCCGCCTGGGGCACGAGGCCCGAGGTGAGCGCCCACGAGTAGATCTGGGCCGCCGCGAGCACAAGCATGATGAGCCCGATGATCAGGACCGAGTCGGCGAGTGCGTAGACAAGCCGCTTCCAGGACAGTTCCTTGTAGACGAAGAACCCGACAATCAGCGCGTACACGACGGCGATCGCGGCCGCTTCCGTCGGCGTGAAGATTCCGAACCGGATGCCGCCCAGGATGATGATCGGGAGCAGCAGGGTGGGGATGGCGCGGTAGAGGGAGATCAGGAACTTGGGGCGATCCTCCTTGGGGATCGTGCCGAGCTTGTTGAGATCCTTGGCCTCTTCCATCGCCTCTTTGGTGAAGCCGAACTTCTTGGCCGTGAAGTGCACGGTGATCATGAGCATGACCACGTAGAGCACCGCGGGAACGATGCCGGCGAAGAACAGCGCCCCGATGGAGGTGCCCGTCACCACGCCGTAGACGATCATCGTGATGCTCGGCGGCATGATCGGGTCGACCACGGGAGCAGCTGCCACGACGGCTGCGGAGTACTCGGGACGGTACTTGCGTTCCTTCATCGCGGGGATCACGATGCGGCCGAGGCTCGAAACGCTGGCGACGGCTGACCCGGAGATGCCACCGAAGAGGAGTGACGTGATGGACATGGACTGGGCGAGTCCTGCGCGCATACCGCCGACGGCGGAGTCAGCGACATCGAGGAGGCGTTTCGTCATTCCGCCCTCGTTCATCACCGCGCCGGCGAGGATGAACAGGGGGATGGCGAGGAGAGGGAAGGGGGTGATTCCCGCGACGATCCTCTGTGCGCCGATGGCGAGAGGAACGTCGGTGACGATGGCAAGGGTGAAGAGCGAGGCGGCGGCGAGGGCAAAACCGACCGGCACGCGGAGGAGCATCGCGACGGCGAAGTTGCTCAGGATGAACGGACCCATGGTTAAACTTCTCCCTTGATGATGATGACGTCGTCGGGCTGGTAGAGGACCGGAGCGGTCAAGGGGTCCACACCCTGGGGGGCGTGGAAGAGCTTCCACCACGCCTCGATGGCGAAGACGAGGGAGAACACGGCGCCCACGGGGACAGCGAGTGCCACCCACCCGAACGGAACTCCGAGTCCCGGAGAATTACGCCGGAAAGACGCGGGCAGGGCCTCGAACCCGTACCAGATGAGGGCAGCGAGTACCGCTACGACGATGAGTGCCGTGACCGTTTCGAGAGTCCGCATCAGCCAGCGCTTGTAAGGCACGTACTCCCAGATGTCGAGCACCATGTGCCGACCACGGCGCACGCCGAGGGCGATGGCGATCATCGAGAGCCAGACGAAGCTGTACGAGGCGAGTTCGACCGTCCAGGATGCCGATGAGGCGGTGATATACCGGGAAAACACTTGCCAGCTCACCGAGAGGACGACGACACCGAGCAGTGCCACGCACACGATTTGAAGGAAGCGATCAAGACCGCTGAGAATCCGGTCGACCCACGATGTGGGTTTGGCGGTGGTGGTCGATTCTGTGTGGTCGACCGACGATGTTGTGTTGATGGTCGCTCCTTTGCGATGAAAAGTTCTTGCCGTGTGCGTCTCGAATGAGGGATGCTTGGAAAGTGTAACCGATACCACTTTGTTTACAAGACACGACTGGAAGAGTTTTTGGCGGGTTTTCGGCGGGGATGAACTCGGCAGGAAAGCTGGGTGTCCTGGCGGCTCAACCGGGCCGGGTGGTGATCATCGAAACACAGCAGCGTTTGATTGTCAACATTAGAACCGTCGACAGTTGACGTATATTGATCTCATCCACGCAAAGGAGCGCCCCATGCCACCGATTCCCTTCTCGCCGACGCGACGGCACGCCGGGCGCTGCCGCGGCGCAGCGAAGGCCGGCGCCTCCGGTTCGCCGAGACGTCTCGCTCCGTCGTTTCACACGGGCGGGACGGTTCGGGGCGATGGGGAAGCGCCGGCCTCCTCGATGGTCTTAGAGCGTGCCCTGGATTTCTGTTCCAGCGGGCAGGGGAACGAGGCGGGTGACGTCGACGGGCCGGGCGAGTTTTCCCTCGAGCGAAGCGTTCAACGCGGCGACGGCCTCGCCCGCTCCATGTGCGTCGAGGAGGTCGGCCGACTCCCATTTCTCGATCATCACGATCGTGTCATCCGGTGCGCGGTGAATGGCGTAGAGGATGCAGCCGGGTTCGTCGTGCACCGCCGCGATAGCAGGCTGGAGGGCATCGTGGACGGCGTCGAACTGGCCGGGAGCGGGAAAGAAGATGGCGGTAACAACAATGGGTTCAGTCATGGTGATCACCGATGATACAGACCATCCGCAACCGGTTCGTGCCGATCTTCCGATCCGATCGCCACTCCGCCGTGCTCCTTCTCGGTGCAGCGGCGCTCGGGCTCGCACTCGCGAACAGCCCGTTCCGTGACGTCGGCCTCGGCCTCAAGACGGCTCATTTCGGTCTCCCTGCGGTCGGTCTGGATCTCTCGGCGAGCCACTGGATCGCCGATGGTCTGCTTGTGGTCTTCTTCTTCGTCGTCGCCGCTGAACTCAAGAACGAACTGACGAACGGGCAGTTGAACAGTGTCCGGAAAGCGCTCGTGCCGACCATCGCTGCCGTCTGCGGCGTCGCCGGTCCCGCGCTCGTCTACCTGCTGATCGCCGGGGAGGAAGCGGCCAGAGGCTGGCCGGTCCCCACGGCGACCGACATCGCCTTCGCCCTGGGGGTCCTCGCCATCTTCGGGCACGGTCTCCCCTCCCGTCTGCGGATCTTCTTGCTTGCGCTGGCCGTTCTGGACGACCTCATCGGGATCATCCTCATTGCGGTTCTGTTCTCGTCCGACCTCAACGTTCCTGCCCTCGCAGGCGCCGCCGTTGCCATCGGCTGTTTCGGGCTCCTGAGCCGCACGCTCCACGGGCACCTTCTGCCGGTCGGGCTGCTCATGGCCGTCGTCGCCGTCTGCGCCTGGTTCCTCGTGGTGCAGTCCGGGATCCACCCCACCCTGACCGGCGTCGGGCTCGGCCTCGTCATGCGCGGGTCGTACGGCCGACGGCTCGCTCATCACCTCGTGCCCTGGTCGAACGGGGTCATCCTGCCGCTGTTCGCCTTCACCGCAGCACTCGTGCCGCTGCCACAGGCGCAGTCCCTCGGGCCCGTGTTCATCGGGCTGGCTGTCGCCCTGCCGGTGGGCAAAGCCGTCGGAATCACCCTCGGTGGCATGATCGGCGCGCGGGTGGCGCGACGACAGGGCGCCCCGTCGATCCCGGTGTGGGACCTCTTTGCGCTCGCCGTCACCGGCGGGCTCGGATTCACCGTCGCGCTTCTCATGAATCAGCTGGCCTTCGCCGAGTCGCCGGAGCTGATGGACCAGGGCGCGTTGGGAGTGCTGGCCGGGTCCGGGCTCTCGCTCGTAGCCGGGGCGGCTCTCATCGGCTGGCGGTCGCGGGTGCACACGCGGCTCGCGGCGCAGGCATCCGCTGCCGGGCACACCGAGAGTGCTGACCTCGTTCCGAACGCGACTTGACAGATGGTCTGACCTTCCCGCACACTTTGAAGGTCAGACCATCCAACCAATACAGATGGCTCGCCCACAAAGGAGTAGACGTGAACTTGTATTCGCTCATGCAGCGCCGGACCGAAACTGACGGACCGATCCGCGTCGGGGTCATCGGAGCCGGAAAATTCGCCTCCATGTTCCTCACGCAGGCTCTGCACACCGTCGGCATCCACGTGGTCGGAGTCGCCGACATCAACGTGCCGAAGGCCCGCGACGCCCTGAAGCGAACCGGCTGGCCCGAAGAGCGTTATGCGGCCGCGACGCTCGACGAAGCACTCCGCAACGGTGGGACCGCCGTGATCGAGAGCGCTGACGACCTGATGCGCCTGCCGCAGATCGAGGTCATCCTCGAGATCACCGGCAACCCGATCATCGGCACCTACCACGCGCTCACGAGCATCGAGAACGGCAAGCACGTCATCATGGTGAACGTCGAAGCCGACTGCATGGTGGGGCCGATCCTACAGCGCAGGGCTGCGGCCGCCGGCGTGGTCTACTCGATGGCGTACGGCGACCAGCCGGCGCTCATCTGCGAACTCGTCGACTGGTGCCGCACGGTCGGCTTCGACATCGTCGCCGCCGGAAAAGGCACAAAGTACCTTCCCGAGTACAACTACTCCACCCCCGACACCGTCTGGGACTACTACGGCTTCTCCGCCGAGCAGCTCGCGACCGGTGACTTCAATCCGAAGATGTTCAACTCGTTTCTCGACGGCACGAAGTCGGCCATCGAGATGGCGGCCGTCGCCAACGGCACCGGACTCACCCCGCAGGACGAGGGGCTCCTCTTCCCGCCTGCCGGCGTCGACGACCTGCCGACGGTCTACCGCGAGAAGTCGCTCGGCGGCAGCCTGACCCGGCGCGGAACGGTCGAGATCGCCTCCAGCCTCCACCGCGACGGAACCGAGGTGGAGCGAAACCTCCGCTGGGGCGTCTACGTCACCTTCGAAGCGAAGACCGACTACGCGGTGCAATGCTTCGCCGAGTACGGCGTCCACACCGATGAGACCGGGCGCTACGGATCGCTGTACCGTCCGTACCACATGATCGGTCTCGAACTCGGGGTGAGCGTGGCATCCGCCGTGCTCCGCGGTGAGGCCACCGGCAGCCCGACCGGGTTCCGCGGAGACGTGGTGTCGACCGCCAAGAAGGACCTTCGTGCGGGGGACACCCTCGACGGAGAAGGCGGCTACACGGTGTTCGGCAAGCTGGCGCCCGCGCACCTGTCGCTGGCGAACAACGCCCTCCCGCTTGGCCTGGCTCACGGCGCGAAGCTCATCCGTGACGTGCCCAAGGACGGCACGATCTCGTGGGACGACATCGCTGTCGACGATACCCTGCAGGCCGTCCAGGTCCGCAAGGAACTGGAAGCGGAGTTCCGCGCCGAGTCACTCGCCTCGGCCTGACCTTCCGACCACGTCCTAGGATGAACGCGGCATCCGCCGCATTCCTCGAGAGCTGGAGCTCGCATGTCGACAACTGCTGGGTGGGAACCCGTCCAACGCCTCCGAACCTACGAACAGGTCATGGCGCAGATCGAGGAGCGCATCCTCGACGGCCGGCTCGCCGCGGGAGATCACCTCCCGAGCGAGAGGGACTTCGCCGTGCAGCTGGGCGTGTCCAGGCCGTCGCTGCGGGAGTCACTTCGGGTTCTCGAAGCGCTCGGCCTCGTGGACATCCGGCGGGGCGGGGGAGCAGATGGAGGCGCAGCCCTCGTCGGCACCCCCGGCCCCGGGTTCGTCAACCTGCTCAAGCTCCAGCTGGCGCTCGGGCAGTTCGACCAGACCGACGTGCTCGAAACCCGGCTCGCGCTCGAAACCTGGAGCGGGCGGGAGGCTTCACTCCGTGCGGCAGAGGACGACTTCGACGATCTCGCCGGCATCCTCGACAGTATGGACGACCCGCAGGTGACGACCGCTGAGTTCAACCGGCTCGACACCGCGTTCCACGTGCGGATCGCGGAGTCGACGGGCAACGCGCTTACCGCCCACCTCATGCAGTCGCTGCGCATCGCCATCAACCGCCAGATGATCGAGGCGTACGCGCGACTCGACGACTGGCGGGCGACGGCCGAGACGGTCCGGCGTGAGCACCGCGAATTGCTCGAGGCCCTCCGGCGTCGCGATCCGGATGCCGCTGCAAGGTGCTTGCAGGACCACATCACTGATTTCTACGCCCTCGGAGACATGGGCGGCTCCTCCTCCTCAGACAACCCGAAGGCCGGCAGATCCCACGCATGAAGACCGTAGTTCTCGACGACGACCCCACCGGCACCCAATCCGCGAGCAACGTCCGTGTGCTGCTCGTCAGCGACGCCGACCTGCTGACCGAGGCGCTCCGCACCGACGACAGTGTCTACGTGCAGACGAACACCCGGGCCATCGACGAGGCGAGTGCCGTTGCCCTCGTCCGCCAGGTCCGCAACGACGCCCTCGCCGCCGGCAGCCGGCTGGGGGAGGACATCCAGTTCGTCCTGAGAGGCGACTCGACCCTTCGCGGCCACGTCTTCGCCGAGACCGAGCAGTTCCTCGACGACGGCGCGCTGATGATCTTCGTCCCCGCCTTCCCGGACGGCGGCCGCACTACCCGAGGCGGCGTGCACTACGTGAACACCGGCGGGAGCGATACCCCGGCGCACGAGACAGAATATGCCGACGACCCGGTGTTCCCCTTCGCCAGCGGCGTCCTCGCCGAGTACGTGCGCGAGAAGTCCGCGCGCGAACCGCTGCCAGTCAGCCTTGACGTTGTGCGTGGAGATGCCGCGACCCTGGCTTCGATCCTGCAGGACGCGGCGGCGGGGTCTGTGGCCGTTCCGGATGCCGTCACGAACGACGACATCCGCCGTATCGCCGAGGCGATCCGGACCGCCCGCGTCCACGGTCGCAGCATCGTCGTTCGTTCGGCGGCGCCGCTCGCGGCGATGCTCGCCGGCGTCGAGAGTTCCGGGCTGCTGGCCACACCCCTCGTTGAGGGACGGCCGCCCACGCTGCTCGCCTGCGGGTCGCACACCGGCGGGGCGTCGGCGCAACTCGACCTCGTTGCCCGCGCCTGGGGTCAGCCCGTCGTCATCGATACATCCGCGGCGCTCGTTGAACCGGAACCGGCCGGGCATGACGCGGCGGCCCGAGCGGCCGGTGCAACCGACGGAGTCACCGTCGTGACGACGTCGCGGGAGCGGTCCGCCGACCACAACACGCTCGACCACGGGGAGCGGGTGATGCTCGCCTTGACCACCGCGGTCCGTGACCTGCTCCCGAGCGTCGAGGTGGTCGTCGCGAAGGGCGGAATCACGTCAGCCGAGGTGGCGCGCTCAGGCGTCGGCGCGACATCCGCCCTCGTCCTCGGTCAGGTGCTTCCCGGTGTCTCGGTCTGGCGGATGACGGCCGTCGACGGTCGCGAGATTCTGTACGTCGTGGTTCCGGGCAACGTCGGGGGACCGGACACCCTCGTCAACGTCCTCGCGGCGATCGGGCATGAGAAGTAGCCGCTACGAGATGAGCTTCGTGACCGCTTCGTGCATGTGTGCGGTGATCGTGGTGCGGGCGCGCTCGGCGTCGCCGGACTCGATGGCGTCCACGATCTCGCTGTGACGGTTGACGCCCATGTTGTCGATGGCGCGATCCGCTCCCGCGAACATGATCGACATGCGGATGGTTCCCTCGAGGGCTTGCCACGAGCGCGAGAGGGTCTCATTGCCAGCGAGGTTGCACAGCGTGCGGTGGAAGTCGAGGTCGGACTCGATGCGGGCTTCAAGGTCGCCCTGCGAGGCGCGACCCATGGTGCCGATCGCCGCGCGGAGCTCCGCGATGATCGCTGCGCGGTCGGTCAGCTCGCTGAGCCCGGCGGCCGCCAGCGATTCGAGCGCTCCGCGCACGGCGAAGACATCCCGGATCTCCTTGGCGTCGAGATGGCGGACGCTGAGCCGGCCGCGGGATCCCGCGGAGACGAGACCCTCCTGCTCGAGTTCACGCAGGGCCTCCCGGAGTGTGCCGCGGCTGATCTTCAGCATCTCGGACAGCTCGGTCTCGACGAGGTGTGTTCCCGGCGGTAGTTCGCCGACGGAGATGGCGCGGCGGAGTGCAGCGAGCGCCTGCTGGCGCAGGCTCGTGCGTTCGAGCCCGAGGAGGGATGCCGGTGCGCTCATGAGTGGTCCTTCGAGGTGCGTCAGTTGTTCAGGGTCAGCCGTAACGGTCGATCCTATGGGACGACACAAGGCCGCCCACGTGGGCGCGCGGTGCGCTCGCGCGCGATAGTGCCGCCCGCCCCTCCAGTCTGCGCGTGGCGCACCCCTGTGTCAACTGGCGACAAATCAATGTTGACTGTCGACAAAGAACTTCGTATCATCGACTGACGGCAAAATTTCGTGCCGATGACTTTCAGAGGATCAATGACGATGTTTCACTCTCGACTGGGCTGTTCTTCAATCAGTTTCCGGCACCAGGATCTCGCCACGGCACTACAGACGATTCGCGAGACGGGGTTCGACGAGATCGACCTCGGTGCGCTCCCCGGGGTCTGCGACCACGTGCCGTTCGTTCTCGACGCCGAAGCGGTCGACTCGGTCGCCGCGACGGTGAATGCATCGGGGCTGCGCGTGCGGTCGGTGAACGGCGACATCGGTGACCTCAACCGCGTTCTGACCGCCGAAGAACGGGCATCCCGGGAGGCGCACCTCGACATGTTGCTGACCCTGACCGCCGCGATCGGGGCGAATGCACTCGTGCTGCCATGCGGCGCGATCGATCACGAGCCCATCCGTAGCCTCGACGAGGACTTCGACGCCGTCGCTGCCGAACTGACCTCCGCAGCCCAGCGCGCGACGACGTTCGGCGTCGAGATCTGGACGGAATCCCTCCACTTCTTCCGGCTGTGCTTCAACACCGAGCGCGCAGAACAGCTCACGCAGCGACTGGACGGATCCGGGGTGCGGCTCGTCATGGACTTCAGTCACATCACGGCTTCCGGCGGCGACCCCACCGACTACGTCGACCGCTTCGCCGGTCGGATTGCGCATGTCCACCTCCGCGACGCGGTGCCTGGCGACATTCGTCTCAGTATCGGGAACGGCTCAGCCGACTTCACCGGCGGCTTGCGGGCGCTGGCGGACTCCGGCTACACGGGGCATTTCTCCCTGGAACTCGAGACCCGGGATGTCGAGAACCCCGAACGTCCCGCCGCAGCCGCTCAGGCCGGGGCTTTTATCTCCGCGCTCATCTGAGCCATTCCCCTTTCCCCTGCACTGCCACCGACACCTACTTAGGAGAAACATGACCAGCACGATCCAGCGCACTGCCGTCCTCACCGGCGCAACCTCTGAACGCGGCATCGGAATCACCACCGCACAGCGTTACGCCCGCGAAGGCTGGGCCATCGTCATCCTCGACCTCGACGGGGACAAGTCCGCTTCCGTCGCAGCCGACATCGCCTCCGAATTCGGAGTACCGGCGTTCGGCCACCAGATCGACGTCTCCGATGAGGCATCCGTCGTCGCCGCCCACACCGCCGTGGCCGCCGAAGTCGCCGCCGACCGGATCCCCGCCATCGGAGCCCTCGCGAACATCGCCGGGATCACCTCGCCGGTGCCGTTCCTCGAGACCAGTCTCGACCTGTGGAACAAAGTCATGGCGGTGAACGCCACCGGCACGTACCTGGTGACCCGTGCCTTCCTGCCTGGCATGATCGAGAACCAGTACGGACGCATCGTCAACATGTCGTCGGTCTCCGCCCAGCGCGGCGGCGGCGTGTTCGGCAAGGTTCCCTACTCAGCCGCCAAGGCCGCGATTCTCGGCTTCACCAAGGCGCTCGCGCGGGAGCTGGGCGGCAACGGCGTGACCGTGAACGCCGTCACCCCCGGTGCCGTCGACACCAACATCCGGGTCGGGACCACCCCAGAGATCGAAGCAGCCATCGCCGCTGACATCCCGCTCGGTCGCACCGCCACCGCCGAGGAAGTCGCCGCTGTCATCACCTTCCTGTCGTCCGAGGACGCCGGGTACCTCACCGGCTCGACGGTTGACATCAACGGCGGCAGCCACATCCACTAACCGTTCGGGCCGCGTGCCCTCGAGCGAGAAAGCTGAGCGACATGACTCGACTGTTCAACGATCCGGCCGATTTCGCCGACGAAGCCCTCGCCGGTTTCTGTGACGCGCACCAGAATCTCGTGCGCCAGGTGCCTGGCGGGGTGGTGCGTCGCGCGCGACCCGCCGCTCCCCGGGTGGCCGTGCTTGCTGGAGGCGGCTCGGGTCACTACCCAGCATTCGCGGGGATTGTCGGGGCCGGTTTCGCCACAGGGGCCGTCGTGGGGAACATCTTCACCTCGCCGTCGGCGCAACAGGCGTATTCGGTGGCGAAGGCGGCGGACTCCGGCGCCGGGGTGATTTTCACGTACGGAAACTACGCGGGCGACGTTCTGAACTTCGGTATGGCGTCCGAGCGCCTCGCAGCGGAGGGGATCGCCGTCGAGAACGTTCTCGTGACGGATGACATCGCGAGCGCTCCGGTCGGCGAGATCGAGAAGCGTCGCGGCATCGCCGGGGACTTCATCGTCTTCAAAGTGATGGGTGCAGCGGCAGAAGCGGGGGAGAACCTCGCTGAGGTCGTGCGGCTCGGCCGCAAGGCGAACGACAACACGCGTACCATCGGCACCGCGTTCCAGGGCTGCACTTTCCCCGGCGCGGATGACCGCCTGTTCTCGCTCGAGAAGGGGACTATGGCTCTTGGGCTCGGCATCCACGGCGAACCGGGCCTCTACGATACGACGATGCCGACTGCCATCGAGCTTGGCAGGGAACTTGTCGAGCGCGTGCTCGTTGAAACTCCGGAGGGCGCCGGATCTCGTATCGCCGTGCTCCTCAACGGGCTCGGCTCGAGCAAGCTCGAGGAACTCTTCGTACTCTGGCGCACCGTCGCTCCGCTGCTCCGGGAGGCCGGCTACACTCTTGTCGCGCCCGAGGTCGGCGAGCTGGTCACCAGCCTCGATATGGCTGGCGTCTCCCTTACTATCACCTGGCTCGACGACGAACTCGAGCAGTTGTGGGTCGCTGCCGCCGAGACTCCCGGGTTTCGTCGAGGCTCTGTGGCCGCGATGTCTGCTAGCGCCGCGGAAAACGCCGACGTCGCGATCGATGACCAGCTTGCGGACTCTACCGAGGAATCGCGGGCTTTGGCCGAACGGTGCCACGCTGCCCTCGCCGTCGTCCGGTCGACCCTCCATGATTCCGAGTCGATGCTCGGCGATCTTGACGCCATCGCCGGAGACGGGGACCACGGGCGGGGGATGGTGCGCGGGATCGACGCGGCGTACGCTGGCGCGGCCGCTGCTGTTGAGCGGGGTGCCGGAGCGGCATCCACTCTCGCCGCGGCCGGCGACGCCTGGGGTGACCGGGCCGGAGGAACCTCGGGCGTGCTGTGGGGTGCGGGTCTCCGTGCCCTCGGCGAGACGCTCGGTGACACCGAGCAGCCGTCTGCCGAGACGATGGCAGCAGCGGTGAACGCCTTCGCCGATCGCCTCCTGGAACTCGGCAAAGCCGAACCCGGCGACAAAACCATGATGGATGCAATTGTGCCGTTCGCGGAGGGCCTCGATGATGGCATCCGCAACGGATTTTCGTTCCCGGACGCCTGGATCACGGCGGCCGCGGTGGCCGTCCGGGCGGCTGAGGACACCGCCGCTCTCCGCCCGAAAAAAGGACGGGCGCGGCCTCTCGCGGAAAAGAGCCTCGGAACTCCGGACCCCGGCGCGACCTCTTTCGGCCTGATCGTCACCGCGCTCGGACGCCATCTCGCAGAATCCGCGACCCAGAAGGACAATTCATGACACTTCGTCTCATCGTCGGGTCGGACGAAGCCGGCGTCGACTACAAGAACCAGATCCTCGTTGACCTTCAGGCTGACCCGCGCGTCAGCGAAGTCATCGACATAGGGGTAAACCGTTCCGATCGACTTGACGACTTCCACAGGCCATACCCATTTGTCGGTATCGCGGCCGGCGAGCTGATAATCGAGGGCAAGGCTGACCGCGCCATCCTGTTCTGCGGAACAGGAATCGGCGTGGCCATCGCCGCGAACAAAGTCGACGGCATCCGTGCGACGACGGCCCATGACTCGTTCTCAGTTGAACGCTCGGTACTGTCGAACGACTGCCAGGTCCTCACCATGGGGCAGCGAGTCGTGGGTCTCGAGGTGGCCCGTCGTCTCGCCCGCGAGTGGATCGGCTACGAATTCGACCCCAACTCCGCGTCTGCGGCCAAGGTCCAGGTATTGACGCAATACGAGAGCCGGTAGGTCTGCCGGCGTCAATCGCACAGCACTTCCGGCCCGCGGGGGTGGGGGTGCGCTCGACACGGCGTACGGGACTGGAAAGAGAAGAATCGACGCATGACCAACGGCAACGGAAAACCCGAGGGCGCCCAGATCATCGTGATGGGTGTCTCCGGGGCGGGCAAGAGCACGATTGGGACGCTCATCGCCGGTGCCATCGGGGTTCCGTTTGTCGATGGTGACGCGCTGCATCCACTATCGAATATTGAGAAGATGGCCGGCGGCACACCGCTCAACGATGAGGACCGCTGGCCCTGGCTGGCGACGGTGGGTACAACGCTTTCCGACGCCGGCGAAGGCACCGGAATGGTGATCGCCTGCTCCGCGCTCCGTCGGGCCTACCGTGAAGCAATCCTCCACCATGCGCCAGCCACACGGTTCGTGCACCTCTCCGGTTCAAAGGAGGTTCTCGCGTCCCGCCTGGAGGGCCGCAGCGACCACTTCATGCCCAGGAGACTGCTAGATTCCCAATTCGTCGCGCTTGACCCCCTGGCCGAGGACGAGCCTGGAATTGTCGTCGACATTGACCAGCCGGTGCCCGCTATCGTCGCGGAAGCGGTCGAGGCAATCCACCTCGGCTAGTTCGTCCGCACCGCGACGTCAGAGGCGTCATCGGTGGCCGCAGGTTGACTTGGGGCCGTCGGCACGAAGACACTGCATAGAGCGGGGATCGACAGTCGGAAACGAGCACGTGGAGTATCTGTTGACCGTGCGCTGACAGGGAGAGTCATGCAGATACCCAGGCCGACCGATGAGGTCAAGGACTTCTTTCGCTCCGTCGTTCTGAACATTCCGACTGTCGAGCTCAAACCGATGTTCGGGAACCTCCCATTGTCAGAGGAGACGCTCAAGGAGATTCCGGACGGGGTCTCGGTGTTGGCGCCGGGTACCACCGGATGGCGCCGGACCAGCTGGCGAGGTACCGTGACGCGGCCGCCTCCGAAGTGCCTGAACGGCGTTGAAACGCCGGGAAGCCTGAACGGAGCGAAGAGCTGATGGTGGTGCAGAGCGCGGGCATCCTGCTGTATCGGCTGACGGATGCCGGGGAGCCGCAGGTGTGGATCGCGCACATGGGTGGTCCGTTCTGGGCGGCGAAGCAGGCCGCGGCCTGGTCGATTCCGAAGGGGGAGTACGAGCCCGGAACTGACCCGTTCGCGGCGGCGCGGCGGGAGTTCGAGGAGGAGATTGGGGTGCCGGCGCCTGAAGCACAGTATGAGGAACTGGGGGAGTTCCGGCAGTCGTCCGGGAAGGTGGTGACGGTGTTCGCCGCTGAGGCGGACTTCGCCGTTGATCGGCTGGCGAGCAATACCTTCGAGCTGGAATGGCCCAAGGGATCGGGGGTGTTGCGGGAATTCCCCGAGGTGGATGATGCGCGGTGGGTGGGGCTGGCAGAGGCACGGGTGAAGCTCGTGCGTGGGCAGGTGGCCGTGCTGGACGTTCTGACCGAAAGACTGCGCGCCGAGGGGCGCCTCGCCGATGAGCCCGAGCATCACTGCCCCGAATAGGGAGCGGCAGCGCGCCACCCCGCCGACATGCTGGCCGGATGCGCACCCGGAGCGCATCGGGCGCTGACCGGCTGGAGGCAGGTGTGCGCGAGCGGTGGCGGAGCTAGAATCTGAAACTCAAGAAGATCCGAGCGACGTCGCGCTGAGAAATCCAGCTATGAGACAACCTGTATGACCGCCGAATGGAACGCGCGGACACCATGACCACCTGGTGGACGAGCGACACCCACTTCTCGCACGAGAACATCATCAAGTACTGCAATCGTCCGTTTCGAGACGTGCAGGAGATGAACGAGGCGCTCATCGAGAAGTGGAATTCGACGGTGTCGCCCGACGATGTCGTCTATCACCTCGGTGATCTCGCTCTGGGACAAGCGATTGAGCAACAGATTGCCCTGACAGCCCGATTAGAAGGTCACAAGCATCTCGTGCCCGGAAATCATGACCGAATCGCCGAATCGTTCGAGGGCCGCCGGAATGATGCGAAGTTCCTTCCGTTGTATGAGGACGCGGGATGGAGCATCCTGCCGGAAAAGTTTGAGCACTCGATCGGGGAACGCAGGGTCGTCGTCTGCCACTTCCCATATGTTGGTGACTCGCTGGACGAGGACCGATATCGGCTCTACCGGCCCCGTAATTCCGGCCTGCCCATTATCCACGGCCACGTTCACAACCTCTTCGCGACTCTCGGACGTCAGTTCAACGTGGGAGTGGATGTACGCGGCTTTGCACCTGTCGACGAGGCTGTCATCGTGCGATGGCTCGAGAGCCTGGAAGGCATGGGCGATCTGGCCCCTTAATCGTTTGCCGCGAGGAATATCGCCGACAATGCGTACGCCACGGCCACGGAACCCGGGTCTTTGAGACCGACGCTTCGCTCCTGATGCCACGCAGCTCGGCCCCGGGCAGATCTCAGAGTTGCAACCTCGTCGACCCGGGCCTGCAGAAAGGCGTCGAACTCGCGCTCGGATGGATGGCCGCTCAGTTCGTCGAGGGCGGGGGAGAGCACGTCGAGCAGGGTCTTGTCGCCGAGTTGGGCTCCGCCGCGACGCGAAATCGATTCGGCGACGTGCCGCCCGATGAGCAGGGCGGTGTCTTCGTCGATGGGGCGGGCGTCGTCGACGATGGTGGACGCCGACACGAGGCCCGCGCCCACGAGCGCCGCGAACGTCGACGGATTCGCCGAGGCGAATGCCATCCCCGCTTCCCGCAGCAGAGCACTGTTTGTGGCGTTCACCGGCAGTTCCCGGACGCGAGTTGCCATGGCATCCACCCCCAGAGAAACGGTGATCCCGAGATCTCCGTCACCGAGTGCCGCATCGAGATCACGCAATTCGTCGGTGTGCTGTGGAAGTGAATTCGCGAGAGCGAAAATCACGGAACGGATGGAGGACTCGAAGGCGGCGGTCGGCACCACCGCGGGCTGCACGCGGTCAATGATCGCGGCTGCATTCTCGGGGGACGTGTCGGGCACAATCGAACCGGGCCGCCAGAACGGGGAGGACGCAGGTGCGGCAAGCAGTTGCTCGAGATCGTCGTCCACGACAAGAAGGGAGATCGACGCGCCGGCCATTTCCAGGCTCGTGGCGTACTCGCCGATGAAGTTGTGAACCACCGTTGCCCCCGCGTCGGTGATGCGTTGGGCAACGCGGGCATACAGCACGTACAGCTCCTCAAGCGGTGTCGCACCGAGCCCGTTGATGAGCACAGCAAGGCGTGCGCCCGGCCCCACCCCGACCTCATCCTTCATCCGGTCGAACAGGTCGTCGGCGATCGCGTCGGCAGGCTCGATGGCCGCCTTGCGGACACCGCTTTCGCCGTGGATGCCAACGCCTACCTCCATCTCGCCTTCCGCCAGCTCAAAGGTTGGCTTGCCGGCTGCAGGGAGGATCGTCGGGGCCAGTCCCACCCCTGCGGTTCGGGTGCCGTCGACCGCGGCGTTTGCGAAGCGCTCCACCGTTTCGAGGTCATCCCCGCGCGCCGCAGAAGCGCCGGCGATCTTGTACGCGAACACCAGGCCGGCCACACCACGTCGCGTTCGAGCTGCGCTTGCCGGCGCCGACAGAATGTCGTCATAGCCGAGAACGGTGGTGGTGCGGATGCCTTCAGCAGCAGCGGCTTCAGCCGCGAGATCGAAGTTATAGATGTCGCCGCCATAATTGCCGTAGAGGTAGAGCACACCCGCACCGCCATCAACCGCCTGCGTCGTTCGCAGGATCTGAGCCGGCGACGGTGATGAAAAGACATTTCCGATAGCGGCGCCGGTCGCCAGACCGGAACCCACGTAGCCCATGAAGAGCGGCAGATGCCCGCTGCCGCCACCGGTGACGATTCCGACGCGGCCGGCGGTAGGCGCATCGGCGGCGATGACCGCGCGACCGTCCGCGGAGGCGAATCGGTAGCTGGAGGGGTGGGCGGCCACGATGCCCGCCAGGAATTCATCGACGAAGTTCGCCGGGTCGTTGATTATCTTTCGCATTTCGCCTCGCTGGTCTGGTGCGTGTCGCATGTCAAGCAGGCGCCGAGCCTTACGGCGTCGAAGCCGTTCACCATCCCCTGCGCCTTGCGGACGCGCGGATGGAAAGCAATCGTACTGTGTGCCCCCGGTCCGTGGGGGTCCCATCCAGGCGAGCAACAACTCCAACGGCTCGGCCTGCGCGCGTTAGCGCGCGGTGTAGGTCTCCACGGATGACGAGGCTGAGAACCCGGCCTGCACTCCACCGCCGGCCACCGTGATCCTGTTGCCAGTGAGCACCGGGAAGATGCCGTGCCGCGCGGTCAGCATCGGCGTTCCGAGGCGCCAGACGTTCGTCACCGGGTTGTAGATGTCAACGCGGGAGTACACGTTCCGGGTTGTGGCACCGGCGCCGTTCTGCGTTTCGCCGCCCATCACGTACAGCTCGCCGCCGAAGTACACCGCCTTGCCCATGCCGCCGCGGGCCTGGGGGAGCGCTGCGAGCCCTGCTCCCGCAGTGGCGCTGGAGCGCCAGACGTTTGTTGCCGGGTCGTAGACCTGCAGGGTGTCGTAGCCGTTGGCCACCGTGTTGCCGTCGCCGCTGCCCGGCCCGCGACCGCCGACCACGAAGAGCCGGGAGCCATCGGTGGCGGATGCCGCGTGGTTGCGGCCCTGGGGCATGGTGGCCAATTCCGTCCAGGTGTTGGTCGCGGGGTCGTAGCGCGCAGCACGGTTCGTCGTCGCCGACCCGATGATGCCGCCCGCGAGGTAGACTCGCCCGCCGATGACGGCGGAGGAGCTGGATCCGGCGGCGAACGGCATGTCCGCACCGAGGGTCCAGGCGTTCGTCGCGGGGTCGTAGATCTGAACTTTGCCGGCACCGGCTCCCAGGCCGCCGAAGAGGTAGAGCTTGCCGCCGAGCACCTCCGCCGCGTGATGGTGACCGACGAATGGGCGAACGGGCAGGGTGGAACGCCACACCCCCGTCGCCAGGTCCAGCGCCAGGGTCGCGGTACTGCTCTCGCCGACCAGGTACACGGTGGAACCGATCCGTCCACCGGCGACCTCGCCGAGGGCGACGGGCATCGCCGGGCCGGCCTCCCAACGCGCGGCGAAGCGTCCTGCGTAGGTGCTCGTCGCGAGGCTGCCGCCGGTGAGATAGACGACGCCGTTCACGAGTCCGGCCACCGGGGTCTTGCGGCCTCCCGGAAGCGAGAGAAGCTTCGACCAGGTGTTGCTGTCGGGAGCGTACACCGTGACGTCGCTGCTCGCCGTGTTGCCCGGGTTGGTGCCGCCGAGCACCAGGATCTGACCGTCGCGCACCACGCTCACGATATGGCTCCGCGCCTTGGGCAGACTCGCCATCTTTGTCCAGCCGTTGGTGGCCGGATCGAAGCGATGGACGTCCGACTGCAGACCGGTGTTCTCATTCTCGTTGTGCTGCCCGCCGATGGCGTAGACCTTGCCGTCGACCGTCGCCCCGGTGAGGTGGTTGCGCGGATTGGGCAGGGGTGCGCGAGCGCTCCAGGTGGTTCCGTTGTCGAGGTTGAGGACCCAATGGTCCGGCTGGTCGGGGTCGGCGGTCGATCCTGCCACGCGGCTGGTGCCGCCGAAGAAATGCAGTTCGCGTCCGACGATTGCCGCGCCGCCCGCGCCGCGCGGGGCCGGCAGCAGCGGTCCGCGAGCGTAGGTGCGATTGACGGTGTCGTACTTCCACACGCTTCGGGTCGACGGCCCCGGGTGATTGTCAACGTAGCCGCCGACGAGCCAGACCGTGGTGCCATCGGCGACGACCGCTGAGTGCGTCAGTTCCTCCGGCAGGTCGGGGAGCGGGGACCAGGAGTTCGTGGCCGGGTCGTAGACGTCGCTTCTCGCCGTTGTGATCGTGCCGGTGTAGAAGCCTCCGAACACGTAGAGCTTGCCGCCGGCCACGGCTCCCTGGCCCTCAGAGCGTGCGATCGGCGATTGCGCGCGGGTCTCCCAGGCGAACGGGGTGGGATCGCCGGTCGGCGGAGCGGGCGGGGGTGGCGTGGTGCCACCTGTCGGCGCGACCACGGTGATCGCCGCGACCGATGGCTGGTCGGTCTTCGCCGTGAACGCGATGTCCAGCCGGCCATCCGTGACGGGCACCGCAAACGTGCGGGCCGTAGCGGTCATCGCTCCCACCGCCGCGAAGATGTCGAAGTCAACGAGCTCGGCGGCGCCGCCTTCGAAGTTGGCGCTGAACACCCGCTTGCCTGTGCCGCCTGGACCGCCGCCGGTCGCCCCGTGGTAGATCTCGGCGAAGTGGAGCGTGACGGTGTGCGTTCCGGAGGCGCTGACCGGGATCGAGTAGCCGAACCCGCCGAGGTTCTGGGTGGCGCTGCGTTCGTTGAGGTAGATCCCATCGTCGGTGGTGCCCGCGATCGCCGTCACAGCGGGGTTGGAATACGACTTCCCGCCAGAAAAATTCGCGTCTGCCGCCCAGCTGACGCCTCCCGTCGTGACCCCGCCTCCGCCGGCATTCCAGCGCAGGGTCGGTGCTGGTGCGGGCGGTTCCGCAATGTTGTCGACCGTGAAGGTCGTCTCGCCGGTGAGCACGTCGCCGTCGGTGTAGGTCACCCGCGTTGAGATCGTGTGGGAGCCCTCGCTGACCTTCGTCGAGTCGAACGGACTGGCGATGGTCGCGGATCCTCCCGCGAAGTCGTACGGCGCCGTGCGCTCGACCTGGCGCGGTGCGCCAGTCATCGACGTGTTGTTCAACCAGAACTCCACCGCGCTGATGCCTGCCTGTTCCTGGAAGAACGGGTAGATCATTCCCTTGACCGTCGCGCCGCTGAGCGAAGCAGCAGCGGACCTGTTGGCTGCGGAACTCACGAGCAGCGAAGGCAGATCGCCTTCGTGCGCGGCGACCGGCTGCGGCGCGGCAAGGGCCAGAGTGGATGTGACGGCCACTGCAGCGAGGAGGGCGACGATGCGCCGTCGGGCTCCGAGTGCGCCGGCACGGACGGGCAGGGCGTGGAGCGGGGCGAGCGACATCGACGTCTCCTCAGGTTCGGGTACCCGGGCGAATTCGCACAGGCCGTTGGGTACCCGGCCAGCGAAGCGTGGCTCGCACGTTACTCCCTCGTGAGATGGGAGCGCGAGGGGGTTTGCCCGATTCGTGGAGCCGACCCTCTATTTGTGACGGGCGGGTGATCCCCTTTCCTCCTGTCGCAGCCGCGCGGATAATGAGCGCATGGATGTGCCGCCTGGTTCGGCCGAGTTCGAGGTATCCAACGAGTTGGAGCGCCTGCGACGACGCGCCTACGGACCGGATGCCGACATCGCGGGGGATGCGGCGGCACAGGCTCGGCTTTTCGAACTGGAATCCGCGCGCCGCCAACGGCTGACTTCCGGCATCCACGCGGACGGAAGGACACCCGCTCCGCTGCCGGAACTCGTTCGGGCCTCGGAACGCGCCCCGGGCCCGGAACGCCTGCCCGTCGCTGAACCTGCCGGAGGGTCGGCCACTGCGAACGACGGCGCCAACCGGCCGACCGCCGATGCCGGTCCCAGGGCCGGAGCCTCCACAGCACCGTGGTGGCGTCGTCGCTGGTTGGCGATCCTCGTCGTCGCCATAGCGGCCATTGCCGTTGGCGTGGCCCTCGTGGGGTGGATATCGCAACTGCTTGCTTTCGGGGCGGCTCCAATACTGACGGACACACCGACGAAGGCGCAGCCCCTCGATGCGGGAGGGGCGTACGACGTGGTCCCTCCGGACTACGTGCTCGCACTGGAGTCCGTCGGTGCCGTCTCCGATGTGCCGAAGGACCCGCACGGCACTCTGGACCGGCTGGGTCTCGGTGCAGGGGACATGCGGCGTTACGAGAACTTCGGATACCTCAGCGTGTGGAGCGGAGAGAGCCGTTACGGAACCGTATGCCTGCTCGTTGCCCACCCCGTTCAGGGGCTCGATGAGGGGATCGGCGCCGAAGCGTGTTCACCCGACAGCGTCGACACGATCGCCGACCTCCTGATGCCGAGCGGTCGCCTCACTCGGTTCGTGCTCAAGGGCGACCGCGTCGACGTCTACATCTATGTGAAGTCGGCGAACCCGATTGCACCGCCAGGCTAGGGCGACGAACCGTGGAAGAGACCGACATGGCAGCGACTTCTGGTTCACCGCCTCGAGCCTTGAATTCTCCCCGCGCGGCGGCACTGGCGGGGGTCTTGTTCGCGCTGCTTTTCGGAACCTCCCTCGTGCTCCTGAGAATCTCTCTTCCTGACCGGCTCGAACCGAGCGTGAACTGGCTGGACGAGGGTGCGACCACCCGCATCACCGTGAGCCTCGCGCTCATCCCCTTCGCCGGCATAGCGTTCCTGTGGTTCCTGGGTGTGATACGCGACCGGTTCAAAGATGCGGAAGATCAACTGTTCTCATCAGTCTTCATGGGCAGCGGGCTTCTGTTTCTCGCCATGGTCTTCGTTTCCGCTGCGCTCGCCGGAGGGATCCTGGCCACCGTGCCCCTCATCGCCGAAGAGCCGCGCCAAGCCGAGGTTGCGACCTTCGGCCGGGCCGTCATGTTGCAGGTCAGCAACATCTACGCGTTGAGGATGGCCGGCGTCCTCCTGGTCTCACTCGCCACGATGTGGCTTAGGACGGGGGTTCTGCCCCGATGGCTGGCGATCGTGACCTACCTCGTGGCGGCGGTGCTTCTTGTCGTGACAAGCGTCAGCTTGTGGGTAACACTCATCTTCCCGGCCTGGGTGCTTGGTGTCAGCATCCTGATCCTCTACATCAACTACCGGCGTCGACCCGCAGCGTCGTAGATTTAGCCGCGACCGGGGCTGGCGGGTGACAGAGGTGAGTGACAGGCTCATCCCATGAACATCGACGAGTGGTGGCCGAAGCTCGATTCCGCGATGCGCGATTGGCTGATCGCCCACAATGGGGAGGCCGTGCCGGCCCACATCCTGAGTTCGATCGAGGCCACCGGAGCCGCCGTCACGTCAGACGCCTCGTGGGTCGGGCACAGCGGCCCGGATGGCCTCTACCTCTCGGATGAAGCGACAGACTGGGTGGAAACCGTCGCGAACAGGGAAACGACGGACGATCGTTGACGTTGCTCCGGTGAAGGCCCCCTCCGGCCACTGACGACCTGATTCGCACTGGAGCTCTCACGCGCCGGATAGGACATCCTGGCGTGGACAGAATCACCCATTGGCTTGAGGGCCCGAAATGGGTCATCCGCCCGATTCCGTGGGGGCCGGGCGTTCCTAGCCTTGGGACATGGACATCCCGATTCTCGCAGGCATCGCGTCGACCATGCTGTTCGCCCTCAGCAACCTGCCGATGGTGCTGAAGGCCGCTCGCACGAAGGATCTTCGCTCATACAGCCTTGGCAACCTCGCGCTCATCAACGTCGCGAACGGGGTTCATTCGCTCTACGTCTTCAGCCTGCCGGTCGGGCCTCTCTGGCTGCTCCACGGGTTCTACCTCGTGGCGTCGGCCGTCATGCTCGCCATGTTTCTCCAGTTCCGCCGCCAAGGCGGATCGCCAGTCCAGCAACACAATCAGAACAGGAGGCGGAGCGATGGACAGAAAATCGCTTCGGACATCGTTGGAGTCAGCTGACATCGTCATCATCGGCGGCGGGCAGGCAGGACTCGCACTCGGCTATTACCTCGCTCGCTCAGAGCGAGACTTTGTGATCCTGGACGCCGGAGACCGAGTCGGGGATGGCTGGCGCAAGCGATGGGATTCGCTGCGACTGTTCACACCCGCCAAGTACGACGGCCTCCCCGGCATGCCGTTCCCGGGCGATCGGCTGAGGTTCCCGACCAAGGATGAGGAAGCTGACTACCTGGAGGCATACGCAACGCGGTTTGCGCTTCCTGTCTCCACAGGTGTCCGCGCTGAACGGGTGCGGCGAGATGGCGACGAATTCCTCGTCGAGGCGGGCAATCGGCAATGGCGCGCGAGCAATGTCGTGCTTGCGACCGGTGGGGAGCAGACGCCGGTCGTGCCAGCCTTCGCGGATCGGATCGCGGACTCGACCCTGCAGTTGCACTCCAGCGAGTACCGTAACCCGGCACAGCTGCACCCAGGTGCAGTCCTCGTCGTTGGGCTGGGCAACTCGGGGGCCGAGATCGCGCTCGAGTTGAGTTCCGACCGGCCGGTACTGCTGGCCGGTGAGCCGGTGGGTGAGCTTCCCTTCCGACACGGACGCACCGCCGCCCGCTTCGCTCTGCCGTTGATCCGGTTCGCCGGCACCCGAGTCTTGACTCTGAGGACGCCGATCGGCCGGAGGGCCGCCGCTCAGTTCAGTGGGCCACCGCTGATCCGCACCCGGCTCCGGGATCTTGCCGCGGCCGGCGTCACACGGGTGCCTCGGATCGCTGACGTCGTCGCCGGCCGGCCCGCCACCGCCGACGGACAGGCACTGGACGTCGCGACTGTGATCTGGTGCACCGGATACCGGGAGGATTTCGGCATCCTGGACCTGCCCGGTGCATCCGCGGAGCGACCCGACCAGGTGCGCGGCGTCGTGTCGGCCATTCCCGGCCTCTATCTGCTCGGGCAGCAGTTCCTGTATGCCGCCACCTCCGCAACCCTTCCCGGCGTGAGCCGAGACGCGAAGTATCTCGCTTCGCGGATCGCAGCCCACGACCGCCGCGGATCAGACCAGCCGTTGCCGGTAGGCGTAGGCGGTCGCGGCCGCCCGTGACGTGAGGTCCAGTTTCGCGAAGATATTGCTGAGATGTCGAGCGACGGTCTTCTCGCTGAGATACAGTTCCGCAGCGATCGCCTTGTTGGTCAGACCGGACGCGACGAGGCGCAGAACTTCGACTTCGCGCGTCGTGAGCGGGGAGTCGCCCCGCTGTCGGCGGAGCGCGTCCAGCTCCCGGACGCTCGGTGTGGCGCCGAGTTCCGCGAACATGGCTCGCGCGGCCTGCAATTCGACCTCGGCTGAGATCTCATCCTCGAGCATGCGGTGTGCGCGAGCGATCAGCGCACGGCATTGGGCCAGTTCGAAAGGCAGGTCGAGATCCCGCCAGAGCGCACTCGCACGGCGGGCTTCGCCGAGGGCGCCGAGCGCATCGCCCTCCTCGAGCAGCACTGCCGCGTTGGCGTGGCTCGCCGATGCGTTCAGCATCGGCATCCGGCTGTCGGAGCTGACGACTCGAAGCTCGTCTGCAGCCGCCCGGGCGAGTTCGACGTGTCCGGCGGCGAGTTCGATCGTGACGAGTGCTGGGAGCATCCGCCGCCGCGTCCCCGGATCGGATCCCTCAACGGCGCCGCGGATGAGTGCAAGCGCGACGTCACGGTGGCCGCGAGCGAGGGCAAGGAGGGCGAGGCCCGGCTGGGGCTCGAATCCGGTCTCGCCCGCGCGGCGATAGGACGCCTCGGCATCGTCGAACTCGCCGCGCAGCCGCTCGATCTCGCCCTTCTGGTAGAACGCCCCGTATGCCGCGTCCCGGTCTCCGAGCCCGAACCGTTCCTCGGCGATCAGAGCAGCGCTGTATGCCTCGGACCAGGCGCCGTGGAGGCGGTAGAGCGCCGCGCGGTGGGCCTGGCACTGGGCGCTGAACGGAATCATGTCGGGTTGTGCGGCGCACCACTGGTCGAGCGCAGCGGTCCACTCGTGGGCGCGTTTCAGGTCGTAAGCCAGATGGCAGGTGCCGATCACCGCGCAATAAATGATGCCTGCCGGGAGGGGTGAGATCTCGCCCGCGGTGACAGCGACCATGGCTTCGTCCAGCAGGGTCATCCCGTCCTCGACCTGGCCGGCCATGATCCTCGACTGCCCCCGGCCGAGCTGTGCGAGGCAGTAGATGTCGCGGTCTGCGAACCGCTCGGCGAAAGTGGCGAGCTGGTCGAATGCCCGCAGTGCGCCGTCTACGTCGCCGGAGTAAAGCGACCCCAGCCCCACCGGAATCAGGAGGAACCCCTCAGCGACCTCCGATTCAGCGTCGCCGTGCACCAGACGTTGTGCGCGTGCGAGCCAGCCGCCGCCGCGCGCACGGTTCCCCGCGTTCATCAGGTGGATTCCGAGCCAGGCCGCGCATCGAACGGCCCCAACGATGTCGTTCGCGGCGAGGTACTCCTCATGCGCGCGGGTGAGGGTCTCGACCCCGTCGGTCTCGAGGCCGAGCAGGAGCGCAGCCGTTGCCGCCAGTTCCAGGTCGCGGGCCGGGAGCTGTCCCTCGTTCTGGGCGACATCGAACGCATCTCGAGCAACGGTCCACCGATGCTCTTCATATGCGGTCCGTGCGAGTTCGAGAGCGGCAGGCATTGCGGTCCCACTTTCGATCCGCTCCCGGTCACCGCCGGTTGTGGTGCCGGTACGGATGCGGGTCAGGGTACGCGCCTGAGATGGAGCGGGCAAGGCCCCGCCAGGTGTCGACACTTGAGAGCACTGCGGGAGCTCGGGCTGAGGGTTTGCCGGGACTCATCAACCTGCATAATCATGAATCTGACGTTCACAATCGCCAAAGGGGCCGGTTCGTGAACCCTTCGTCGCCAGAGACGACGTCGGCGACGACCGGAGAAAGGCAGCAGCGATGAGAGTCACGTGGGCGGCGACAGGTGTGGTGGCCGCCGCGGGCGTGGCGTTCGGAGGGCTCGGGCTGGTGATCGCGAGGCGCCTGACCGCACCGGGCGGGCGACAGTACGACCTCACGATTCGAGGCGTGGAAACGTCGGGGGAGCTGCTCACCGTCGTGCTGGATCGGACGCCACGGACCACGCTGCACGGCTTGTACAGCCTCTTCGTCGAGAACGGTGGCCGGGTTCGACTGTCACCCGAAGCCGAGGATCGCGGACCGGGTCTCGTCGCCCGCCAGGTTCTGGGCGAGCCCGGCGAAGGCCTGACAGTCGGCGGGCGAGCATCCTGGAGCGGCATTATCTTCTCGAGTCCGGAAGATGCCGGGCTGGCGGTCACGGATGTCGAGGTGCCGACGGGAGTAGGCCCCTCGCCCGCCTGGCTCGTCGCTCCTGAGGGTGACTCGTCGACCATCTGGGCCATCCACATCCACGGCCTCGGAGGCTCCCGCGCCGGCGTGCTTCGTGGCGTGCACGCTGCCTCGGAAGCCGGACTGACGTCGCTCGTCGTGACCTACCGGAACGATGGTGAAGGTCCGTTCGTGGGGACCGGAAGAAGTGGGCTGGGGTCCGACGAGGCGGATGACGTGCGTGCGGCGGTGCGCTTCGCGCGTGAGAATGGTGCACGCAGCGTCGTGCTCGTCGGATGGTCGATGGGAGCGGCAATCGCGCTGCAGCTCGGCGCCGATGCCGAGTTCCACGGCCTGATCGCAGGCCTCGTCCTCGAATCGCCCGTTCTCGACTGGGTCTCGACGATCAGAGCGAACTGTGCACGCGCAGGGATGCCCGACTGGACAGGCGTCCTCGCGGTGCCGTGGCTGAAATTCCGAACGATGGCTCGTGTGACAGGACTCGCCAACCGAGTCGATCTGCGCCGCTTCGACTGGATCGCGCGTGCCGACGAATTGACTGTGCCGACCCTGATCCTCCACGGCAGCCCCGACACGTCGTCGCCGTTCGCGCTCTCCGCCCGCCTTCGGGACCTGCGCCCGGACATCGTCGACCTCGAGGCGTTCGACGCCGATCACACCATGACCTGGAACTCGGACTGCGAACGCTGGCAGGCGGTTGTTTGCTCGTGGCTGGCAGGGCGGGCGTCGACAGGCACGAACGCGGCGTCTGCCGCATCCGTTCCGCACGATCGCGCCTGAGAGACCGTTGCCAGGACCATCCCTGAGTTATTCGCTGGGACGCTCGACACGCTTCAGCGTTCTACGAGGATGCCGTCATCGTCGCTGAAGAGGTTCGCGCCGGGCCTGAAAGTCACCCCCCCGAATTCGAGGATGACATCGGCTTCGCCTTCACCCGTTTTCGCGCTGGTACGCGGGTTCGTTCCGATTCGTCGCGGCCGGCGTCACGGACGGAGGCTCGTGCGAGATGTTCGACGCGTCGGACGGGCGGTCACCACCGAGTCGATCGTGCTCCGCTCCCGCTCAGGCACGATCCGTCGAGTTCGAGCTGAACATCTTGCCGCAGAATGAGAGTGAGTTCACGTCGGCGCTCAGCCGGCCCGGTCGGTTGCGGTCCGGCCGTCCTGGCGTAGCCGCCCGGCTTCAGAGGGAATGTGCGCGCGGTGCGGCGGTAGAAGGACGGATGATCAGCTCCGGATCGAGCACGGGGTGCTCGCCGAACTGTCCTGTGAGTATTTGCTGATGCAGCATGCGGAAGGTGGTCATCCCGATCTCGCGGAAATCCACACGCATCGTTGTGAGTGGCGGCGAAAAATAGGCCATGGCGATGACGCTGCTCCGCTCCCAGACCAACTGGACGATCCCGCTGGCCGTGCAGAGTTTCTCGACCCAGCACGGCACGGACTATGGACCGTTGAACGCGTTCATCTTCATGTCGGCGGTGCCCGTGCTCATCGTCTACCTGCTCTTCCAGCGCTACTTCGTTCAGGGTGCACTGGCGGGAGCCGTCAAGGGTTACACGCGTTGTAGGAGGCAGAGGCCGTGCGGGCAGATGACCGCACGGCCTTTGCCGTTGACCAGCCATCAGTCGGTTCGACTACCGACCTCCTGAACAACCGGTTGACCAAAAGGTGACGAGTGGTACATGATAGGCACGCCCCGTCGATGGATCTCGACACCGCACAGCACTCACAGCCAGGCGACCTGTTGCCGAAATGCTGGAGATGCGTGACCCGCAAAGGAGCCGGTCGATGACCGTTACCGCACCACGACGCCGTTTGATCGTGAAGCTCACCGGCGTTCTGGTCGCCCTCGTCGTCGTCGCGGCGGCGATCGCCAGCACGAAGGTGCTCTCGATCGGCGAGGCGGCCGAAGCATCCCAGGCGGGGGCCTTCGAGCCGGCTGATTACGCCGCCGAACACTTCGACGAGGACATCGTCCCCGCGATCACCGAGGATGCCACGGAGCTTCCGGCGCTGCTCGAAGACCTCGCCGGCGGCGCGGATGAGGCCGACTTCGGTCACTCTTCCGGATCGTCGAGCGCCTACTCGTTCCCTGTCACGTTCACCGGTGTCGCCGGCGCGCCCAACGGGTCGATCCTCCCGGTGGCCGTCGAAGGCCTCCCCGAGGGTGTCGTCGTGCAGGTGCAGATCGGCCCTGCCATCAACGGCACGGCGATCCGGGACGCCACGGGGACCGTCAACTTCAACGACTTCACCAACCAGCTCGAGTTCCAGGAGGTCGCGACCGAATTGAACACCCTCGTCAAGGAGCAGGTGCTCGCGGATGTCGACCCGGCCACGCTCGAGGGGAAGACCGTCACGGTCACTGGCGCGTTCACCCGGGTGAATCCAGCCCTCGTTTCGGTCGTCCCCGTCGAGTTCGGGGTGGAGCAGTGACCGACGTGGACGACGTCGTGATGCGCGCCATCGGCATCACGAAGAGCTACGGCGCGACCCGGGCGCTGAAAGGCGTCGACTTCTCGATCCGGAAGGGCACGGTCACCGTGCTGTTCGGCGAGAACGGCGCGGGAAAGTCCACGCTGATGAAGATCCTCAGCGGTGTGGAAACCCCGACATCGGGCACGCTCGAGCTGGACGGCCAACCGCTGCAGCTCCGCGACACCGTCGACGCGGCATCCCGCGGCATCGCGATCATCCACCAGGAACTCAGCCTCGCCCCCAACCTCAATGTGAGGGACAACATCTACATGGGCCGCGAAGAGGTGCGCGGCGGAGTCATCATCGACTACGGCGCGGAGAACGCCACCACCGTCCGGCTCATGGAACGGCTCGAGGAACGGCTCGACCCGAAGACACTGGTCGGTGACCTCCGTCTCGGCCAGCAGCAGATTGTCGAGATCGCCCGGGCTCTGGCCGGGAACGCGCGTGTGCTCATCATGGACGAACCGACGTCGGCGCTGAGCGGGACCGAGGTCGAGGTTCTCTTCAGGCTCATCCGTGAGCTCACCGCCGAGAACGTCGCCATCGTCTACATCTCCCACCACCTCGAAGAGGCCCTGGAGATCGCCGATCACGCCGTGGTGTTCCGGGACGGGGACCTCGTCGCTCTCGGTGACCGGAACGAGATCGACCTCGGCTGGGTCATCTCCAACATGGTGGGGCGCGACGTCGGCGACCTGTCGCCCGACCTCCTCGAGGAATTCGGCGAACCGGTGCTGTCGCTGAAGAACATCGTGATCGCCGACCCGTCGAACCCGGCGCGACTCGCCGTCGACGACCTCTCGATCGAGGTCCGCGCGGGGGAGATCGTGTGTCTGTACGGGCTCATGGGCGCCGGCCGGACGGAGCTTCTCGAAGCCCTGGCCGGCCGAATCCCGATCCAGTCGGGAACCGTGGAACTCAAGGGTCGGGTGCTCGACAGGGAATCGGTCGCAGAGCGTATCGCCCTCGGACTTGCGCTCGTGCCGGAGGACCGTCAGCGGGACGGCCTCGTCCAGACGATGACGGTGGGCGAGAACGCCTCGCTCGCCAACCTGCTCGCCTTCGTGAAAGGCATCGTCCTCAATCGACGGGGGGAGCGGGCCAGCATCGACAAAGCTGTCTCCGACGTCAAGGTGAAGACGTCGGGGCCCTCGGCGGCCATCTCCTCGCTCTCCGGCGGCAACCAGCAGAAGGTCGTGATCTCGAAAATTCTCATGACCGAGCCTGAGGTGATCCTGCTCGACGAGCCGTCCCGCGGAATCGACGTCGGAGCGAAAGCGGAGATCTTCGGGCTCATGGCCCGCGAAGCAAAACGGGGGCTCGGGGTTCTCTTCGCTACCTCCGAGGTAGGCGAGGCCCTCGGCGTGTCGAACCGGGTGATCGTGCTCTCCAAGGGCCGGATCGTCGCCGAGTTCGACCCGAAACACACCGACCGCGAGGGCCTCATGGTGGCCTCCGGCGAATCAACCGATGCTGTGGAACCAGAGAATGGACTCGGAAAGTGACTGCAACGACGTCGGGCGTGCGCCCGTCCACGAATGGCCGAGGCCCCGGCAACGGCAAAGCCGGTGCTGACAAGCGCCAGATCGACTACCTCGGGATCCTGCTCGAGGGCCGCGCGTTCATTGCCCTCATCGTTCTGGTCATCATCTTCGCGCTGCTGTCGGACTCGTTCCTGACCTTCAACAACCTGCTGACAATGACCAAGCACGTGGCCTACAACGCGATCCTCGCGCTCGGCATGCTCTTCGTCATCCTCAAGGGAGGCATCGACCTCTCCGTCGGGTCGACCGTCGGGCTGTCCGGGGTCGTCGCCGGCGTGCTCCTCCAGGGCTGGCAGCTCGACCTCTTCGGCGTCGTGGTCTACCCGCCGGTGTGGGTCGTCGTGCTGTGCTCGCTCGCCGTCGGGACCCTCGTCGGCTGGATCAACGGCATCCTCGTGACGAAATTCAGCGTCGCCCCGTTCATCGCGACCCTCGGCATGTTGTACGTCGCCCGAGGCGCCGCTCTTCTCATTTCGAACGGTTCGACCTATCCGCGGCTGGGTGGGGAGGAGGCACTGGGCAACACCGGCTTCGGCCTGATTGGGGGCGGGCGACTCCTCGGCATCCCTACCGCGATCTGGATCATGGTGGTCTTCGCCCTCGTGGCCGCCTTCGTGCTCACGCGGATGCCGTTCGGCCGCTGGGTCTACGCAACAGGTGGCAATGAGCGGGCGGCGGAACTCTCCGGGGTTCCGGTTCAACGAGTCAAACTGCGCGTCTACATGATCAGCGGGTTCTGTGCAGCGACGACAGGCCTCATCATCTCGTCCGAGTTGACCAGCGCCGCGCCTCAACTCGGAGAATCGTTCGAGCTCAACGCCATCGCCGCTGTCGTGATCGGCGGCGCGGCGCTCACCGGCGGCCGCGGGAACGTGCGCGGCGTGCTCATCGGTGCGTTCGTCATCGGCTTCCTGAGTGACGGCCTCGTGATCGTCGGCGTCTCAACCTTCTGGCAGATCACGATCAAGGGCGCCGTCATCATCCTCGCCGTCATGCTCGACCAGGCCCAGCAGCGCATCAAACGATCGAAGAACGCGGCGCTGGCTGCCAGCAGCCACAGCGACCTGACTCCAGCCAAAACACTTTCCTGACCGAAATTCCCATCCCGGCGTTCCTGCCGAACACACCAAGAAACGAAAGGCATCCAAGCAATGAAGCGACAGATTCTCGCTGCGACAGTCGCAGTGTTCACCATCGTCGGCCTCGTCGGCTGTGCAGGAGCCCCAGGCGGCTCAAGCGACGCGGACGACTCCGGCTCCGGCTCCGGCGAGGCCGGCGGCCTCATCGCGATCATCACGCCCGCGCAGGAGAACCCCTTCTTCAAGGCAGAAGCGGATGCCGCCAAGGCCGAGGCAGAGAAGCTCGGCTACGAGACCTCCGTCGCCTCGCACGATGACGACCCGAACAAGCAGAGCGAACTCATCGACTCCGCCATCAGCAAGGGCGCCAAGGCGATCATCCTCGACAACGCGGGTGCCGACGCATCCATCGGCCCGATCAAGAAAGCGGACGAAGCCGGGGTTCCTGTGTTCCTCATCGACCGTGAGATCAACGAATCCGGCATTGCCAAGGCACAGATCGTCGCGAACAACGCCCAGGGCGCTGCGGCCGTTGCCGAGTCCTTCGTCGCTGCCCTTCCGGACGGTGGCAAGTACATCGAACTGACCGGCAAGGAGTCGGACACCAACGCCGGCGTGCGCTCTGAGGCGTTTGCCAGTGTCATCTCCCAGTACCCGAACCTCGTTTCGGCCGCCAAGGAGACGGCGAACTGGGACCAGAATGAAGCCTTCTCGAAGGTGGAGACGCTTCTCCAGCGTGACCCCGACATCCAGGGCATCATCGCCGGCAACGACACCATGGCGCTCGGCGCCGTCGCCGCCGTCGAGGCTGCAGGGCTGCTCGACAAGATCAAGATCGTCGGTTTCGACGGCAGCCCCGACGCCGTTCAGGCGATCAAGGACGGCAAGCTCGTTGCCACCGGCCTGCAGCCGGCCGTTCTGATCTCGGAACTCGCCGTGCAGCAGGCTGACGAGTTCATCCGCACCGGGGAGACCGGAGCCGAAGAGAAACAGTCCATCGACTGCGTCGTCATCGACACCTCCAACGCCGACACCTACACGAGCTTCGCGCTCGAAGGCTAGTCAACCCAGGAATGATCGGCGGGGCTCACGTGTGAGCCCCGCCGATCATGTGGTCGATGACGCGTGACCCGCGGGAAACGAGTGCCCACGGATCGCGATCCGTGTGGTGGCGCCTGGCTGGAGCGTGACGCTGTCGACTTCGTCCATCTCGACGGTCACCGGCGTATCACTGAGGTTGCCCACCAAAGCCACCCTGGTGCCGGCGTCGGCACCATCGCCTCGTCCGGCGACGGCGAGACCCACGATCGCCGGATGATCCGACAGCAGAGGGGCGACCGCGCCGCCTGAGAGCGTGGCGATGACCTCCAGCATCTCAGCCGCTGCCGTCTTGTGCCCGTCGGCGTCGACGAGCCCACGGGCTCCGGATGCCTCGAAGTAGGACAACGAGGCGACGCCGCTGACCGTCAGTGCGGCGACGCTTGCCAGCACCCACGCGGCCAGGGACGGTGAGCTCTGCCGTTGGTCGGTCGCGCCGTCGACCAGCTCGGCCCCGAATCCTTCCGAAATGGTGCCCTCGTTTGGCGACGGGGCAGGGGTGGTCGCCACGGCATTGAACCGGGCTCCGAGCGTGATCGGTCCGATATGCAGCGGGCGGCCCTGCGCGATGTCGAGGGCGTCGCGGGCGACGAGCCGTTGCATGGCAATGGACTCCACGAGCTGATGCCCGCCCCGGTCGTGCATGAACGGCGTGATGCTGAACGACAGCGGTCCGTCCCACTCCGCAAGCCGGGCGTGGTTCCGATTGAGTTCGGTGAAGTGGGCGCGGGTGCCGCCGAGCAGGTCGGCGGTGATGCCGCGGTCGTCCAGCGTTCTCCGGAGGCCGACCAGCAGGTGAGGTTCAGAAACGTGCGTGCTCCGGTCGAAGACGCCAACCCTGTCGATGGCGATGTTCGCATCCCGGATCACATCCAACACCGGGTTCACCTCGTCGGGCTGCTCGACGATGAGCCGCAGGTCGAGTGCCCGCCCGCCGGATTCCCGCACGGCCCGGTCGAGCACGGCGCGCCAGCCGGCAAAGCCGGGATCCAGCTCACAGAGCAGCGGTCCGAACGCCGGGAACATCTGGGGTCCGGCACCGGGTCCGTTCGACACCGAGGTCGTCACGTGGGGGAGCGTGATGGTGGGGTCTTCGGCGCCGAACGCAACGCCCGCGCTGAGCGACCTTCCCGGGTCGGGCTCTTCCGCCGACGTGCGACCGCGACCGGGGCCCGCGCAGCGCAACTCGACGGACTGGTGAACGACGGTGCCCCGGGCGAGCTCCACCGGAAAGGGCTCCGACAACGGGGTCGAGTAGGTCTTGAACGACGCGTCCGTCCAGTTGCGCTGGTCTTCCATCTCGAACACGTCGCCGGTGAACCGGAGATCGCAGTCCACGGCCGCGGCACCCTGTGCGGCCGCGGTCAATGCTTGCCACGACAAGGCACCGATGTCCCTGGCGGGCTGGTGCGGGGAGATGCGCTCGGGAAACGTCGTGGTGGTGGTTCCCGCCGGATGTTCCACTGCCAGCGGGCGACCGGCGAGGTCCGGCGGGTGCAGCACGATGAGGCCGAGCCTGTTGCGGCGAAACGACGTGGTGGCCTCAACGCGAGCCGTGACAACCAGCGCATCACCGTCGATCTGGAGAGCCAGACTCCACCTGAAGAGACTGCCGTCGGCTCCACCGCGTCCGTGCAGGTCAAAACCCTCACCCGTTCGGTGGAATCCGGTTTGCGGTCCATTGGCGTCAAGGTGCATCGGCAGGGTGCGCCAGTCTTCATCGCGCCCGATGAGACGGATGCTTCGGAGAATCAGCGCTCCGTCGAAGGTGATGTCGTCGATCTCCGCGCCCCGAAGTGACATCGACCATGGACCGATGACGTGGGTCGTTGCCGTCGCCTCTCGCTCGAGCAGGAGGTCGGTCGGGGGATGAAGGCGCTCGATCCGAGCTGGTCTCGCCGTGGAGGAGTCGGTCATGGCCACGGGCTAGAGCGTCGTCATGCCGCCGTCGACGCGGAAGATCGCGCCGGTGGCGAACGTGGCCTCGTCGCTGGCGAGGTAGACCATGATTCCTTCGACGTCGTCAGCCTTACCGGCCCGGCCGAGGGGAATGCGTGACACGATCGCGGCGCGCGCCTCTGCGTCACCGGAGATCGCGGAGACGAGGGGAGTCTCGGTGTAGCCGGGCACCACCGTATTGACGCGGATGCCGTCTGCCGCGTACGCGGCGGCGACCGTGCGGCCCAGCCCGTGGATACCCGCTTTCGACGACGAGTACGCGGTGAAATCCCGTCCCTCTCCGTTCAAGCCCGTGGGACTGCCCGTGAGGATGATCGAGCCACCGCGCCCGAGCATCGCCCGCACGGCATGCTTGACCGTGAGAAAGGTGCCTGTCAGGTTGACGTCGATTGTGCGCTTCCAGGTTTCGAGCGAGAGGTCGGCGATGGGCGCATCCTGACCGAACAGTTGCACACCCGCGTTGGCGACGACCACATCGGGAGCGCGCCCCGAATCGGCCAGCCCGGCGAAGGCGGAGGCGACACTGGACTCGTCGGCGATGTCCAGTTCGAGTGCGATCGCTGTCGGAATGGCTGATGCGACGGCCCTCGCCGCGTCGATGTCGCGGTCGGAGATCACAACAGTGGCCCCCTCGCGAGCGAATCGTTCGGCGATGGCGCGGCCGATCCCGGATCCCGCCCCGGTCACGAGTGCCGTCTTGCCTTGCAATCTTCCAGTCACGTCATCCATTTCCTTCGATTGAGTTCACCGCATGCGGTGAACCGGTTGACCGTTCGTCTCCTCCATAGTAGGAGCAAAGGACACCACGATGCGGCCCCGTCGGGGATCCTGAGCCGACAGAATACGACAGCGAGCCATTGGATGCGGCGGCTACGGCGTCAGTGACCGGGAGAGGCGCGCCCCTGCCGTGTTCATGTGGATGGCCATGGCCGACGCCGCAGCATCCGGGTCCCGCGTCGCGATCGCTTCGAACACCGCGGTGTGCTCTTCGATCGCTACCGAGGCTTCCTCGGGCTGCTGCACTGCACGGTCCACCCAGACGCGGAGGAGAGACCGGATGCTCTGTAACAGGTCGAGAAGAACCGTGTTATTGATACTGCGCGCGAGCTCGGAGTGGAACTGCAGGTCAGCCTCGACGAACGCGTGCAGGTCGTCGATGTGTGCACGCATGTCGTCGAGGTGCTCGCGAAGGCGTCCGAGCGCCTCGTCAGAGATCCGGGATGCGGCCAGTCGCGCTGCGTAGATTTCCAGTGCTCCACGTACCTCGATGAGTTCCGCGGTTCGCGGCTCGTCGAGCATGAGCCCCCAGCTGAGCGTCTGGGGGAGGAGTTCACTTGCGGAACCGCGAAGGTAGGTTCCCGAGCCGGGGCGTACGTCGACGATGCCGAGCAGCTCGAGCGCTGCAAGGGCTTCGCGAACAGCCGAGCGGCCGACGCCGAGGGTCGTCGCGAGCTGGCGTTCCGGGGGCAGCCGGGTCCCTGGTTCGATGTCACCCCGAGTGAAGATCTCCAGCAGACGCTTCGCCACAGCGGACACCGGTGTATTTCCGGCAAGACTGCCAATGGACGCAGCGATTCCTGCGGACGTATCATTCGGGTATGCCGGCATGGCTCGAGGCTAGCGGATGCCTCGCGGAAGTCACCCCCTCAGCGTCAATTCGGCTAACCGGTTGACGAATATTTTGGTCAACCGGTTGACAGCATTCAAAATTTCTTGAATACTCGTTTCGCGGCAGCAGTGTTTTCTGAGCCTCGTCGCAGTTTCGTGTCTTAACAAAGGAGTTAGAAGTGGCCTCCACCACACCGACTTCTCAACCGCAATCAGCGGTCGAGAAGTCTGCGATCAAGAAGGTTGCCGTTCGCCTCGTGCCCTTCGTGGCACTGATGTTCTTCATCAATTACCTCGACAGGACCGCGATCGGGTTCGCTGCTCCGAACGGCATGAACGAAGACCTCGCGCTGTCTGCGGCGCAGTTCGGATTCGCCTCGGGCGTGTTCTTCATCGGCTACATCCTGCTCGAGGTTCCGTCGAACCTCGCCCTGCACCGGTTCGGCGCCCGTAAGTGGCTCGCCCGGATCATGGTCAGCTGGGGAATCGTCGCCCTGCTCTTCACCTGGGTCCAGAACTTCGAGCAGCTCGTCGTCCTGCGCTTCCTGCTCGGTGTCGCCGAAGCCGGCTTCTTCCCCGGGGCGATCCTGTTCCTCAGCCTCTGGGTCCCCGCGGCGCACCGCTCCAAGATCCTCGCGCTGTTCTACCTGGCACAGCCACTCACGACGGTCATCGGAGCCCCGCTCGCAGCCATCCTCGTCATCCAGGGTGAACGGCTCGGGATCGAAGGCTGGCGCTTCATGTTCCTCGGTGTGGCCATTCCCGCCATTCTCATCGGCATCGTCGCCTTCTTCTACCTCAAGGACCGCCCGGCGGATGCCAAATGGCTGACGAATGAAGAGCAGGTCTGGCTCACCGGAGCCCTGGAGACCGAGCGCAAGCACACCGAGAAGACGCACGGACACGGCCGCATCCGCGACGCCTTCAAGAGCGGTCGGGTCTGGGCGCTCGCGTTCATCTATTTCGGCTTCATCTACGGCCTCTATTCGCTCGGATTCTTCCTGCCGACGATCATCGAGGGCTTCCAGGCTCAGTTCGGTACCGAGTTCGACACCTTCCAGAAGGGTCTGATCACAGCTATCCCGTACATCCCTGCAGCGTTCGCCCTGTACTTCTGGTCCCGGGATGCCACGAGGCGTGGACTGAAGACCTGGCACATCGTCATCCCGGCATTCGTCGGCGCGCTGAGCATCCCCTTCGCCCTCTTCGCCGGGTCCCCGTTCGCCACGATCCTGATCATTGCCATCACCGCCTCGGCGATCTTCTCGGCCCTGCCGAACTTCTGGACCCTGCCGACGCAATTCCTCACCGGAGCGGCAGCCGCAGCGGGCATCGCCCTGATCAACACCGTGGGAAACCTGGCCGGATTCTCGGCGCCGTTCCTCACGGGTGCCGTGGCGGACTGGACGGGCAGCTATGAGCTGCCGATGTTCATCGTCGGTGGCTTCATGGCCCTCTCCGGCGTGATCATGCTCATCCTGTCCCGTGCCAAGAGGACCCCGCCCGGTACCGTCGACGAGGTCGACGCCCAGGCTCTGGCGCAGTAACCGTCCGCAGCAACCGTCGATGGGGCGGCCGCGATCCGGCCGCCCCACCCCCACACCGTTACTCTTTCCCTACCTATTCGGAGCTCTCGCATATGACTCGCCTGTTCAATGACCCGGTCGCTTTCGCCGACGAGATGATCGACGGTTTCGTCGCGGCCAACGCCTCCCAGGTTCGCCGGGTTTCCGGGGGAGTCATCCGGAGCACGGTCTCGACACCCGGATCGGTCGCTGTCGTGATCGGCGGCGGGTCGGGCCATTACCCGGCGTTCGGCGGCCTGGTCGGTCAGGGTCTTGCTCATGGTGCCGCGATGGGCAACCTGTTCGCGTCGCCCTCGGCCCAGCAGGTGCACTCGGTCGGCGCGGCGGCGTCCCAGGGCGGCGGTGTGTTGTTCACATACGGCAACTATGCCGGCGACGTGTTGCACTTCACCCAGGCGCAGGAGCGCCTGATCGCTGACGGTATCGACTGCCGGACCGTTGTCGTGACCGACGACATCGCCAGCGCGTCGGTCGCGGAGAAGCACAAACGCCGCGGGATCGCCGGCGACCTGACCGTGTTCAAGGCGGCCGCTGCGGCATCCGAAGCGGGCTACTCGCTCGACGACGTCGTCCGGGTCGCCACGCTCGCCAACGAGCGCACCCGGTCGTTCGGGGTCGCGTTCACCGGTTGCACCCTCCCCGGAGCAGAAGCCCCGCTGTTCACCGTGCCCGAAGGCCGGATGGGCGTCGGGATCGGCATCCACGGCGAGCCCGGGATCGATGAAACCGATGTGCCCACCGCCGACGGCCTCGCCGAACTCTTCGTCACGAGGCTCCTGGCCGAACTCCCGGACGGCATCGACTCCGCCGACGGGCAGCGGGCCGGGGTCATCCTCAACGGCCTCGGCTCGGTCAAGTACGAGGAACTGTTCGTCGTGTACCGCCGGGTCGCCGAGCTCCTCGCTGACGCCGGCGTCACCGTCGTCGACCCCGAGGTCGGCGAACTCGTCACGAGCTTCGACATGGCCGGGGTCTCGCTCACCCTGTTCTGGCTCGACGACGAACTCGAAACGTTCTGGCGTGCCCCGGCCGACACGCCCGCCTACCGCAAGGGTTCCGTCGCCGCGGCCGAGCAGGCACCGATCGTCGACAGCGCCGCCGGGGTGGACGAGATCCCGGACGCGAGCGCCGAATCCCAGGCGGCCGCCCGGATCGCGTTCGCCGTGATCGAGGCGATCGCCGGCGTGATCGACGAGAACGTCGACGAACTCGGCCGGATCGACGCGGTCGCCGGTGACGGTGACCACGGGATCGGGATGCAGCGTGGCTCGCAGGCGGCGAAGGCGGCGGCGCAGGACGCCCTCGACCGCGGTGCCGGCGCCGAGACCGTGCTCACCCGCGCAGCGGACGCCTGGTCCGACCGCGCCGGAGGAACGTCCGGTGCGCTGTGGGGTGCCGCGCTCACCGCCGTCGCCACGGCGCTCGGCGACACGGCCGCGCCGACCCGAGCTGCGGTCGCTGCCGGTGTGCAGGGTGCGAAAGACAGCATCCTGACCTTCGGCGCCGTGCCCGGCGACAAAACCATGGTCGACTCGCTCGTCCCCTTCGCCGACACCCTGTCGCGTGAGATCGCCGGGGGAGCGCGACTCGCCGCCGCCTGGGCGATCGCCGCGGACGCGTCGACCGCTGCTGCCGCCGCAACCGCCGATCTACTGCCGCGGATGGGCCGGGCACGGCCCCACGCCGAGAAATCGCTCGGCACCCCGGACGCCGGAGCGCACTCGCTCGCGCTCATCGTCCAGAGACTCGCCACCGTACTCAAGGAACAGGAAAAGTAAATGGACAAGCTTCGTATCGTCATCGGATCCGATGACGCCGGATTCGACTACAAAGAGATCCTCAAGAAGGACCTCCTCGCCAACGACCTCGTCGAGAGCGTCACCGATGTCGGTGTGGACGCTGACGGCCACACCCCGTACCCGCGGGTCGGCGTCGCCGTCGGCGAGGCCATCGCGGCAGGGGAGGCCGACCGGGGCCTGGTGATCTGCGGCACCGGGATGGGTGTGGCGATGGCGGCCGGCAAGGTCAAGGGCGTGCGCGCATCCGTCGCCCACGACAGCTTCTCGGTCGAGCGCCTCGTGCTGTCGAACAACGCGCAGGTGCTCGCCCTCGGCCAGCGCGTGATCGGCGCCGAACTGGCCCGCCGCCTCGTGCGCGAATGGCTCACCTACCGCTTCGACGAGACCTCCGCCAGCGCTGAGAAAGTCGCCGTCCTCGACACGTACGAAGCCACCGGCAGCTGCTGATGGCACCCGTCGTCGTCGGAGTGAGCCTGAAGATGTACTTCGGGCACGCCCGCGCCCGGGAATGGTTCGCTCAGGTGGCCGAGCTGGCCCGCGAGAACGAGTCGGTGAGGAACGGCGCGGTGGAACTGTTCGTCATCCCCAGCTTCGTCGCCATCCCCGCCGCGATCGAGGCGCTGGCCGGGACCCCGGTCGTCGTCGGCGCCCAGGACCTGTTCTGGGAGGACGACGGCGCGTACACAGGCGAGGTCTCAGGCGCTGAGCTCGCCGAACTCGGTGTCGGCGTCGTCGAGGTCGGCCACGCCGAACGACGACGGATCTTCGGCGAGGACGACGAGATCGTGGCGGCGAAGACCACCGCCGCCCTGCGCAACGGCATCGCCCCTGTGCTCTGCATCGGTGAGACGCTCCGCAGCAAACCAGATGCCGCCGCCCGCGAGGTCATCCAGCAACTGCACTCCGCGCTCGATGGCGCCCCGGCCGGCCGTGTTCACGTCGCCTATGAACCGGTCTGGGCGATCGGCGCCCCCGAACCGGCGCCCGCTGAGCACATCATCGCTGTCGCTCGTGCCCTCCGTACCGCCGTCGACGCGCTGCCCGGTCGCGACGGCAGCTCGGTGATCTACGGCGGATCCGCAGGACCCGGCCTGCTGACCGCCCTGGGCGGTTCGGTCGACGGGCTGTTCCTCGGCCGTTTCGCGCACGACCCGGCGGCGCTGGCATCAGTCCTCGACGAGGCCGCAACGCTCGCCGGATCCACGGTACGCGCATGATCGGCCTCGGAACCTACGCCTTCTTCTGGCAGCACTCGGCGCGAGTGCCCGAGCCGCTCAGCCTGGTCGGTGCGTTCGAGCGCACCCGTGAGCTCGACGTCGATCTGTTCCAGATCTGCGACTACGCGCCGCTTCTCGAGATGTCCGACTCCGAGCTCGACGACGCTGCCGCCGCGGCCCGCAGCCTCGGGCTGACGATCGAGCTCGGGACGAAGGGCATCGACCCGGCGCACCTGACCGAGTTCCTGCGTCTCGCTGACCTGTTCGACGCTGAGCTCGTACGGAGCATGGTCTACTCGCCGGACTTCCGCCCGAGCCTCGACGAGGCATCCCGCATTCTCGACGACATTCTGCCGTCGTTCGATGCGGCAGGCGTGACGCTCGCGCTCGAGACGTACGAGCAGGTGCCGACCGCGGACCTCGTCGGCCTGATCGAACGCGTCGGGAGCGACCGGCTCGGCATCTGCCTCGACCCGGCGAATGTCGTCGCCGGACTGGAACTGCCGAGGGATGCCGTCGAACGGTGTGCCCCGCTCACCCGCAACGTGCACGTGAAGGACTTCGCCTTCGCGCGACAGGACGGCTGGGTCGGCTTCACTTACAGCGGTGCCCCGATGGGCGAGGGGCTGCACGACTACCCCCACCTGCTCGCGACCGTGACGCCGGAGGCCCGCGGCATCAACGAAATCGTCGAACACTGGTTGCCGTGGCAGGGCGACCCCGAAACCACCGTGCAGGCAGAGATCGCCTGGACAACCACCACCCTGGACTACCTGAGGAGAAACCGATGACCACGACCGACTTCAACCCCACCATCGCCGTGATCGGCGCCGGAGGAAAGATGGGGACCCGCGTCTCCGACAACCTCGCCAAGACCGACCACACCGTCTTCTACAGCGAGAACTCGCCCGTCGGCCAGGACCGTGTCCGTGCCGCCGGCCGTGACCTCACCGAGACCGCTGAAGCGATCGCCGACGCCGACATCGTCGTGCTCGCCGTCCCCGACCTCGCCCTCGGCCCCGTCACGGCCCAGATCGTGCCGCAGCTGAAGGCGGGCGCCATCGTCCTCACCCTCGACCCCGCCGCGGCATACGCCGGACTGCTCACCACCCGTGACGACGTCATCCAGGCGGTTGCGCACCCGTGCCACCCGTCGATCTTCCTGCAGCGCACCACGCCTGAGGAGTACGCGGACACGTTCGGCGGCATCGCCGCGCCCCAGGATGCCATCGCGGCGATCGAGTCGGACGACCCCGAGAAGAAGGCCATCGTCGAGGCCACCGTCCGGGCGATCTACGCCCCCGTCGTCGACGTGCACTGGGTCACCATCAAGCAGCTCGCCCAGCTCGAGCCGACTCTCGTTGAGACCATCGCCTGCATGATCGGCGCGCTCCTCAAGGAAGCCCTCGACGAAGCCGTGAACACGATGGGTGTTCCGGAGCCCGCAGCACGGTCGATCCTCCTCGGCCACACGCAGGTCGCGCTCGCCAACGGACTCCGTGGCGACAACCCGTTCAGCGACGCGTGCCTCATCGCGATGGACTACGGCAAGGAATCGATCATCAAGGACGACTGGAAGAAGGTCTTCCGCGACGACGAGCTCGACAAGAACCTCGCGAAGATGCTGCACCTCGACAAGATCGAGCGCTAGCCGCTGATCGCGGTGCGCTGCTGAGCGCATAGCGAAACCGCGCACGAAGGGCCCGCCACCTGGCGGAGACGGGACCTTCGTGCTCGGTGCAGAGTCCCATCCGCGGTGGCACCTGGCGCGACAGCGAGGTCCGAACGACCCTAAACTGCTCTCGTGCCATTGGTGCACGGCACGCCTCCCATCCCGTCGTCAGTCTTCAGGAGCCATTCAATGCCCACTTCTCCGTCCGTGCAGTTGTACACCGTCCGCGACGCGATCGCCGATGACCTTCAGGGCGCTGTCGCCCGCATCGCGGCGATCGGTTTCACCAAGGTCGAACCGTATGCGTTCGTGGAGCGTGCCGACGAGTACGCCCGAGCGTTCGCGGCATCCGGTGTCGCCGCACCGTCCGGCCACGCGCCGGTGATCGATTCCGAAGATCCTGAGCGTGCCTTCGCCGCTGCCGCGCAGCTCGGCATCGGCACCGTGATCGACCCGTTCATCCCCGCCGACCGGTGGCAGACGCGCGACGACGTCGCCTGGATCGCCGACCGGGTCAACGAACTGCAGGTCCTGGCGGCCGCGTCCGGGCTGGGATTCGGCTATCACAACCACCAGTGGGAGTTCGCGAACACAATCGACGGCCGCCCGGTTTACGAATTGTTCCTCGAGCGACTCTCGCCCGAGGTCGTGCTCGAGGTCGATACCTACTGGGCCACGGTCGGGGGAGTCGACCCGGCTGAGCTGCTTCAGCGTCTGGGCCAGCGGGTGCAGTTCCTCCACATCAAGGACGGTCCGATCGTCGGCGACATCGCCACGGCGCTGCCCAGCAGCGAGAGCGCGCTGAACGTGCCGGATGCCCTCGCAACCGCGTTCGAGTCCCAGCTCCCGGCCGGACAGGGGGATGTCAACGTCCGAGCGATTCTCGCGGCCGCACCCCATGCCCTGCGGGTCGTCGAGTTCGACGGTTATGCCGGCGATGTTTTCGACGGGGTCGCCCAGTCGTTCGCATGGCTCTCGGAGAACGACAAGTGAGCCGCACCGGAGTTGTCGGCGTCGGCATCATCGGCGCAGGAGTCATTAGCACGCAGTACCTGGACAATCTGACGAAGTTCCGTGACGTCGAGGTGCGCTTCATCGCCGACATCGACCTGGCCCGCGCTGAAGCACAGGCAACCGCCTACGGCATCTCGGGCAGCGGCTCCGTCGCGGAACTCCTCGCCCGGGATGACATTGAAATCGTTGTGAATCTGACGATTCCTGCCGTCCATGTCGAGGTTGGCCAGCAGATCCTTGCCGCTGGCAAGCACATCTGGAGCGAGAAGCCCCTGGCGCTCGACGCCGCATCCGGAGCCGGATTGCTCGCCACCGCGGCTGCGGCCGGCCTGCGTGTCGCGTGTGCCCCTGACACCGTGCTCGGGGGTGGCATCCAGTCCGCGTTACGCGCGATCGCCCGCGGCGACATCGGCGAACCGCTCACCGCGACGACGATCTTCCACGTGCCCGGGCCCGAAGCCTGGCACCCCAATCCCGACTTCCTGTTCGCGTACGGCGCCGGCCCGCTTTTCGACATGGGCCCGTACTACGTCACGACGCTCGTCCACGCCTTCGGGCCGGCCGCACGGGTCAGCGCGGTGTCCTCGAAATCGCACGACACGCGTTCGGTCGGCAGCGGCCCGAGGATCGGTGAGACGTTCCCCGTGGAAGTTCCCACCCACCACGCAGCCCTCATCAGCTTCGAAGGCGGTCAGTCGGCGCAGTCGACCTTCAGCTTCCAGAACGCCCTGCCGCGTGCCGGTTTCGTCGAGATCAGCGGCACCGAAGGCACCATTGTGCTGCCCGACCCGAACATGTTCGACGGGGACTCCACCCTGTGGCGTTTCGGACACGACGAACCGACGACCCTGACGGCGACCGGGTCGTTCTTCGGGCGCGGGTCGGGAGTTCTCGACCTGGCCCGGGCGATCCGCGGGGGAGGGCAGGAGCGGGCAAGCGGCGCGGTCGCCGAGCACGTGCTCGACGTGCTGCTGTCCATCTCGGCCGCCGCCGAGACCGGGCTAACGACAACGGTGTCCTCCACCGTCGAGAAGCCGGTGCCTCTGGCGGAGGACTGGGACCCGTCGGCGGCAACGTTGTAGTCGCCTGAAGCTCGACGGGGCGCGACCCGGGCTCCGGCCTCGCTGTTAGGTTATGCTTACCTAAGCCCGGATCCCCGGGTCGCCTCCCCGTTCCCCGCCGAAAGTGCTCTTCGTCAATGCCAACAATCGCCGCTGCCCCCGGCCTGTCCCTTCTCGGCGGCCGACCCGACGCTCCGGCACTGGTCGTCGACGGTGGGACGATCACCTACTCGGAACTCGCCCGGCGGGTCGGCGAGCGCAGGAGTGAGCTCGGTGGCATCCGGCGCCTCGTGATGATCTCCGCGGCCAATGCGCTCGAGCCGATCGTCACCTACCTCGCCGCGCTCGAGGACGGGCACCCCGTGCTCCTCGTACCCGACGGGGAGGACGAGGCGAGCGTGGCCCACCGGGCCACCTTCACCGAGCGGTTCAGACCCGACGTGGTCGCCCACAACGGTCCGTCAGGATGGACGCTCGACAAGCGTCACCCGGACAGTCGCCACGTTTTCCATCCCGAGCTGGCGCTGCTCGCCAGCACGTCGGGGTCGACCGGGTCGCCGAAGCTCGTGCGTCTCTCCTTCGACAACCTGCGCAGCAACGCCGCATCCATCGCCGAGTATCTGCGGCTCGAATCCAGCGACCGGGCTGCGACGACGCTGCCCCTGCAGTACTGCTACGGCCTGTCGGTGGTGAACAGCCATCTGCTCACCGGTGCGAGCCTTCTGCTCACGGAGCGGTCCGTCACCGAGGACGCCTTCTGGCAGGAGGCATCCGCTCACCGGATCACCTCCTTCGCCGGCGTGCCCCACACCTTCGACCTGCTCGAGGCGAGCGGCTTCGCCGAACGTCCGATTCCGAGCCTGCGCTACGTGACCCAGGCGGGTGGACGCCTCGCGCCCGAGACCGTCCATCGTTTCGCCCAGATCGGCGACGAACGCGGGTTCGACCTGTTCGTCATGTACGGCCAGACCGAAGCCACCGCACGGATGGCCTATCTGCCTCCCGAGCTGATCGGTGCATCCGCCGGAGCCATCGGACGACCGATTCCCGGTGGTCGTTTTCGCATCGACGCGAGCGACGGCACGGATGCTCCGGCCGGGAATTCGGGGGAGCTCGTCTACGAGGGCCCGAACGTGATGCTCGGCTACGCCGAAACACCGGAGGACTTCAGGCTCGGTCGCACCGCTTCTGAGCTGCGCACCGGGGACCTTGCCCGCCGTCGCGAGGACGGGCTGTATGAGATCGTCGGCCGGATCAGCCGCTTCGTCAAGATCTTCGGACTGCGGGTCGACCTCGACCGGGTGGAGCGGCTCCTCGCCGACGAGGGAATCGACGTGCGCGTCGCCAGCGCCGGTGAACGGCTGCTGCTCTTCGCCACCTCGGACCGCACGGTTCGCCGGGCACAGGAGCGCATTGCTGCGCTCGTTGGTGTACCGGAGCACGCCATCGCGGCGTACGCGGTCCACGAGTTCCCTCGCACCTCGAGCGGCAAGCCCGACACGGCGGCGCTGGTGCGTTTCGCCGCACTGCAGGATCGCGCCGTCGTCTCCGGTGGTACGCGTGGCGCGTCCCCGACCGACACCTCGCCCGAAGCGATCCGCGATCTGTTCGCGACACTGCTGACCCGCCCCGACGTGACACTCGACGACTCCTTCGCCGGCCTCGGCGGCGACTCGCTCAGCTACATCGAGGTGTCCCTGCGGCTGGAGTCGATGGTTGGCGCGTTGCCGCGCGACTGGCCGACGCGCACCGTGCGGGAACTGGCGGCGTCGACCACCACCGCCGACACCGATGACGTCGCCGACACGTCGATCGTGCCCGCCGGCCCGGCGGATACCTCACACCGGCCAGTCGGTGCGCGCCTGCGCTCGCGTCTCGCGAGCCTCGTCCACCTCGAAACACCCGCCATGCTGAGGGCGCTCTCGATCGTGCTCATCGTCGGCACCCACGCCGACCTGTTCGTGGTCAAGGGCGGCGCGCACCTGCTGCTCGCCGTTGCCGGGTACAACCTCGCCCGGTTCCAGTTTGCATCGGTGGAGGGGCGGTCGCGGCTCCGCTCGCTCGGGCGCAGCACTGCCCAACTCGCAGCGCCCGCGGTGCTCTGGATCGGGGGCGTCGCGCTTCTGACCGGCCAGTATCAGCTCACGACCGTACTGCTCCTGAACAACCTCGTGCCGAGCGAAGGACGGTGGAACGAGCAGTGGCAGTTCTGGTTCCTCGAAGCAATGCTCTGGACTCTCGCCGGTCTCGCCGCGCTGTTCGCGTTCCGCGCCGTCGACCGTCTTGAACGGCGATCGCCTTTCGCCTTCGCTCTTGTGGTATTCACGATCGCCTTCATCGCGCGCGTCGCCATCGCCGGCCCTCGGGCCGAGTACGTCGAACGTTACTCGGCGCCGGTGGTCGTGTGGCTCATCGCACTCGGCTGGCTCGTGGCCCGTGCTGACACGACGGCCCGGCGCATCCTCGTCTCCGCGATCGCCGTGGCCGGTTCGGCCGGATTCTTCGGTGATCCGATGCGGGAGATGCTCGTCGCGGGAGGCGTGCTCGCGCTGGTCTGGGTTCCCGCGGTACGCGTGCCGCGGTGGCTGGTTCCCCTCGTCGCCGCGGTGGCCGGGGCGTCGATGTTCATCTATCTCACCCACTGGCAGGTGTACCCGTCCTTCGAGCAGAGCGCGCCGTGGCTCGGAACGCTGCTCTCGCTTGTGGTTGGAGTTCTCGCCTGGCGCGCTTACACGCTGGTGAGCGAACGCGTCGGCTGCACCATCCGTTCGATGCGCGCGTCCTTCGCGGCGAGGCGGGAACCAGCCGTCGAAGCCGGTCCTGCCGAGCCCGCCAGGGCGTTGGCTGCAGCGCACTCGGGTTAACGGAGCTCGGCTAGTCGTCGCTCGGGTAGAGCACGACTCCGCCGTCGACGGCGACCTGCACGCGGCATCCCGCGGGGAATCGTGACGCAGTGTGAAGGGGAACCCGGTGTGTCGCCTCTGTCGGGGATTCGCCGTTCCCGAACCGCAGCCTGAGATCGGCGCCGGCGCCCGTCGAACGGATGCCGACAACGATCGCGTTGCCGTCGGCGGCCGGTGCCAGACGCAATTGCTCCGGCCGGACCATGGCAGAGACCCGGGCGGCGCCGCCGCTGCGGTCGTGCCGCACGGCAAGCCGCCCGAAGGCGCAGTCGACCGCGTCGGCGCTGGTGAGGCGCGCCGGGACGAGCATCATGTCACCGAGGAACTCGGCGACGCGCACATCGACCGGGGCGTCGAACACGCCAGCCGGTGCGCCGGCCTGCACCAGCCGACCGCCCGTCAGAACGCCGACCTGGTGACCGAAGGAGAGTGCTTCGTCCCGGTCGTGGGTGACGAGCACCGCGGTCACACCGCTGCGCTCGAGCATGTCGACCACCGCCTGGCGGGTCTGGGACCGGAGGCCGGAGTCGAGGGCGCTGAACGGTTCATCGAGCAGGATCACCGTTGGGCGCTGCGTGAGAGCCCGGGCGAGGGCGACCCGCTGCTGCTGCCCGCCCGAGAGCTCGTGCGGCATCCGGGCGGCGAGGGTGTGGTCAAGGGAGGCGAGATCCATCAACTCGCGGACACGGGTGACGTTTCGCGCTGCGCGGGGCATCCCGAATGCTATGTTGCGGGCGACGGAGAGATGCGGGAACAAGGCGCCGTCCTGCGCGACGTAGCCGATGCCGCGTCGATGCGCCGGCACCGTCGACGAGGGGCCTGCGAGTTCACGGTCGCCCAGCGCGATGGTGCCGGTATCCGGTCGTTCGAAACCGGCGATGAGCCGCAACAGCGTGCTCTTGCCGCTGCCTGATGACCCCACGAGCGCGATCCGCGTGCCGTCGGGCACCTCGAGGCTGACGTCGTTGAGCACGTCCGTCGGGCCGAACGCCTTGGAGATGTTGCTGAGGCGCAGTGTCATCGGAGGCTCCGTCCGGTCGCGTGGGCGAACATGAGCGCGACTGCTGGGCAGGAGAGCAGCACGAGCACGATCGCGTATGGGGCGGCGGTGGGGTAGTCGAGCGAGGATGCTGCCGACCAGAAGCTTGTCGCGACGGTTCGGGTGCCGGTCGGCGCGAGCAGCAGGGTGGCCGTGAGCTCGTTCGCCGCGCCGAGCGCGACGAGGGCGCCGCCCGCACACACCGCAGGCACGAGGAGCGGCACGGTCACGCGCAATCGCGCGGCGAACGGGGTCACGCCCAGCGATCGGGCGGCCTCCTCGAGCGACTCGGGAACCTGCGACAGACCGGCTCGCAGGGGCACCAGCGCGCGCGGGAGGAAGATCACAACGTATGCCGCCACGACGGTGAACGCTGTCTGGTACAGCGTCGGGGCGAACGCGAGGCTCGTCGCGACGAGGGCGAGCGCCACAATGATCGCGGGCAGGCTGCTGGCGAGATACGCGGCACCCTCGAGCAGACGCGAGAGCCGGTCCGGATACCGCACAGACAGCCAGGCGAAGGGGAGCGCAACGGCGATCGCACAGGCCGCGGCAGCGAGCGCGAGGACGAGGGTCTGGGTGGTTGCCGACGCGAGGTCTCCGAGGTCGGTGGCGTCGGCGCGAAACAGCCAGCGCACCACGCTCGTGAGCGGCACGAGAGTCGAGGCGACGACGAGGCAGACAGCACCGACGACAGCGAGGGGAGTGAGACGCCCGAGCGACAGTCGCGCGGGTGGGTGCGGCGAACCGCCGCCCACCCTGGCGTAGCGTGCGTGACCGCGGGCGAGTGACTCGGCGATGAGGAGCGCGAGGCACAGCAGCAACAGAATGAGCCCGAGTGCGGCCGCGTTCGGGCCGGCGAACGTCGCCTGGTAGGCGACCACGATGGCCGTCGTGAAGGTGTCGAAGCGCAGAAAAGCGAAGGCGCCGTACTCAGCGAGCAGGTGCATGGCGACGACCAGCCCGCCGCCCAGCACCGCAAGCCGCAGCTGCGGCAACACCACCCGGATGAACACCGCCCAGGAGCCCATACCGAGGGAACGGGCCGATTCCTCGAGTGCGGGATCCAGGCCACGGATCGCCGCGAGCGCAGGCAGGTAGACCAGCGGAAAGTACGCGGTCACCGCGACGAGCAGGCCGCCCCACAAGCCGCTGATCGACGGCACCGCGCTTGCCCACCCGTAACTGGCGACGAAGGCCGGAATCGCGAGGGGCGCTGCGAATGCCACGGCGAACACGCGGCGGCCCGGCAGTGCCGTGCGTTCGACGAGCCAGGCGCCACCGACACCGAGCAGCGCGGATGCCGGGACACCGATCACGACGAGCGCCACGGTGTTGGCGAGCAACTCGCCGACCTTCGGGCGGAACACCAGTGCCGAGAGCTCGGCCCAGCCCAGGGCGAACGCGGCCTGGAGAACGAAGCCGATCGGCACAAGCGCACCGAGGGCGAGGACGGCGACGACCGCAATCAGACCCGCGGGGGCACGACGCCCGTGCGTCGTGTCGCGCGGCGGCCGGGTCGTCAGCGTGGTCAGAGCAGGCCGGCTTCCGTCATGAGTTCGATCACCTTCGGGCCGTTCAGGGTGGACGGGTCGATTGCGGGGGCGTTCAGGTCGTCGAGCGGGGGCAGTTCGGATTTCGCCGCGACACCGGACGCGACCGGGTACTCGAAGCTGTAGCCCTCACCCAGTATTTTCTGGCCCTCCTCGCCGGCGATGAAGGCAAGGAACTGCTGTGCCTCGTCGGCGTGCGGCGCGGTCTTGAGGACGCCCCCGCCCGATACGCTCACGAAAGCCCCTGGGTCCTGGTCGCCGAGATAGTGCAGTTTCGTGTTTCCGCTGTCTTCTGCGGCGGCATCCTGGTCGCGGTACCAGTAGTAGTGGTAGATGACTCCGACCGGCACTTCGCCGGCGTTGACGGCCTTCATGGTGACGATGTTGTTGCGGTACTCGGTGGCGTTGCGTGCCATGCCTTCGAGCCACTCACGCGCGCCGTCTTCACCCTGTGTCTCGAGTACCGCGGAGACGATGGCCTGGAAGTCGGCTTTCGCGGGGGCTGCACCCCAGCGTCCCTTCCACTCCGGTTTCGCGAGGTCGAGCAGCGAGGTGGGGAGTTCCGACTCGGAGATGAGGTCGGGGTTGTAGACGACAACCGTCGAACGGGCGGCGATGCCGGTCCAGTCGCCTGACGCAGGTCGGTACTGCTCCGGGACGAGGGCGAGAGTGGCGTCATCGACCGGGGCGAGGAGCCCGGCCTGCTCGACGAGCGACATCGCCGGGGAGTTCTCAGTGAGGAACACGTCTGCTTTCGACGCGGACCCCTCCTGGACGAGCTGGTTTCCGAGCTCGCTGTCATCGCCGTTGCGGAGTACCACCTCGATGCCGCTTTCCTCGGTGAACGCGTCGGCCCACTCCTGGGTGAGTTCCTCATGCTGTGCGTTGTAGACGACGAGAGCGTCGTCCGACGTCGAACCGTCCGCTGCGCCAGAACCAGAGCAACCCGTGAGGAGCAGTGCGGAGATGGTCAACGGAGCGAGAAGGGAGCGGCGCAGGCGTAAAGGCATGAAGGACCTTTCAGTCCAATGGGGGGAAGGTAAGGCAATCCTAAACCACAGTGAGGGGGAGCCGGGCGGACCGCGACCACAACGGCACGCGCCGGGCTGTCAGCCTCGGCCACGCCAGCGTACGATGGGCGCCGCGGCGCCGGCCGGACCCGCCGGTCTCGCGTCTGCTGTGGCGCACATTCGGCCGACTCGTGCTTTCGCTGCCTTCCGCGATGGGCCGCATGGCGATGCCCTGGGCGATCCGGTACAAACGCCGTAGCCTCTCCCGGCTGCACCAGAATCCGCCCGATTCCCGGACCGTTCGCTCGTTCGAGCGAAGCGGGATCGACGCCACCAGGATGTCACCGGAGCTTCTCAGCGCTCTCGGCGATTCGGTCGAGGGCTTCAGCGATCGCCGGCGCGCCGGGGCGGCTGTGACGTCCTTCGTCTCCGTCCTTTCCGCCATGATGGTCGACCAGCGCCACGCCGTCGCTGCGGTGGATCGGGTACGCGTGCCGACACTTCTGATCTGGGGCGCTCGAGAACGGCACATCCAGAGAGGGTTGGTCGACGACCTGATCGCCCGCCGGCCCGACTGGCAGCTCGAGGTGCTCGAGGAATCCGGCCACGTTCCGACCTGGGATGCGCCCGGCGCTTATGTCGATGCGGTTGCCCGCTGGGCCCGCTCAGCGTGAGCACTCCCGGACCGGGGACACGTGCGACAGGCTGCGAGTACTCTCGTTGGTGCGACCGCGGCAGAAGGCAGGTCGCCGCCCGGGACCGCGCGGCTGTCGGGAATCGCCCATCTGGTGGAGGTCGAGAATGAGGAGAGGCCGTCTCAGGGTCCTGCTCGGCGCCGCGCCCGGGGTGGGCAAGACCTACGCCATGCTTGAAGAGGGTAGACGACTGGCCGCGGATGGCAAGGACGTCGTTCTCGGCCTGGTGGAGTCTCACGGCCGCGCCGTGATCACGGCGATGACCGAACCGCTGGAACTCATTCCACGCGCGGTCGTCCAGCCCGGAGAAGTGGACGGCGCCGAGATGGACGTGACGGCGCTCCTCGCACGGCATCCCGACATCGCGCTGGTGGACGAGCTCGCCCACACGAATGCGGCCGGCTCCGTGAACGAGAAGCGCTGGCAGGACGTCGAGACACTTCTGCGGGCGGGAATCAGTGTCATCTCCACGGTGAACATCGAGCACATCGAATCGCTCAACGATGTCGTCCAGCAGATCACGGGAGAGATCCAGACGGAGACGATCCCCGACGAGGTCCTCCGGGGCGCAGACCAGGTCGAGGTCGTAGACCTGGATCCGCAGGCGCTCCTCGAGCGCCTGGCCGGGGGAGACATCTATCCGGCTGACCGGATCGACGCGGGAATCTCCAACTATTTCCGCCTCGGCAACCTCACGGCGCTGCGCGAACTCACCCTTCTCTGGCTGGCGGACGAAGTCGACAGCGCTCTGAAGGATTACCGCGCCGAGCACGGGATCGCCGGCACATGGGAGGCACGGGAGCGGGTGGTCGTCGCACTCACGGGCGCTGACGAAGACGACACCCTCCTGCGCCGCGGCGCGCGCATCGCTGCGCGATCCTCGGGGGGCGAGCTTCTTGCTGTTCACGTGACTGCTCAGGACGATTCCCGGAGCGCGTCAGCAGGGGCACTCGCGCGGCAGCGAGCACTGGTCGAGAAACTCGGAGGCACATACCACCAGGTGGTCGGGGACGACATCCCGCGTGCTCTCGTCGATTTCGCAAGGGCTTCCGACGCAACGCAGCTCGTTCTCGGAAGCAGTCGGCGCGGCAGGCTCGCTGCGATGCTGACCGGTCCCGGTGTCGGTGCGTCAGTTCTGCGCGAATCAGGCAGCATTGACGTGCACATCGTGAACCTGTCCTCCACGCGAGAGCGGTTTGTGCTTCCCCGCTTCGCGGGCGGGGCCCTCACGGCGAAACGGAGGGCAGCGGGGTTCGCCATCGCCCTCGTGGGCGGCCCGGTGATCACCTGGATTCTGATCGTGCTGCGGAGTGAGGAATCACTGACGAGCGACGTGCTGACCTACCAGTTCCTCGTCGTGATCGTCGCCCTCGTCGGCGGCATCTGGCCTGCGCTGTTCGCAGCCGTCTTGTCGGGACTGACGCTCAACCTGCTGTTCGTCGAGCCTCTCTACACCGTCACGATTGCGGAGCCGCGGCTGTTGTTCGCGATCACGCTCTACGTCCTCAACGCCGTGCTTGTCAGTTATGTCGTCGATCAGGCGGCTCGACGGTCACGCGCCGCTCGACGAGCCCAGGCGGAGTCCGAACTCCTTGCCACGGTCGCCGGAAGCGTCCTCCGGGGTGAAGGCGCAGTCCAGGCGCTCCTCACCCGCACCCGGGAGGCCTTCAGCCTGTCGGGGGTGAGGCTCACCGCAGGCGACACCGTGCTCGGCACCGCCGGGGAACCGACGCCCGACAACGCGCACGTCTCGATCCCGGTGGGGGAGCGGGCGACGCTGGAGCTCTATGGTTCCGACGTGGCGGCATCCGAACGGCGACTGCTATCGGTGATCGCCATCCAGCTCGAAGCGGCACTGGAACACACCGACCTGAGCGAGGTAGCACGTGAAGTCGGACCGTTGGCCGAGACCGACAAGGTTCGAAGCGCGTTGCTCTCGGCCCTGAGCCACGACCTCCGCCGTCCGCTTGCCGCGGCGACGGCAGCGGTCAGCGGCCTCCGGTCGGCGGATGTGACGTGGTCGGATGCCGACCGGGCCGAGTTGCTCGCGACGGCGGAAGAGAGCCTCGGCACCCTGTCGTCCCTGGTGACGGATCTGCTCGATGTGAGTCGGCTCCAGGCCGGAGCGCTTGCCGTCGCCATCCTTCCGGTCGATGTGGAGGACGTCGTCCTTCCTGCGCTGGACGAACTCGACCTCGGCCCGTCTCAGGTCGATCTCGATCTGGAGTTGGACGGCCCTGCCGTGCTGGCGGATCCGGGACTGCTGCAGCGTGTGCTCGTGAACCTCCTCGCCAATGCCGTGAGATTTTCGCCGCCGAACGAGCGAGTGCGGCTGTCGTCGAGCAATTTCGGTGGGACGGTACAGATCCGCATCTCCGACCGCGGGCCTGGTGTCGACCCTGAACGGCTCGACGACATCTTCGTGCCGTTCCAGAGGCTCGGAGACACCGACAACCTCACCGGGCTGGGTCTGGGGCTGGCGTTATCGAAGGGATTCACCGAGGGGATGGGCGGGACGCTTCAGGCAGAGACCACTCCGGGCGGCGGACTGACCATGGTCGTCGCACTCCCGGCGGCCAAGCCGGTCACCGAGCAGAGGACGACATGAAGATCCTGATCGCCGACGACGATCCACAACTCCTGCGAGCGTTGAGGGTCACCCTGGGGGCCCGCGGGTATGACATCCTCACCGCGACGAACGGGCGGGAGGCGATCAACGTCGCCATCGAACACCACCCGGACCTGTACATGATCGACCTCGGCATGCCCAAGCTCGACGGCGTGCAGGTCATCTCGGAGTTGAGAAGCTGGACCGACGCCCCCATCCTGGTGGTGTCCGGCAGAACGGGCGCGGCCGACAAAGTCGAGGCGCTCGACTTCGGCGCCGACGACTACGTGACCAAACCGTTCTTCATCGACGAGCTGCTCGCCCGGATCCGTGCCCTCACACGCCGGATGGCGACGCCGGAGGCGGAACCGCTCGTGACGCTCGGCGACGTCACCGTCGACCTGGCCTCCAAGAGTGTGATTCGGTCGGGCCCGGACGGCCCCACCTACATACGGCTCACCCCGACTGAGTGGAAGATCCTCGAACTTCTCGTTCGCAACGCCGGGCGGCTCGTCACCCGGCAGGCACTCATGCGTGACATCTGGGGGCCGGTTCACGTCACCGAGACCGGGTATCTTCGCCTCTACATCGCCCAGCTTCGCAAGAAGCTGGAGCCGGACCCCAGTAACCCGGTCTTCATCCTCACCGAAGCGGGGATGGGCTACCGCCTGCGCCTGGACTCGACCGATTCGGAGGCCGTCACCGGCGATTCAGCGCCGGCGTGAGGATCTCGTTAGGATTCCGCACTTCTCGCCGTGGGCACCACAGGACGGAGTTAGCCTGATCCCGGTTTCGAGGAATCGTTCCCCCGGACCAGCGAACTGACGACGAATGATGGAGCCCACTTGTCCGCATCATCCCTGGAGACGCCTCACGCGGTCTCCCCACCGCCGGCCGGTAACCCCCTCCGGCATTGGCTGCTGGAGGGGCTGGTCGACAGCACGGGTTCGCACCAGGGGCCGCACGCCCGCAGCGCCAGGCACACACACTCGTGGTGGCGGGTGATGTGCCTGACCGGTGTCGACTACTTCTCGACCCTCGGGTACCAGCCGGCGATCGCTGCGCTCGCGGCCGGGCTGCTGTCGCCGCTCGCGACGATCGTCCTGGTGCTGTTGACCCTGCTGGGCGCCCTGCCGGTGTATCGCCGCGTCGCACGGGAGAGTTTCAAGGGTTCCGGGTCGATCGCCATGCTCGAACACCTTCTCCCATGGTGGGCAGGCAAACTGTTCGTCCTCGTGCTGCTGGGATTCGCGGCCACCGACTTCATGATCACGATCACGCTGTCAGCGGCGGATGCCACGGCTCACGCGGTCGAGAATCCGTTCGCCCCCGAATGGTTTGAGGGCAACAACGTCGGCATCACCCTCGTGCTGATCGGGCTGCTGGCGATCGTCTTCCTCAAGGGTTTCAAGGAAGCCATCGGCATCGCCGTCGCCCTGGTGGGAATCTTCCTCACCCTGAACCTCATCGTGATCTTCGTCTCACTGGCCCACATTGCCGAGAATCCCCTCGTGGTCAGCGACTGGTGGACGGCCCTGACCACCCAGCACGGCAATCCCCTGGTCATGGTCGGCATCGCGTTGATCGTCTTCCCGAAGCTCGCGCTCGGTCTCTCCGGTTTCGAGACCGGTGTTGCGGTGATGCCGCAGATTTCGGGGTCGCCGACCGACACACCGGAGAACCCGGCCGGTCGGATCCGCGGCGCGATCCGGCTGCTGACATCCGCCGCGATCATCATGAGCGCATTCCTGATCGCCTCGAGCATCGTCACCACGTTCCTGATCCCCGCTGAAGAGTTCCAGGACGGGGGAGCAGCCAACGGTCGGGCACTGGCCTACCTGGCGCACGAGTACCTGGGCGCAAGTTTCGGCACCGTTTACGACATCAGCACCATCTGCATTCTCTGGTTCGCCGGTGCTTCAGCGATGGCCGGCCTCCTGAACCTCGTACCGCGGTACCTCCCGCGGTACGGGATGGCGCCGCAGTGGGCGCGAGCCGTGCGGCCCCTGGTACTGGTGTTCACCGTGATCGCCTTGTTCGTGACCATCGTCTTCGACGCTGACGTGGATGCGCAGGGCGGGGCGTACGCGACCGGCGTTCTCGTGCTGATCACCTCAGCAGCCGTCGCGGTGACGTTGTCCGCGCGCCGCAAGAGGGAGAAGAAACTGACGCTCGGATTCGGCGCCATCGCGCTCGTCTTCATGTACACGACGGTTCTCAACATCGTCGAGCGTCCCGACGGCCTGAAGATCGCGTTGCTTTTCATCCTGGGCATCGTCCTGATCTCGGCGATCTCGCGGATACGCAGGTCGTTCGAGATCCGCGCGACCGAGGTGACGTTCGACCCGGCGGCGCGGGCTTTCATCAACGAGGACGCCGAACGCGGCGTCATCCGGATCATCGCCAACGAACCGGACGACGGCAGCGAGCAGGAGTACCGAAGCAAGAACGAAGCCGAACGCCGCTACTCCCACATTCCGAGAAATTCGAGGATCATTTTCCTCGAGGTTCTCACCGCTGACTCCTCGGAGTTCGAAGAGGAACTCGTCGTCGAGGGCAAGGTGAAGCACGGCTACCGCGTTCTCACCGTTCGGAGCGGCAACATTCCGAACACGCTCGCGGCTGTGCTCCTGGAGATTCGGAACCTCACCGGAATCGTGCCGAACGCGTACTTCGAGTGGACCGAGGGAAACCCCATCTCCAACATGCTGAAGTTCCTGTTCTTCGGAACGGGCGAAGTCGCACCGGTCACCCGGGAAGTCCTTCGGGAAGCCGAACGAGATGCGAAAGTACGACCCAACATTCACGTCAGTTAGGGCGAGTGGGCGAAAGGGCCCCGACCGGCACCGGGGTACCGGAGACCGTCACCGGTCGTTATCGTGGGGCGATGGCGTCGTTCACGGTGGACTTCTTCAGCAGCCTCGACGGCAACGGGTCGGCGAGGGGCTGGCCCGGGTATTGGGGGAAGGAAGGTCCTGAGCTTCTCGAGGACCGGGTGCGGACCTTCGCGCAGGATCAGGTGCTGGTGTTCGGTGCCACGACGTTCCGGGAGTTCAGGACGTTCGTGGTCGAGTACGACGAGCCCTACTACGACAGCCTGAACAGGCTGCCGAAGATCGTGTTCTCACGCACGCTTCCCGAGCCGCTCGGGTGGGCGAACTCGACAGTCGTGCGCGAGGACGCCGTGACCACGGTCGAACGTCTCAAGCGCGAGACGGATGTCCCGATGCGTTCGCACGGCAGCATCTCTCTGAACCGCGCCCTGCTTGCTGCCGGACTCGTCGACAGGCTCGAGGTTATGGTGTTCCCGGCCATCACCGGGCGGGCCGGTACTGCGGCCCTGTTCCGTGACGGGCCGGAGTTCGACCTCGAGCTCGTCGAGTCGACGGTGCTCGACGGTCGCACCCAGAAACTCGTGTACATCCCCCATGTGCACGAGGGTATCCCGGAGGGCGTGGGGCCGCGGCGGCGCGGCGAATAGACATCCGGGACCGAGCGGACGGTGGCAGACTGTTCGTCTTGCCCGCTAGGTTGAAGCCAGCGACCGGGGAAGAGGGGAAGTCACTGGTGAATCGCAAAGGGAGCTCCCCCAGCGGAGCATTGGATGTGCAGCATCCATGGTTCATCGGTGGAGCACTGCTCCTGGCGACCGTGATCCTCGGCGCCGTCGCGGTCTCCCGGATTCCGTATTCAGCGGGGGTGCTCTCGGCCTTGTGCTGTTCGCCGCCTCGTTGCTGGTGTTCGCGTTCGGTATTCGCGGGTCCGGAAGCGTCACAGCGCGTCGCCCTCTCGGGACCACGGCGTTGGCTGTTCTCGCTGCCTGGGTCTTGCTCGACCCCGTTCTGTCTGCCATCTTCCGATCGGAGCTCGCAGGGGATGTACTCCCGGCGGCTCTCACCGTTTTCAGTACCGTTGATCCGTATGTCCGGTTCGCTCTGGCTTTGGTCACGGTCACCCAGATCGTTCGATCCGGTGTCGTGCCGGCCCCATGGAGCTGGGCACCGGCATGGGCGCTGGCAGCGCTCACACTGTCGTGGCTGGTCTCGGCGATCGTTACAGCTACCGCAAGCCCTGGGTCCGACATGAGGGCGATCGTCGCCGTCGTCACTGTCGACGGACTGGTCCGGGTGAGCTGCGCCGTCGTTCTCGGCGTCCTCGCGATCGTGCTCGCCGACCGTTCAGGCCGGACAGCTGCGGTGCCCGTGCTGTCACCGTCGGACGTCCGGCGGTAACGCCTGGGTCAGTTCCCGCTCGGGGCTCGTCCCCGCGCGGCTTCGGTGTCGCGCATCGTGATCATCGGGACGCCGACGCCGTAGGTGATGAAGTCCCCGGCCGGTCGGACTGCGACGCCGATCAGGGCGCCGTCGGAGCCCTCGTCGCCCTGCTTCACGCCCTTCGTCAGCGAGGCCAGCGCGACGGCCGGGATCCGGTTCGCCGGGACGACATCGGCGACGCCCGAAAACGTGATGGTCGCGGCGGGCACTGTGATCCATGGCAGAAGCGGTACCCGTTTCGGAATCGTCACGGTCACGGACACCTCGGGATGTACGGCGATGTGGCGAGCCGTCCACGTGTTCTCACTCGTGGTGAACCACAGCGTCCGGTCCACTGTGTATGCCACCACGCCTGCCGTCCGGGCCTTGCCACGCGCGGAGACCATTCCGATCACCATGAAGTTCTGCTTCTCAAGCACCCGCCAGACATCGTCGGTCGTCAGATCCGCCATGATGCCTCCCGGGCCTCGCGATCGCCCCAAAATACTGCAGGTCGCCTCGCAGCGGTACCCTCGCCCTTCCGGCGGAGAACCAGTCGCGGTCCGAGCGCCGGTAGTGTTCAGGTCATGGAGTGGTGGAGCGTCGTGTTGGCCGTCGCCGGTGGCGTCCTGCTCCTCTGGCTGGCCATGCTCGCCGCACTGGCGTGGGTGTCGCGCGGACAGTCGGAAAAGATCAGGATTCTCGACGGGCTCCGACTGGTACCCGACGTCGTGCGTCTGACCCGGCGCCTGGCGGCCGACTCTTCGATTCCGCGTGGCGTACGCATCTGGCTCGGCCTTCTCCTGGCTTATCTACTGCTGCCGATCGACCTGGTTCCGGATTTCATTCCGGTGATCGGATACCTGGACGATGCAATCGTTGTCGCAGTGATTCTCCGCTCTGTGACCCGCCGTGCGGGTGCAGAGGCACTGGAGCGGCACTGGCCCGGCACCCCCCAGGGCCTCGCAGCGCTTCGAGCAGTCGCTGGACTCACCTCGAGGGAAGTCCGCGAGCCGGGTCAACCGTGAGCTCCACGGTCATTCCCACGGTCATTCCCACGGTCGGTTCGCACGCGGACCGACCATGATCTCGCGGAGTTCCTGCAGCGGCAGCTTCGGCACCCGGTCGGAGCCGACCAGCCCGTTGGTCTCCTGCAGGGTGTCGGTCAACTGGGTGTAGCAGTATCCGGCGAGGGCCCCGCTGGCGTGGATTGCGGTCATCAGCGAGCGCAAGCGCGCGCCGAAGTCAGTCGATGACCTCGCGGCGGTGTAGCCCCAGGCGTCCTCGGTCCGGTGAACGTCGTAGGAGATCCCGCCGAACTCGGTGAGCATGACGGGGAGCTGGCTGACGTCGCCGCTGAGCACGAGCCTGCGCCCTGCCGGTCCGACACCTGAGACGAGTTCGTCGACGGTGGCGCGGTCGCGGTAACGCTCGCGCATCACGTCGCCGTCCCCCTCGTAGTCATGGATGGCGAGGATGTCTGTGTCGGCTTGTTCCCACCCGTCGTTCGACACGACAGGGCGGGTGGGGTCGAGAGCTTTGGTGAGGTGCACGAGGGCGCGGGCGAAGGAGAGCATGCGGTGGTCGTGGGCGATGTGCTGCACGCCCCAGCTTTCGTTCAACGGCACCCAGGTCACAATGGAGGGGTGCGAGAAGTCGCGGTGCACGACGTCAAGCCATTCACGGACTGTCCGCTCCACGGCGATCGGGGTGAAGGTGAACGTGGCCGGTGCTTCCGCCCACACCATCAGGCCCAGCCGATCCGCCCAGAACAGGAACCGGGGGTCCTCGAACTTCTGGTGCACGCGAGTGGCGTTGAAACCGAGGTCCTTGATGAGTTGGACCTCGTCGCGCAGAGCGTCAGCCGAGGGTGCCGCCAGGTGGGACTCCGGCCAGTAACCCTGGCTGAGAACGGACCGGACGTAACGGGGGCGGTCGTTCAGCAGGAAGAGCCGCCGTTCGACCGCGGTTGACCGTATCCCCAGGTACGATGCCACCGAGTCCGATCCGGCATCGTGCCGAACGTCGATGCGGGCGTCGATCAGGCGCGGGTGCTCAGGCGACCAGAGCAGTTCCTCGTACGCCTGCCCGTTCGTCTGGCCGCTCAGGGAGAGCACGACTTCGACCTCGGAAGCCTCGGAGTGCACCGTTGTTCGAGCCAGGATCGTGTCGCCGTGTCGGAGTTCGATGTTCACGGAGGCACCGCCGACGGACGCAGCGGTGAGCCCGACGCGGGCGTGGACGTGCGCCGCCGCCAGGTCAGAACGCCAGTGGATCCACTCGACGGCCACCGTCGGAACGGATTCGAGCCAGACGGGCTGCCAGATCCCGCTGGTGCGGTGGTACCAGATGACGTGAGGATGCTCGCGCCAGTCCTGCTTGCCGCGCGGTTGAGCAACGTCGAGCGGGTCGTCTTCGACGCGCACCACGAGGTCATTGTCGCCGTCCGGATTCACCGCGTCGGTCACGTCGAAGGAGAACGGGGTGTGACCGCCCTCGTGGGAACCGACCTGCTGGCCGTTGACCCAGACGATGGCCCGGTAGTCCACCGCCCCGAAGCGGAGCATGAGGCGGCGGCCGGTCTCGTGCCCGGCGGCGGCGAGGTCGCCGGCGGTCAGCACCCGGGAATACCAGAGCGCCTGATGAAAGCCGGTGTCGTGCACCTCTGACGCCGAGGACTCCGGGGGGAACGGCACGATGATCGAGTCGTCGAGGAGCGGCTTTTCGTGCCACCGTTCCCGAACCCCCCGGTCGTCGTCGTCGAAGGCGAACTTCCAACGACCGCCGAGGTCTTTCCACTGCGAGCGGACCAGCTGGGGGCGTGGATAGTTGCCGTCGTTCGCACTCGCGAGCGGCAGGGGAACACGGTCAAGGTGGGACATGTCGTCAAGCATGCCCGATTTTTGCAGCGCTGTAAACTACCGGTTCTGCCGGTAGGTGGAGGAGCTCACGGGGCGCTCTCCCGCACGAGCAACTCGTAGTCCACGAGTTCGTGGCGGCCGACTCCGGTGAAACCGCCGACACGTTCCACCAGCATCTCAACGGCGCGCTGGGCAAGGCGGTCCAGGTCGGGCGCGATCGTCGTGATGCTCGGGAAGGTCACGCGGCTCAACTCGATGTTGTCCCACCCGGTGACGGCGACGTCCTCGGGGACGCGAAAACCTCGCTCATGCAATGCCCGCAGGGCGCCGATGGCGGCGAGGTCGTCGCGGCACACGAGTCCGTCGACGCGTGCGCCGGCGTCCAGTGCTGCGCCGACCCCCTGCACGGCACCAGACGGGGAGATCTCCGCGCTGGGGAAGAGCAGGTGCGGGTCAGGCAGGATGCCATGTTCCTCGAGAGCCTGCTGGTATCCCATCATGCGCTGGATCGAGGTGGCCGAGAGCTCTCCGGATTCGTGTCCGGCGAACCCGATCCGACTCCGCCCCAGAGCGATCAGGTGTTTCGTCGCGTCACGGGCGGCTGCGACGTTGTCGATCATGACCCGGTCCACGGGCAGCGGTGCCGCACCCTCGCCGAGGATCACGATGGGCAGGTCGCCGCGGTGGCGGGAGATCTCCATGGACGACATCATCGAGGGCTGGAACAGGATGCCGTCGACCATTCCGGCTTCGGAACTCGCGATGACGGCACGCTCGCCGGCGAGGGTACCGTCCGTCTCTTCGAGCAGGACGCGGTAACCGAGTGCGCCGGCTGCTGCGGAGACGGCACGTGACAGTTCCGCGAAGTAGGGAACGGTGACGTTCGAGAACGCCAGGGCGAGCAGCCCGGTGCGTCCGGTGGCCAGGCGGCGGCCCATCAGGTTGGGCCGGTACCCGAGTTCGGCGATCGCCTCCTGCACTCGCTCCCGCGTCGCCGGGCTGACATGTTCGTAGTTGCGGACCACGTTCGACACGGTCTTCATCGACACGCCGGCGAGGTCGGCGACATCCTGCAGTCGTACGCCCATCAGCTCCCCGCCTCCTGCATCCGCAACGATTGAACAATACACCTTGACAAGCAAATTCCAGCGCTGTAAATTTCGAGCACCGACCGGAAGCCACTTCCGGTCGCCATGATCCCGTCCTCCGGACGCACTCAAAGGAGAGCAATCGCATGAACAAGCCGTGGGCTCGCCGAGCGATAGGTGCGAGCATCGCACTCGTGATCGGCATCGCAGCATCCGGATGCTCCGCATCCGGCGCCGCTTCGGGAGGTGGGGTCACCGGAGACGGTGAGTACACCGGCCCCGACGTGAACGTCACGTTCTGGCATGGCTGGACCGGTGGCGCTGCGCCGACCATCGTTCCTGAGCTGATCCAGAAGTTCAACGCCGAACACGAGAACATCACGGTCAAGGCGGTTCCCCAGGAGTGGGGCGACATCACCGCCAAGATGCCGCTGGCGATCAAGGCGGGCAAGGGCCCTGACGTCGCCGTGCTGCATGGCGACGACCTCGCCACGTACGCGGCCCAGAACCTGCTGCTCGATGCCGGCGGAATCCTCGATGGGCTGGGTTACGCGGCTGAGGACTTCCCGAAGGGCGTCTTCGACAAGGGCAACTTCCGTGACGCGCAGTACGCCGTGCCGTGGAGCGTGACCCCGCTCGGCCTCTACGTGAACAAGACGGTGCTCGCGAAGGCCGGCATCACCGAGATCCCCACCGACGAGGCCTCGTACACCGCAGCGCTCGAAGCGCTGAAGGGCGCCGGCGTAGCCGGCGAATGGGTCGACGGGTATGTGTTCACGGGCACGTTCGAGTTCCAGAGCCTGATCTGGCAGTTCGGCGGTGACATGTACAACGAGGACGTCACCGAGGCGACGTTCAACTCCGAGGCGGGCGTGAAGGCGCTCACCTGGATGACGGACATGGTGAAAAAGGGTTACAGCCCGGCGAACGTTGCCCAGGACGGCAACATCAAGGCGCTGATCTCCGGTGAGACCGCGTTCAACTGGAACGGCGTCTGGCAGACCACCAACACGGCGTTCGACGACCTCGACTGGGTCGCGGCACCCGTTCCCCAGATCGGAGACGAGAAGGCGGTGTGGTCGAGTTCCACGCACTGGGTCTTCCCGGAGAACAAGGGCCAGGACAAGAACAAGACCGCTGCGGCATCCGTATTCGTGAAGTGGATGAACGACAACTCGCTGGGCTGGGCCGAGACCGGTGAACTGCCTGCTGCCAACTCGGTCCGTGAGGACCCGGCGCTGCTGGAGCAGTACCCCAACCTCGAGCCGTTCATGTCGCAACTCGAGTACGCACACTATGAGACCGTCTCGCCCGGCATCTCCGAAGCCAACGCGCAGATCACGCTGGCGCTCAACCAGGCGCTGACCGGCAAGAAAGACCCGAAGGCCGCCCTCGACGATGCGGCGGACAAGGCGAACCAGATCATCACGCAAAACCAGGCCAAGTACGGTGACTGACACCCGAGCCATCGTCGTCGCCCCCCAGCGCACCAGCGCTGGGGGGCGAGGCCCACGCCCCTCCAGGGGCAAGCCAGCCTCGCGCCGCAGAACACTGACGGCGTACCTGTTCCTTGCCCCTTTCCTGCTGCTCTTCCTGACCTTCGTGGTCGGCCCGGCGTTCTTCGGGATCTGGATGAGCCTGACCAACTGGAGCCCGTTCCGCGACGTGCAGGATTTCGTCGGCCTGCAGAACTACATCGATCTGTTCACCCCCGGGACCGTCACCTCCGCCGACTTCTGGAAGTCGATGAGCGTGACGGGCATCTTTATCCTCGCCAGCGTTCCCTTTCTCGTCGTCGTACCGCTGCTGGTCGCGATCCTGCTCAACCAGCGCATCCGCGGTGCCACCACCTTCCGCACCATCTTCTTCGCGCCGTATGTCCTCGGCGTGGCTGTCATCGGCGTTATCTGGGGCTACATCCTCGACACGCAGTCCGGCATCCTGAACCACCTGATGGGCCTGATCGGCCTGCCCTCCAACCTGCCGTGGACCGTCGACGTCCCGTGGGTCTGGGTCTCGCTCGTCGGCGTCACCGTGTGGTGGACCATGGGCCTGAACACGATCATCTTCCTGGCCGGCCTGAAGGGGATCAACACAGACCTCTACGAGGCAGCCTCGATCGACGGTGCCGGCACGAGACACAAGTTCATGAACGTCACCATTCCCGGCCTCCGGCCGGTGATGACATTCATCACGACAACCACGATCCTCGCCTCCGCGAACATGTTCGGTCAGTCCTACCTCCTGACGAAGGGCGGACCAGGCACCGAAACCCGCACGGTGATCATGTACATCGCCGACCAGGGACTTTCGCAGAACAACATGGCCCCCGCCGCGGCGATGAGCTACGTGCTGTTCGCGGCTCTGGCGATCGTCAGTGTTCTCAACTTCCGGCTTCAGCGTGAACGTGTCGAGAAGGGCGCGAAATGACCACGGTACTTCCCCGACGCCGCATGCCGGCGAACAAGGCATGGGCGCAGGCGTTGCTGTACGTCATCCTGATTGCGCTCGCCCTTGTGATCGTTCTGCCTCTCGCGTGGATGCTGATCACGTCATTCAAAACCGACGCGGATGCCGTGCGGGCGCCGTTCTCGCTGCCGAACCCGTTTTCGATCGAGGCCTACGAGACGCTGCTCACATCAGGCCAGCAACCGATCTTCCTCTGGCTGTGGAACAGCTTCGCCGCTGCCACCGTGCAGACGGTGCTGATCCTCGTGACGGCATCCATGGGCGCTTATGCGCTGGCGCGCCTGGAATTCCCGGGCAAGAAGCTCGTGTTCGGCGCGATCATCGCGACCTTGCTCGTGCCGCCCGTGGTCTTCCTCATCCCGAACTACCTCATCGTGCAGAACCTGGGGTGGCTGGATACCATCTGGGCGATCACCGTCCCCGGTGCGGCAAGCGCGTTCGGCATCTTCTTCCTGCGACAGTTCTTCCTGGGACTGCCCCCAGAGATCGAGGAGGCCGCCCGGATCGACGGTGCCGGCGACTTCAGGATCTTCTCTCAGGTGCTGATCCCGCTCGCGCGGCCGGCATTGGCGACCCTGGCCGTGTTGTCATTCCTTGGCAACTGGAATGACTTCCTGTGGCCGGTGTACGTGCTGCTGAGCCCGGAGAACCTGACCCTGCAGCCGGGACTCAACCAGCTCCAGGGCGCGTATTCGACCCACTTCGCCATCGTCATGGCAGGAGCGGTGATCGCCTCGGTTCCGGTGCTGATCATCTTCGGCATCGCCCAGCGCCAGATCGTTGAGTCTGTGGCGGGGTCCGCGGTCAAGGGATGAACCGCTCGATGAGGACGCTGGCGGTTCTCGGGGCCGGATCGCTGGTCGTGGCTGGGATGCTCGCCGGATGTGCACCAAAGCCCGCCCCCGCCCAGCCTCCGGCGCTCGAGCCCTTCCTCATCGACCAGGACTTTCCGGATCCGGACATCATGGAGACGAACGACGGCTATGTCGCCTTCGCCACCAACACCCGCGGCGTGAACGTCCAGTTCGCGACCTCGGACGACCTCGACGGGTGGGACGTCTCGCTTCAGGACGCCCTCCCGCAGCTGCCGGACTGGGCCAGTGTCGGGCGTACCTGGGCGCCGGACGTGTCCGCGCTTCCCGGGGGCGGGTTCATCATGTACTTCGTCGCCGCCCATAACGAGTCCAACCGGCAGTGCATCGGAGCCGCCACCTCGCCCACCGCCACCGGCCCGTTCAGCGCGGTCGGAGGCGACCCTCTGGTCTGCACCCTCGACGAGGGCGGCTCGATCGACCCGTCCGTGTTCAGCGAGAACGACGGCACGCGGTACCTGGTCTGGAAGAACGACGGCAACTGTTGCTCGATGGAGACCTGGATCCAGCTGACCCCGCTCAGCCCGGACGGCACCCAGCTGGCCGGGCCCGCGGTGAAGCTCTTCCAGCAGACCGAAGAGTGGGAGGGGCAGCTGGTCGAAGCGCCTGTCCTCGTCAAACACGAGGACACCTACCTCATGTTCTACTCCGCCAACGATTACGCGGGGGAGGACTACGCCGTCGGTGTGGCATCCGCCCCCGCCCTCACCGGCCCATACGTGAAACAGCCGGAACCTTTTCTGTCCACGGAGTCCAGTGACCGCAGGTATCTCGGCCCGGGCGGTCAAGACATTCTGCACACGTCCGAGGGTGATCGGATCTTCTTCCACGGCTGGGACGAACTGGTGATGTACCGCGGTCTGCACAGCCTTCCCCTGGAGTGGAAGGACGATGTTCCCTCGGTGCGCCTTCCGTGAGGGGACCCTATTCGAACTCTGCGCAGGTCGCCCGCCATTCGCCGAGCGCACTCAGATAGCTCGCCCACTCGGTGCGGGTCAGGTTCCGGCCGGCGAGCATGCACGCCTGGTCGGCCTGGAACGCAGGGTCGAGGTCCCAGACGAGGACTCCGTCCCTGCCGTTGACAGCGACAGCCGACCCATCAGGGCGCAGCGCGCCTGGCATGATGAAGGGCGCATCGGCAGGGAGAGGGGTTCCGAGTCGGATGCCGCTGGCCGTGTCATAGACCGACACCGTCTGATCGTTGGCACCGGCAAGCAGTACGCGTCCGTCATCACTGATCTGGAGCGTCGATATCTCTCCACGGGCGCCGGCGAGAGTCCGGAGGGCCCGCAATTCGGCATCGTAATGAGTGATCTGGCCTCGGGCGCTCGCACCGAACACCGAACCGTCGGGCGCGAGCACGCTGATCTCGCCACCGGGCACCGCCTCGACGAGGATCTTCCCGGTGAGCCCGTCGAGGAGGGTCATCACGGGGCCGTCCGCCGTGATCGACGAGACGAGGACACGACCCTCTGCGTCGCTCGACAAGGAACGAGGTTCGCCGACGACGTGCAGCGTCGGCTCAATCCGCTTCATCGTCGCGGTCTCGATCGTCCAGATGTCGCCGCCAGAGAACAGAACATGAAGCCGGTCGCCGGATGCCGCAGGCCAGAGGGTGAGGGCATCCAGCGGGACATCGTCGCCGGCGACACGTTCCCCGGTCACCGCATTCAGGTAACCGAGGGCGTCCTCAGCCGGGAGATAGGCAGCGATCACCTTCGGAGCGACCCAGCCTGCTCCTTCGATGTTCCCCAGCGGGCGCACGCGCTCATCGCTGTCGGCATCCCAGATCGAGAACTCGTGGAATTCGTCGGCCGTTCGCGACACCGGGGTCCGTGTCGCGGTGACGAGCCGGGAACCGGTCCGGTCATAGCGGTCGAAGGTGACTTGCCCTTCTGCGATCAGCGTGGAAATGGGGCCACTTCCGTCCAGCCGCCAGCGGGTGATCACGGGCTCGGTTTCGCCCATCGCGACCAGGGTGCGTCCGTCTGCGGAAACCGACAACTCGCCCACGTCCCCGCGCTGCGGGTCGAACCGTGCTCCGGTCAGGCCGCCGTCTACCATCGAGCGTTCCTCGATCGTCCCGAACCGATCGCCGCAGTACGCCGTGCCTGAGGCAACGGAGGCAGCGAGCCACGGGCATGGTTCCGGATGAGAGGTGGTGAACGGCGTGGTCCACGCGAGCCGGAGATTCTCCAGGTCGACCGCCGCAAGGCCGTCGTTTCCGGCTCCCACGATCCGGCCGCTCCCGGCATCGACGAGGCGACCGTCCACCGTGCCCGGCGGTGCAGAAAGCTGATTCTCCACGAGTGCCGTTTCGGAGTCGGCCACCCGGAGTAACCCGTCGCTCGATCCGATGATGAGCTTCCCCGCGCCCGAGAACGCCACGCTCGTCGGGCCGGCGAACTCGGACTCGATCAACCCACGCAGACGCCCGGTCGACACCTCAAAGATGGCCACGGCCCCGGTCTGAGCGTCGGCAAGAGCTGCCATGCCGCCCTGCGAGTCGACCGCCAGGTCGGCGCCGGTCGCGTCGATCGCCGTGGAAGCAAGAACGGTTGTTCCCCCTGCCACATCGAAAGCGCTGACGAGCGTGCAACGGGCCATCGACCCGCACACCGAACCGTCGCCAGGCACGGCGACGACGATCCGTCGTCCGTCAGCACTGGACCGTATGACCGGACCGTCGAGGGTGGTAGAAACGTCGGTCGGCCTACCGAGCGGATCGCCCATGGCTGCCCGTTCGAAGTCGAACCGTGCCACGCTCCCGTTCCCGAGGACCACGGCCGCACCCGCGCCGTCGGGCAGCGCCACCGCACTCAGGCGGTTCACTCCCGTAATCCGCTGGTACCCGAGGAAGCCCGGTTCCGTGCTGAACACACCGAGGAGGGCGGACTGTGCACGCGCGTCATCCGGCCAACGGCGATACGCCTCGACGGCCAGAAGCGTCGCCACATCCCTGGCCGACGCTCGCAGCGCGCTGGACTGGCCGAGCATCGCTTCGATCTGGGCTTCCTGCTGGTCACGCCGGGATTCTTCGCTGCGACGCGACGCCTCGACAGTTCCGGTGATCGCGAGGATTCCCGCGAGAATCGCGACACCGAGGACGCCGGCGATGGTGCGGACCTGCCGCCGTAGCCGCACGTTCTGCCGTTCGGCGAGCGCGGCCCGTTCGCCTCGCTCACGTTCCGCCCGATCGGCAGCCTCACTGGAGGCGCCGAGGAAGCGGGATTCGGCGAGGGTCAGCTGGTCCGGGACATCTCCGAGGCGTTCCCGAGCCTCGGCCAACCGGGCTCCACGGTACAACTCGTCGTCGCTCTCGCCTGAGTCGATCCAGCCAACCGCCGCCCGGCTCAGATGTTCGAGCACGCGTTGCGCATCGCGGTCGGCTTCGAGCCAGTCGCGCAGACGGGGCCAGGCTCGGCTGATCGCCTCGTGGCTGAGACTGACCATGTCCGCTTCCACGGTCAACAGGCGTGCCGCGGCGAGCCGGCCAACGATCTCTTCCAGCCCGCTGTCACCGGTCAGTGCACGGAGGGGGAGGGGGCGAACGACCGTCGAACCGCTGACCGTGACGACAACCAGCCGCCTCAGCAGGAGTCGACAACTGTGGCGGTCCGGTTCCGCCAGCGAGACATAGAACCGTTCGGCGGTTCGGCTGATTGAACCACTGAGCCCGCCTGCCTCACGGTACGCCTCGAGGGTCAGCGTCGATCCTTCGCGGCGCATCCACGTCTCAGCGAGGGCATGAGCAAGCAACGGCAGACCGCCCGGGTGCGCCAGGGTCTCACTCACCATGAGGTCGACGAGGCCGGCCTCCAGCGTCAGGTGAGCCAGACGGGCCGGCCCTTCAATGGCCGCTGTGACCGCGCTCGCTCCCGGCGTCGTCATCACCTGGAGGCCCGTCGAAATGAGCGGCGCGAGCCCGGGCTCGGCGGCGCAGGCGTCGAGGAAGTCGGAACGGACGACGATCGCCACGCGGTGTCCGCCGTCGACCAGCCGGGAAACAGATGCGCAGTACTCAGCAACAGGAATGGGCGCTCCTGCGGCGAAGGCCTCCTCGAACTGATCGATGATGACGAGGGCCCGCGAGCCCTCGGTCAGGGACGGCAGCGACCTTGCCGGGGTGGTGAGGGCCACCTCGATGCCTCGAGCCAGAAAGATCGGGGCCACACCGGCCCTCAGCAACGAGGATTTGCCACACCCGGACGCCCCCGAGATGACGCAGAATCCGTTCCGTGTGAGTCGTTCCACGGTTGCGGCGATCTCAGACTCCCGACCGAAGAACCGGTCCTCATCGTCGATTCCGAAGGGGGCGAGGCCGGGGTACGGGCATTGATCGTCATCGGCCTGCGCCGTCGGAACGTCAAGAAGCACGGGATCCTGCTGGAGGATCGCCCGCTCCAGCTCCTGAAGCTCGGCGCCCGGGTCGGCGCCGAGTTCGCTGGCAAGCAGCGCACGGGCGCGACGCAACGTCACCAGCGCGTCGCCCTGCCGCCCAGAACGGTACTGGGCGAGAGCCAACGCCCACCAGCGAGCTTCACGCATCGGTTCAGCGGCGACAGCACGTGCCGCGTCGGCCGCGACCGTCGGATGGTCCCCGGTCGCGAGACGGGCGCGGAGCAGATCGTCCTCGACCCCGCGCCGCAACTCGAGGATCCGCGCGATCTCGTCGGTGGCACCGGGCCAGCCGCGCAGGGCGGGAAAGGGGTCAGCCGGTGCGAGTACGAGGGACCTCCTCAATTCCGAGACCGCACGCGCCGGCTGACCGCCGGCCAGATGCATCCGTCCCCGTCCGAGCTGATTCTCGAATCGCGCGATGTCGAGTTCCGCGTCCTCGATCCGCAGACAGTACCCGCCGGGAGCGGTGTCGAGGCGCTCCCTGCCGACCGCGCGGCGAACCACGACGACGGATGCCTGGAGCTGCTTGGGCCACGTGCCGGGCAGATTGTCGCCCCAAATGGCATCCGCGAGCGTACTCGTCGACGTGATCTCGCCATTGCGGATGGCGAGCACGGTGAGGACGACCTGCTCTCGGGGAGCGAGCCGGGGCGCGCCATCGACGCCGACGGCGCCGAGCACGGATACTCCCATGAGGCATTGTCGTGGAGCGCCCAGAGACGTGTCAACGCGTCGCCACCTGCTGCATACCGGATGCATACCGCCCGAGTCCGCGCAGATACCACCGCGCCGGACGATGCGGGAATGAATACGACACCTCAACTCAGTCGCCGCCGGTCTCACACCGCTGCGGCCATGATCGGAAGTCTCCTGATCCTGACACTTCCCGCGTGCGCCCTGTCCGGCGAGGACGGCGCGCACGTCTGGTCCCTCACCGGCCCTGACGCATCCGTCGGGGACGTGGCGCTCACCGCCGCCGACGGCGCCGAGTGGACAGCTGACGGCCTCCGCCTCGACGGGACCGGGTTCGCGAGCACCACGGCGCCAGGCCCGGTCGCCACCGACTCCAGCTTCACGGTGAGCGCCTGGGTGCGTCCCGCAGGGCAACCTGCGGAGTACGCCTCCGTTCTCAGCCAGGCCGGGGAGGTGGCCGGAGCATTCTTCCTGGGCGTTGCGGAAGGGATGTGGTCGTTCTCGGTGAAACCCGCAGACGGCAATGGTGACGACTTCGTCACCAACCGTGACCGGGCGACGGGCGTCGAGGTGGAACCGGACAGCTGGGTCCACCTCGCGGGCGTTTACGACTCAGCCGACGGACGAGCCCACTTCTTCCTCAATGGCTACCCGGCGAGCGTGGACGGCGTCGCAACCGACCCGGTTTTCGCTGCGACGGGTTCACTGCTCTTCGGCCGCGCCCAGGCCAGGGGAGAAGCGACAGATTTCTTCGCAGGCACCGTTTCCGACGCACGGACGTGGTCACGAGCACTGGACGCCGACGAGATTGCTGACGCAGCGAAGGTCGCGACGCCGGAGGGGGCCACTCTGAACCGGCCTGCTGTGGCGGAGGTGACCTGCCCGAATCCGCACGGCGGTGTCTGCCTGGGCCCGGTCGACGCCGGAACCTACGCCACGGAATCGTTCACGCCGACTCTGTCGTATACCGTGCCAGAGGGCTGGACCAACGAGGAGGACCTGCCTGGCAATGTCCTCCTGACCCGGACCGACGATTCGGAGGAGGGCGTGTGGGGCGGCAGTTACGTCGGTGTCTACCAGAACGTCCGGGCGCCGTCGCTGTGCGGCGAGGGCACGGAGGCCGGCGTCGGTGTGGGCTCTGCTGAGTTGGCTGCGTGGTACCGCACGGTGCCCGGACTCGACATCGTCGCGGAGTCCCCGGTGTCGCTGGGAGGGTTGTCGGGGATCGCCCTCGACCTGACGGTCAGTGACGAATGGACCAGTCCGTGCCCGCTCGACGGAGTGCTGCACGCGATCCCTGTGATCATCGGCGGCGGCGTGTCACAACTCCACCATGTGATGGGTTCCGCCCTGGAGATGCGTCTGCTCCTGCTCGACTGGGAGCAGGGAAATGTCGTCGTCGAGGTGACTGCCGTACGCGAGCAGCACACTCTCCCGGGCTACCTGGAGGAGGCGGGCGCAGGCGCGGTTGTCGGATCCTTCGGGTTCCAGGAATGACCCGGCCGGAAAACAGCTGCAGCGCAATCGCTGCGGATCGGCCCGATTGGCGGTACGCTCGGCGTGCGGGATTCGGGGGGACCGCGAGCACGTCCTTCCGCCGCGTGGACGTGCCGCCGATCGTCACGGCGCCGCCTCGACTACTTTTGATGAACCCGTGACCGAACAGGAACACACCCATGATCGACCCGAGTACGCTCCTGCACGGCACGGCGCCGGCATCCGCCCCCGCCCGGACCAGGCGCAGGCGCGGATATCTCCGGTCGCTCCTCGTCGTCGGCATCGCTGTTCCTGCCCTCGCCGGAATCGTCGCGATCCCGGCGCACGGGGTGGTCACCGCACCCGCAGCGACCGCCGTCGCTGCACTGGAGGACCCACTCCAGAACGCCGGTCCGGCCAGCAGAGGGGGCAACTACATGCATGACGCTGACGCTCCCTGGATTCGACCGGTCACCGCCGGGGTCACGTCGCCGTACGGCCCCCGGAGAGTCATCTGCAACGCCGTCGGCTGCTCGAGTTCGTTCCACGACGGCGTCGACTTCGGTTCCGCGTGCGGCACAGCGGTCAAGGCGGTCTCTCCAGGGCGGGTCACGTTTGCCGGCAATGCGGGCTCGTTCGGAGAGCGAGTCATCATCGACCACGGCAGCGGTCTGGCGTCCCTGTACGGCCACCTGCAGACCGGGTCATTCGCTGTGACGGCCGGTCAGCTGGTGAAGGCAGGCACCGTCATCGCGAGAGTCGGCGCGACGGGCGTCGTGACCGGCTGCCACCTGGACCTGAAGATCCGCACCGGCGTCTACATCGACCCCGGCCCCTTCCTCGCGGCCCGCGGCGTCATTCTCTGACCGATCCGACCCTCCGACTCGGCCGACGTCCGCAGCGTTGGCCCCTGCCCCCGTTGACCCCAGATCCAGCCGCCGCCGCGCAAGGAAAAAGACGCGGGGTAAGGATGCCGTGCCGACGGCATCCCTACCCCGCGTCTCTCTCCTTCTGCCGCGCCGCAAAGCGGCGAACCGATCAGGGGGAGGGGTGCCCGGAATCGTCAGCCGGGGTCTCCTCCTCGGCGTCCCGGCCGAGGAGGCACAGGCCGGCGTACGGCTCCAGCTTGACTGTGAAGCTCTGCAGGTCGTCGACCCGCCCGATCTCCTCGCCGGTCGTCGCGTCGTACACGGTGCGCCGCGGGGTCAGCGCCGACGAGCGGACCGTGCCCTCGATCGTCTCGCCGGTGAAGTTGAGGACCGTGACCTGGATCCGCGCGTCATCGAGCGTCGCGTCCCCGTCGTCGAGACGGTGGACCATGACGAGCATGCCCTGGTGGGCGACGTCGGGGATGTCGAGTTGCGTTCCCACGTCGATGCCGAGGCTGGAGCGGATCGCGAGGATGCGGGAGACCTCACTGGCGAACGAGTCCTCGGTCGCCAGTTGCTGCGGCAGCGAGCCGTAGAGGGATCGCCCCCGCGGCATCCCTGAACCCGAGATGACGGCGTGCGTGTCGACGTCCATGAGGTCATGGGCGCCGCGGTGCACCCACCGCGTGTCGCCCTCGGCGATCAGCTCGCGGACCTCGCTGGAGGGCAGGGGCAGCATGCCGAGCAGATCCCATGCCGACAGGGCGAAGACGCCGGGCTGCCAGGCGTTGAACATGACGAGCAGCAGGTGCGCGCGCTTGATGTTCTCGACGTGCTCGTCAGTGATCGCATCGAGCGTCGTCAGGCCCTGTGCGGCCGCGATGACGGACGCGCTCGTGCAGGCGATGCCGTTGGTCGTGAACACGAGGTTATAGTCGGCCGCGTCGCCGGTGAGCTCGTTCACGAGATCCGCCCGGATCGTCTCGGCCAGCTGCGCACCGGTCATTTCCTCGTCACGGAACGGGTAGTGGTCTGCCCGGTGCAGGGTCGCCCAGTGCACGAGCTCATAGGTGAGCTCGTCGTGGTTCTGAAGGGCGTGCACGAGGCCGACCGGCTGCACCCCGGTCGACAGCGATGTGCGAAGCGTCAGGCGCAGGAACTCGGTGTCACCCATCGCCAGCGCGTGCTGGTAGGCCGGCCGGTTGATGAAGTCGTAGGAGAGGTCAGCGCCGACCCGGCCGGTGTCGCGGATGTCCTCCATGGTGAGGTTGAGCTCCTGGAACGAGAAACCGCCGACCTTGCGCACCATGCCGGCGATGAGGTGATTCGCCGCTTCGGAGAGCGGGTGGCCTTCCGACCAGGCCGGTGTTCCCTCGGCGCTCTTCTCGACACCGAGGAAACCATTCGCGTCGAGGCGGAGGGCGCTGGAGCCCAGGTCTCCGAGCGAGTGCAGAGCATCGCCGATGACCAGGCGCATTCCGGCAAACGTGGGGTCGAGCCAGTTGATGGACGGCTGCCCCTGCTTGAAGTAGTGCAGGTACACCCAGCGGCGGGTCTTGCCGTCTGCGCCGAGAACAGGCGCTGTCACACTCCAGTTGGTTTCCTTCGTGCCGGGTGAGTAGAAGATGACGCGCTGCAGCTGTCCGATGATGTAGCCGAGGTCCGCGAGCCTCTTTTCCGTCGCGGCATCGAGGTTCACTGAATCCCGGGTGTCAGGGACGGGGGGCAGTTCGTGCCAGTCCTCTTCCGGAATCTCGATCATGTGATAGATCCCGGGGTAGTCCTTGTACCCCATCTCGGCCAGGCGGAAGTCGGCGCCCTTACCGGTGTGGCCGGGAACGATGTCGTCGATGACACTGCCGCCGTGACGATCCGCGGCATCCGACAGCTGACGGAAGTCGTCATCCGAACCGAACGCGGGGTCGATCTGGGTGCTGATCCGGTCGAAGTGGCCGTCGACGCTCGCCGTGCTGGTCCAGCCAGTGATGCCGCCGGCGAGTTTGACCGGCCCGGTGTGCACAGCGGTGATGCCGATCTTCTCGAACGCCTCCCAGAGCGCGTCATCGCCGAGCGCCGCGAGATAGGACTGCCCGGGGGCGGTGATGAGGGAGATCGGGTACGCCGTGAACCACACCGACGCTGTGCGGATCGCGCGCCGGGCGTCTGGACGCGCGTACGGGTGCCTCCACATGCTCGGCTGGCCGGAGAGGCCGCGCCCGAGCACTTCGGCATCCCTCAACATCGACTGGCGGGTCAGCCATTCGATGTACGACGGGTTCGAGGCGTCGGCGGAGCGGGGGTCCGAGAACGAACGGCGGATGTTGCTGGCCCGCATGTTCGCGCGCGGCCGGAGCCGCTTGGGTCGTGCCGGATAGAGATCCTCGTCATAGGTGATCTCGATCGGCTCGATCTCGGCTTCGTCAGTCATCCTGTCGCGCTCCTCTTGTTCCGATCAGCGCGGGAAACGTCGATAAGTCCCACACTCGGTAGCACGAGTATGCCTCGGAATCGCTGACGAACGGTAAAGGAGACACAACGTTGGTGTGTGGGGCCTCTCTGGTGTATCGAGCACTCGGCGAACGCGCCGCAATCCGTCGGACGAAGCGGGGTGTCCGCACCATCGACGGCATGGCCGGTCGGATAGTGTTCTCTGTGTGTACGCTCATTGGAACGCGTGCATGGATAAGCACCGCCGCGCTCACGCGCCGTGGCAGAGGACAGAGATGTCGGGGGAGTGCATCACATGGCCGGCCATTCGCCACGTCCGCGGGGTGTGTTCTTCGGATGACCGCCGTCCCGCCGCGCGTGCTCATCGTCGAGGACAACCCCGACCAGCTGGATCTTCTCCGCCGCAACTTCGAACGTGCGGGATGCTCCGTCGTCCTCGCCGAATCGGCGGAGGAAGCGATCGTTGCCTACCGGCACTCCAGCCCTGACCTCGTCGTCATCGACCTTCTGCTTCCCGGCATGGACGGGGCGTCCCTCATCGCCCAGTTGAAAGACGAGCGTCCGACCTGCGCCATCGTCGTGACGAGTGTGCTCGACCCCGCAGACTTTCCCGACTCAGACGACGTGCTGCCCAAGCCGTTCACGCGCGCACACGTCGAGCGGGTACTCGAGAACTGCCTCCCGAACTGGCGTGCCGATGACTGAACAGGCGGTCCCCGTCCAGGTTGTGATCGCTGACGACGACGCCGACATGCGGATGCTCGTGGAGATCGCCGTCCGTAAGGCCGGCCTCGTCGTCGCGGCGGTTGCCGCTGACGGCACCGAAGCCTGGCAGTTGATCCGGGACCATGCTCCCGGCCTCATCGTCCTCGATGTTGCGATGCCCGGCATGAACGGCCTCGACGTCTGCCGTCTCATCCGCAGCGACCCCGCCTTCGCGGAAACCCCTGTTCTTCTGCTCTCTGCCGGGGTGAGCGGCGCATCCCGTGAGGCGGGTCTCGAGGCCGGCGCCGACGATTTCATGCCGAAGCCGTTCAGCCCCAGGCGTCTCAGCGAGAAACTGGTGGCCCTGTCCCACGGTCGCGGCAGCGCGGAGTGAGCGCGCTCTTCGCAGCAGTAAGGCGACGGATCGACCTCGACCAGACCAGCCCCCTGCTCAGGCACTTTCCCACGACTCTCGCGATGACGATCGCCATCGTAATCCCGCTTCTCGTTCCGAGTGCCCCGATCACCCAGCCGGTCGCCTTCTTCTCGTTCATCGTCGTCGCGGCGGCATCCGTCGTTCTCGCCGCATGGTTTTCGCGACGACCGGAGACCCAGTGGGTGATGGTCGTTCCACTCGTCTCCCTTCTCGCCATCGGCTTGCTCCGGGTGGGCACAGGCGGGGCGGGGTCGCTGTTCTCATCGCTCATCATCCTTCCGGTGATCTGGATCGCCACCGAAGAGGGCAGGCGCTGGGTCGTCGTCGCGGGCCTGGGAACAGCGGGGGCGATCATGTTGCCCTTCCTTGTTCTCGGCGATGTTCCTGACGACCGGGTCGAGTGGCTTCGGGGCTTCATCGCGCCGTTGGTATTCACCCTCGTCGCGGCGATCATCAACGAGATCTCCCGGCAGAGGAGGGCCCAGTTCGAGGCAATCCGCTCGCTGGCCGAGGCCCGCGAAACAAGCCTGGCCGAGCTGGAACAGCAGGCGGACCAGCTGCGGAGGTCAGAGCTCGAATTGCGCGAGGCCAACCGGCTGACGTCGAGCGTGCTCGACTCGGTCACCATGCAGGCGATCATCGGAACCGACCTCGTCGGCCGCATCGATGTCTGGAACCCCGGTGCGGCATCCATACTCGGCAGGAGTGCGACCGAGGTCGTCGGTCGCGCATCCATTCTGGATTTCCACCTCGAAGACGAACTCGAGGACCGGTCGCGGGAGTTGAACTACCCGCCTGGTGCGACAGTGCTCAACCCCGGGTTTTCGGCGCTCGTCGAGTCGGCACGTCTCGGTATCCCCGAAATCCACGACTGGACGTACACCCATCGCGACGGCGTCCAGTTCCCCGTCGAGGTCGCGGTCAGTCCCCGCGTGGACGCGTCAGGCACCACTACCGGGTACATCTTCGTGGCCACAGACATCACGCAGTCCGTGGAGGTCTCCCGGCTCAAGGACGAGTTCGTTGCGCTTGTCTCGCACGAGTTGCGCACCCCCTTGAGCTCAATCCTCGGTTACCTCGAACTCATGCAGGACGACGAGGAAGCGCCCCTTTCCGAGGAGCAGCAGTTGTACCTGGGGGTTGCCGAACGCAACGCCCACCGGCTGCTCAGCCTCGTGGGCGACCTGTTGTTCACAGCGCAGGCAGACTCAGGCGGGTTCCCCCTGGCAATCGAGACGGTCACCCCCAGCGAGCTCATCGGCGGGTCTCTCGACTCCGCGCTTCCGATAGCCGAGCGCGCAGGCATCCAGCTCTCCGCCGAGGTCGATTCGGACGCTCAGCCGTTCCCCGGTGATCGGCGGCGGCTCGGCCAGGCAATCGACAACCTCGTCTCGAACGCCATCAAATTCACGCCGCGAGGAGGGAGCGTTCGGGTGGGACTCGTTGCCGACCCCGCCGGTCAGCTCGAAATCACCGTCACTGACACCGGAATGGGAATTCCCGCGGCTGAGCTCCACCAGCTCTTCACCCGGTTCTTCCGGGCGACGACAGCGACCGCGAACGCGGTGCCGGGTATCGGGCTCGGCCTCGTCATCACCCAGGCCATTGTGCGGGCGCACGGCGGAGAGCTCGACGTGACCAGCGTCGAGGGCGAGGGAACGGTTTTCACCCTCCGCCTGCCGCAGGAAGCGGCGACGGCAGGCGTGCGCTAGATATCGAGCGTGTCGCCGGGCTCGAGCGGATGGAACGTGCCGCCGTTCTGCTCGGTGGCCCACTTGATCCGGGCGTTCGACATCTCCTTGCCCGCCTTCGAGAGTGTCATCTCGTGGGTGGGGAAGCTCCGCCGCGGTTTCACGGCGAGCACGTAGTCCATGACGTCACCGATCTTCAGCCACGGTGCGCCGGCGGGGACGGCCTGGACGTCCACCTCGACGCCCTCGGGAATCGAGTACGAGTCACCGCCGTAATAGACGGTCCCGTTCACGAGGACCCCGACGTTGTCGACGATCGGGATGGACTCGTGGATGACGGCGTGCTTCTCACCGAAGAAGGTCAGGGTGAAAGGGCCGACCTCGATCTCGTCGCCCGCCTTCACGACCTCCACCGGTAGCGCTCCGGCAGCCGCGGCCACACCCGCGGGCGCAAGGATCCGGGCGTCCGGGTTCCGGGACAGGATGCGATCGATCTGCTCCGGGGTCCAATGATCGGCGTGTTCATGCGTGATGACGATGGCCACGGCCTGGGCGGCTTCGGTGATCGCCGTGGTGTACGACCCAGGATCGACAAACAGCTTCTTTCCGGAGTCTTCGAGGATCAGGGCCGCATGTTCGAGCTTGGTCAGTCGCATACACCGAGCTAATACCCTCCGGGGAGCGCTTTCAAGCGGACGCGCAGGTAATCGGCACTGTCATACTGTGCACCGTGAACCCGATCACGCGCCGCATCGTCGTAGCCATCAACCCCGCGGCCTCGTTCGGCCGCTCCCGACAGGTGGGGTCGGCGGTGGTTGCCGCGCTGTCGAACGACGGATGCCTGGTGACGGCACTGAGCGAACCCAACGCTGAGCTGCTTCGCCTTGCCGTCCGCTCGGCGCTCACCGAACCCGTCGACGCGCTCGTCGTCGTCGGGGGAGACGGCATGGTCAGTCTTGCCGTCAATGAACTGGGCGACACGGGGATTCCCCTCGGCATCGTGCCGACCGGCACAGGCAACGACACGGCTCGCGGCCTGGGTATTCCTCTTGAAGACCCCGCCGCGGCGATCCAGGTGCTCCGCGACGCCCTCGACGCGCCGCCGCGCATTCTCGACGTGGGACTGGTGCACCACGGAATCACGGAGACCCGATTCCTGGGCATCGTCTCGGCAGGCTTCGATGCCCTGGTCAACGACCGGGCGAATCTCTGGCGACGGCCGAGGGGGAGGAGCCGATACACCCTCGCCCTGCTTCGGGAACTCGTCGCCCTGACCCCACGCCGTTATGAGCTGACGGTCGACGGCGCGGCTGTGACCGTGGACGCCGTTCTGCTCTCGGTCGCGAACAACGTGTCGCTCGGAGGCGGGATGAAGATCGTCCCTCACGCCCGTATGGACGACGGATTCCTCGACCTCTTCACTGTCGCGCCCCTCGGACGACTGCGGCTCCTGAGGTTCTTTCCGAGAGTATTCTCGGGAACGCATACAGGACTCGATGTCGTGTCGTTCCGCACTCTTCGCCGCGTTAGAATCGACGCGCCCGGCATCGTCGCGTATGCCGACGGAGAGCGAATCGGGTCGCTTCCGATCGAGGTCGAGGTGCTCCCAGACAGCCTCCGCGTCCTTGCTCCACCGCTGATTTGATCGGCGCCGATTCGTGTGCCATACTCAAACACGTTGTTTCCGGCCCCATCGTTTAGCGGCCTAGGACACCGCCCTCTCACGGCGGCAGCACGGGTTCAAATCCCGTTGGGGTCACAACTCACAAAAACCCTCGCACCAGGTTCCTGTTGCGAGGGTTTCGTGCATTAAGCCGCCGCCCGCGGCTCGTGCCGGTTTGCGTCACACGCCGCAGCTTCTGCGCCTCATTGTTGCGAAAGCGTAAATCCCGCGCGTTTCTGACGAGAAACCGTCACCTCCTGCGAAGTCCTGTGCTAGTAAAGGTACACACCAAGCACTGCGGCGTCGCAGCACATCCCCTGCGCGCCCTCTGTCCGCACATTCACAGAAGGGGAGACGGATATGGCATCCGCATCCACCAACGGCAGGCGAATCGCAACGGTCACCGCAGCGTTCGCTGTCACAGCTCTCGCGATCTCCGGCTGCGCAGGCACTTCAGGCGGCAACGACGACGATTCATCGAACGGCGAGGCGAGTTCGATCACCGTCGGCACGACCGACAAGGTCACCACTCTCGACCCGGCCGGTTCATACGACAATGGTTCGCTCGCTGTGCAGAACCAGGTTTTCCCGTTCCTGATGACCACCCCGTACGGGAGCCCGGACGTCGAACCGGACATGGCCGAGTCGGCCGAGTTCACGACGCCCACCCAGTTCACGGTGAAGCTCAGGGAAGGCCTGACCTGGGCCAACGGGAACGAGCTCACCTCGTCCGACGTGAAGTTTTCGTTCGACCGCCAGCTGGCGATTGCCGATCCAAATGGACCGTCGTCGCTCCTCTACAACCTCGCGAGCGTGGAGACACCCGACGAGCTCACCGCGGTGTTCAACCTCAAGCAAGGGAACGACCAGGTCTTCGCTCAGATCCTCACGAGTTCTGCTGGCCCGATCGTCGACGAGGAAGTGTTCGCGGCTGACGCCGTCACGCCCGACAAAGAGATCGTCGACGCCAACGCATTCGCCGGCCAGTACACGATTGCCAGTTACGACTTCAACAACCTGATCTCGTTCAAGGCGAACCCGGACTACCAGGGTCTGCTCGGAAAGGCGGAGAACACGACCGTCAATCTCAAGTACTACGCCGAGTCGTCGAACCTCAAGCTCGCTGTCCAGGAGGGCGACATCGACGTGGCGACCCGCAGCCTCAGCGCCACGGATGTCGCCGACCTCGAGGGCAACGACGAGGTCAAGGTCCACAAGGGGCCGGGTGGAGAGATCCGCTACATCGTCTTCAACTTCCACACCCAGCCGTTCGGTGCGACCACTGACGAGGCCGACCCCGCCAAAGCGCTCGCTGTGCGCCAGGCCGTCGCAGATCTGATCGACCGCGAGGAGATCGCGAAAGAGGTCTACAAGGGCACATACACGCCGCTGTACTCGTTCATGCCCGAGGGTTTGACCGGCGCAACGACGGTCCTCAAAGATCTGTATGGCGACGGAAATGGCGGTCCGAGCGAGGAGAAGGCCGCTGAGCGTCTCGAGGCCGCAGGCATCACCGAGCCCGTCGAGCTGAACCTGCAGTACTCGAACGACCACTACGGTCCGTCTTCGGGCGACGAGTACGCGTTGATCAAGTCGCAGCTCGAGGAATCCGGACTCTTCACGGTCAACCTGCAGACCACTGAATGGGTGCAGTACTCAAAGGACCGCTCGAGCGACGTGTACCCGGCGTACCAGCTGGGCTGGTTCCCGGACTACTCGGATGGCGACACGTACCTGACGCCGTTCTTCCTGATCAAGAACTTCCTCGCCAACCACTACGAGAATCAGGAAGTCAACGACCTGATCCTCGCGCAGCCGTCGATCGTCGACCCAGACGAGCGCGCAGCCGCATTCGAAGAGATTCAGGCGAAGGTGGCCGAGGACCTCTCGACCGTTCCGTACCTCCAGGGTGCGCAGGTCGCGGTCGCCGGCGCTGACATCGGCGGGGTCACGCTCGACGCGTCGTTCAAGTTCCGCTTCGCACCACTGACCAAGTAAGTACCCGGCCGAACTCACCTTCGGTCCCTTCGTGCAGGGCGATCGGTCGCGAGACCGGTCGCCCTGCACACCCTTTGTGATTGGCAGGTCGACCCCTGAGTTCCCTCACCCTCCCCGCGAACGAGACCCCGACACCAGCGGCGAAGCCGGCACCCGCCCGCTCCCGCAAACTACCGGGCAGCCACCTCTGGGGTTACCTCGTTATCCGGTTCCTTCTGATCATCCCGACTGTTTTCATACTGGTAACCCTCGTTTTCGTGCTCATGCGCACGACAGGTGATCCGATCACTGCCGCACTCGGAGATCGGCTCACCGCCGATCAGCTCGCCGAACGCATCGCTGCCGCAGGCTACGATCGCCCGGTATTCGTTCAGTACGTGGAGTACCTCGGCCAGGTCTTCACCGGGGATTTCGGCACGACACTCAGCGACAACCGCCCGGTGCTCGAAGTGTTGTGGGTCTACGGCGCTGCAACGCTGGAACTCGCGTTCTACGCTCTCGTGGTCGCCTTCATCGTCGGAGTCCCGCTCGGCATGGTCGCGGCTTACTTCCGGGACAAAGTCCCGGATGCTCTCCTGCGCATCCTTGCGGTGCTGTTCTATGCCATTCCGGTGTATTTCGCGGGCATGCTCATGAAGCTCGTCTTCTCGGTGTGGCTGGGCGTGCTGCCGGTCTCCGGCCGCGGTACGACCAACACCGAGCTCGAGATGCAACTGCTTGAGGGAAAGACGGGTATCTACCTCTGGGACGCCCTCCGCATCGGCGACGCCGGGATCCTCGGCGACGTGCTCGGGCACGCCGTCCTGCCAGGCTTGACGCTGGGGCTTCTCACGGCCGGCATTTTCCTCCGCCTCGTCCGGACCAACGTCATCGGCACCCTCTCCACCGACTACGTCGACGCCGCAAGGTCACGCGGGGTGAGCGAGTACCGGTTGGTCACAAAGCACGCCTACCGGCCCGCACTCATCCCCATCATCACGGTCATGGGTCTCCAGATCGCGCTCCTTCTCGGCGGCGCCGTGCTGACCGAGACGACGTTCGAGTGGAAGGGTCTCGGGTTCCAGCTCACCGAATACCTGCAGGCACGTGACTTCGTCGCCGTGCAGGGCATTGTTGTGCTCCTCGCCGTGATCGTCGCCGTAACGAACTTCATCGTCGACGTGATCGCGGCGCTTCTCGACCCCCGAGTGAGGTACTGACCATGGGAACCGAACTTTCGACCCAGACCCCGCCCGGCCAACCGAGCTTCTGGCGCCGGTTGCCCGTCGTCCATCAGCTCCACCAGAGTGTCGGCATCCAGCGCGGAATGCTCGTTGCGGGGCTCGTGCTGACCGCCCTCTTTCTCCTCACGGCGATGTTCGCTCCCTGGCTCTCTCCGTACGGATATGCCCAGCTCCGTGACGCCGATGGGCCGTTCGGAGCCCAACAACCGCCAAACCCGGAGCACCTGCTCGGCACGACCGTGGGTGGATACGACGTGTTGTCCCGAACGATCTGGGGCGCCCAGACCGGGCTGGGTGTCATCGTCATCGCTGTGGTCCTGTCCATTTTCGCCGGTGTCGCACTCGGGCTCGTCTCGGGATACCTGGGCGGCTGGCTCGACCGCCTGCTCGTCGTGGTCTGCGATGCGATCTACGCCTTCCCCACGCTGCTCCTCGCGATCGTCGTGTCGATCGCGATCTCGGGTGGGCAGTCCAGCCTCTGGGGCGGCATCCTCGCCGCCGCGGTCGCGATCACCGTCGTGTTCATACCGCAATACTTCCGGGTGATCCGGGCCGAAACGGTGCGGATCAAGTCAGAGGCGTACGTCGAATCGGCGAAGGTCGTCGGCACGGGCAACGTCCGCATCATGTTCCGCCACGTGCTGCGGAACGCCACCCGCACGTTGCCGCTGATCTTCACCCTCAACGCGTCGGAAGCGATCTTCACGCTGGCGGGCCTCGGCTTCCTCGGCTTCGGCATCGAACCGACATCGGCCGCAGAGTGGGGAGTCGACCTCAAGGCGGCGCTCTCCGACGTATCGAGCGGCATCTGGTGGACGTCCATTCCACCAGGCCTCGCGATCCTCTTGACCGTGCTCGGGGTGACGCTCGTCGGCGAAAGCCTCAATGACCTCGCCGACCCCCGACTCCGCGGGCGACGGGCCGTCGGTGCGGCCTCGGGAACCGTCGCCGAGACATCCGTCGTTCCCGGTGGGACGCTGACTGCCGGCCCCGGCGGACTCGCCGGCCTCGAGAACGAAGGACGCTCATGAGCGACGTATTGCAGATCCGCAACCTCGACGTGTCATTCGCAACGGATGCCGGTGCAATTCAAGCGGTCGACCAGGTCAGCCTCACCGTTGCGCCGAGGGAAGTGCTCGCCATCGTGGGCGAGTCGGGGAGCGGCAAGACGGTCACGGCGAAGACCATCCTCGGCCTCCTGCCTGAAACCGCGACCCGCGCCGGCGCCATTCTCCTGAGAAGCAGGGACGGGAAATCTGAGAACGACATCGTCACCGTTTCGAAGGAACAGCTTCGCCGGATCCGCGGCGCAGACGTCTCCATGGTGTTCCAGGAACCGTCTGCCGCGCTCAACCCGGTGCTCACCGTTGGGTGGCAGATCGCGGCAGGCCTCCGGGCGCACGATCCGAAACTGAAACGGAAGGATGCCCGCGCGCGAGCCGTCGAGATCCTCACCAAGGTCGGGATTCCGGAGCCTGAGTCACGCGTCGACTACTACCCGCACCAGTTCTCGGGCGGACAGAAGCAGCGTGTCGTCATCGCAATGGCCCTCGTTCTGAACCCGGGCCTCATCGTGGCCGATGAACCGACGACAGCCCTCGACGTCACGGTGCAGGCCGAGATCCTCGACCTGTTGCGCCGGTGTCGCGACGAATTCGGCGCGTCGATCGTTCTGATCACCCACAACATGGGCGTCGTCGCCGACATTGCCGACCGTGTGGCCGTGATGTACCAGGGCCGCGTGGTCGAAGAGGCGGATGCCGTGACCCTGTTCGCGAACCCGCAGAACGACTACACGAGGAAGCTCCTCGCCGCCGTCCCTCGCATCGGGCAGAAGATCGAGGCCGCCGAGCGCAAGGCACCTGTCGACACGACTGCCGTCCCTGTTGTGCGTGCCGAGAACCTGCGGATCGAATACCCCGGCCGCCTCGGCCGTCCTGGATTCGTGGCCGTCGACGGTGTGGACTTCACCATTGCGCCGGGAGAAGTCGTCGGACTGGTGGGGGAGTCCGGATCGGGAAAGACGACCATCGGCCGCGCCATCGCTGGACTCACCCCGGTGACCGGCGGCTCGCTGACCGTGCTCGGAACTGAAATGAACGGCGTGAAGGAGCGGCGCTTCCGTCCGCTTCGGAGTTCGATCGGCTTTGTCTTCCAGGACCCGGGTTCCAGCTTCAACCCGCTGCTGACCATCGCAGAGTGCGTCGCCGAACCGCTCAAGGTTCACAGGAAAGGCATGGACCAGCGCGGGGTGACCCAGCGCGTGGGCGAGTTGCTCGAGGCGGTGCAGTTGCCGAAAGCTTTCGGCAGCCGATACCCGCACGAGCTCAGCGGAGGCCAGCGCCAGCGCGCGAGCCTCGCCCGTGCCCTCGCGCTCGACCCGGCTCTGCTCATCGCCGATGAACCGACATCGGCGCTCGATGTCTCGGTGCAGGCGCGAGTGCTCGAACTGTTCGCGGAACTGCAGAAGGATCTCGGCTTCGCGGCGCTGTTCATCAGCCACGACCTGGCTGTCGTCGACATCCTCTCCGACCGTATCGCGGTGCTCTACCGGGGCAAGCTCATCGAGGAAGGTACGGGCGCAGAGGTGCTCGGAGCACCGAAAGACCCGTACACGCAGCGACTGCTGGCGTCCCTCCCGGTGCCCGACCCGGTCGCCCAGGCCGAACGTCGCCGGCTTCTCGCTGACCTGCGGTCGTCCGAGTCCACCGCCTGAACCGGATCCCTCGTGAACGCGGTGACCGGCCAGGAAACCATAGCGCCGCCTCGCATCCCGGCCGTGGACATCGCACGCGGGCTCGCCATTCTCGGCATGTTCATCGCCCATGCGATGCCGAGGGCCGACGAGGGCGAGCTCCTCGTCGACGGGCGGTCGTCGATCCTGTTCGCGACCCTGGCCGGCGTCTCGCTCGGCCTGCTCTCCGGGGGAACACAACCGCCGGAGCCGGGCAGCCGCTCAGCCGTGCGACGGGTTGTGGTCGTGCGGGCTCTGTTCGTGTTCCTGCTCGGCGTGCTGCTGTGGACGCTCGGCAGCGAGATCGCGATCATCCTCGACTACTACGCCGTCATGTTCCTGCTCGTGCTCCCGCTGCTCTTCGCCGGCAGAGCCGTGATTCTCGTCACAGCGGCGGTCGTGCTCGTCGCGGCGCCCGCTCTGGCCCGCCTCGTCGATCCGGGCAGCCGTGAGCCGGCATCCGTTCTCGACGTGCTCCGGGAATATCTCCTGACCGGGTATTACCCGGCCCTCGTGTGGTTGCCGCTTCTCCTCGTCGGGCTGGTCGCTGCCCGGTCGGGGCTGGAACGGCGGCGCACGCAGGCCTGGCTGGTCGGAGCGGGGTGCGCCGCAGCGATCGCCGGCTATGGAAGTGCGTTGATCCTGCCCGGGGTCACCGCAGAGGCGCACTCCGGGTCGACCCCGGAGATCCTCGGCTCAGGCGGCACCGCATTCGCCATTCTCGGCCTGCTCCTCATCGCCACGACCACTGGACGATTCGGCAGAGGTGCCCCGGGTCGTGCTCTGGCCCCTCGGGGCCGCCGGAGCGTTGGCTCTCACCGTCTACACGGCCCAAATTCTCGTTCTCGCGATGGTCGCTGGCGAGCGGGACACCGGGGGTCCCGACTATCCCGGCTGGCCGCTCCTGATCGGGCTCGCCGTTGCCTCGCTGCTCGGGGCGAGTCTGTGGCGGTACTTCCTCGGGCGTGGGCCGCTCGAGCGCCTGCTCACCAGGCTGGCGGTGAAGCGCTGACCTTCCTCAGGCGTATTCGCCTGCCTCGGCGGCCCGGATCGCCTTCGCGGCGAGCACCAGCGCGAGGTGGGAGAACGCCTGCGGCATGTTGCCGGCCTGCCTCCCATGAGTGACGTCGTACTCCTCGCTGAGCAGCCCGACATCATTGGAGAAACCGACCAGCCGGTCCATCAGGGCGCGGGCCTCGTCCAGCCGCCCGGTGCGGGCGTACTGGCAGACCAGCCAGAACGAGCAGGCGAGGAACGGATGCTCGTCGCCCGGCAGACCGTCGACGCCGGCCTCGGTGCGGTACCGCAACAGCAGGCCGTCGCGAAGCAGGTCCGACTCGATCGCTGTGACCGTCCCGAGCATCCGTGGGGAGTCCGCCCGGCAGAAGCCGACGTCGACGAGCTGGAGCAGTGATGCGTCCACCTCGGTCGTGCCGTAGTACTGGGTGTACGTGTTGCGTTCGGGGTCATAGCCCTCGGTGTCGATCTCTTCGCGAATCAGCGCGCGGAGCTCGATCCAGCGGTCGACGGGCCCCTCCAGGCCGAATTCGGTGACGGCCTTGATCGCGCGGTCGAACGCCGCCCACATCATGACGCGAGAGTGCGTGAACCGACGCGGGACGCCCCTGATCTCCCAGATGCCCTGGTCGGGCGCCTGCCAGTGCGTCTCCATAAAGCTGACGAGCGCTCGCTGCAGCGCCCAGGAGAACGCGGTCTCGACGACGCCGGCCACGCGGGCGTCGTGCAGCGCCACCATCACCTCACCGATGACATCCGACTGGAACTGCAGGGCCGCCGCGTTGCCGATGCGCACGGGCGCCGATCGGCGGTAACCAGGAAACGCCGGCAGCTCACGCTCCGGCAGGTCGCGTTCCCCGCCGATCCCGTACATGATCTGAACGTCCTTCGGGTCACCGGCGATCGCCCGGAGCAGCCACAGCCGCCAGCGGTCCACGCCTTCCGTGATACCGCACGAGACCAGGGCGGTGACAGTCAGGGACGCGTCGCGAAGCCAGACGTAACGGTAGTCCCAGTTGCGGCTGCCGCCGAAGTTCTCGGGCAGCGACGTCGTCGCCGCGGCGACGATTCCGCCGGTCTCTTCATGGGTGAGCGCCCGCATCACGAGCAACGACCGCGCGACCACGTCCGCGTATGCCCCGTGCTGTTCGAGGATGGACGCCCAGTCATGCCACCACTTCTCGGTCATGGCGAGCTGCTCGTCGATGTGCACGGGATCCGGTGGTTCACGATGCGATGGGAACCAGGTCATGGTGACGTCGACCGTCTCTCGTGCTTCGACGACGAAGGACCCGGCGTGTTCATGGTCGGTAGCGAACATCTCGGGGCCGCGCACGACGACGGCGTCCGGCCCGGCGACTGCCAGGAGGGAGGTGCCGTACTGGTCGTGCAGCTTGCGCACCCAGGGCATCGCGGCCGAGTAACCGAATCGGATCCGGAGCTGCTGGTGCATCTCGACCCGGCCGGAGATTCCCCGCACGCGACGGACCAGGTCTGCCCTGTGGTCGCCGCGCGGCATGAGGTCCATGACTTCGACGACGCCGGACGGTGTGGTCCAGGTGGTGATCAGGGTGAAGCAGTCGCCGTCATAGCGACGGGTGGAGGTCGCCCGCTCGTCGACGGGCGCCAGCTTCCACCGTCCGTGATCCTCGGTACCGAGGAGCGCTCCGAACATCGATGGCGAGTCGTACCGAGGCATGCACAGCCAGTCGATGCTGCCATCCCGGCCAACGAGCGCGGCCGTGTAACAGTCGCTGATCAGTGCATAGTCTTCGATTCCCATGGCCACAGATTCAGTGTGCCATCTGCGCTTCGATCCGAAGCCCTTTCGAAGCAAGTTGGCGGATGCTGATCCGCCGCGATCAGATCCGGGCGGTGTCTCGCTCCGAGGCAGCCCGGGCGATCGTGTCGTGCTCGACTCGCGGGTCGGCGAGGACGTACTCCCGGCTGCCGTGGGGAGCGGCGCCGCCGGTGGCTACCTCGGCCATGACCGGGGCGGGAGGTGCGACGTGCCTCGACATCCTGTCGATAGCAGCCAGCGCGACCGCCGAGAGAATGAAGACCATGTGGATGACGACCTGCCAGAAGACTCCGAGTGGGGTGTAGCTCTCCCCGGTCACGTCGCTGCCGGAGCCGGCATCCGTCATGTTGCCCACTTCGATGAAGGTCTTGAGCAGGTGGATCGACGAGATGCCGATGATCGCCATGGCGAGCTTGACCTTGAGTACGTTGGCGTTGACGTGGGACAGCCATTCGGGCTGATCCGGGTGGTCGGTGAGGTTGATCTTCGAAACGAACGTTTCGTAGCCCCCGATGATCACCATGATGAGCAGGTTGGCGATCATGACCACGTCGATGAGGCCGAGGACGGCCAGCATGACGCTCGCCTCTGTGACGTCGGCGGAGTGGTTGATAACCTCGTCGCCGAGGTGCCACAGCTCCTGGATGAAGACCCAGACATAGATCAGTTGGGCGACGATCAGCCCCAGGTAGAGCGGCGCCTGGAGCCAGCGGCTGAGGAAGATCATGTAGCCGATGCCGGACACCGCAAAACTGCGTGCGGGAGGAGTCGGGGAAGAGGACACGGAGGCTCCTGGCTGTGAGATCAACGGGATGAAGTGCGAAAAAGGCGCGGGTAAATCCTAGGGCGGCGAAGCTGCGAGTTCCCGTCAGGCCGTGGCGGCCTCGTTCATCGGCTAAAGTGGAATCAGCGAAGGGGAGTATCCCTCAGCACGGCATCCGTCATCACGGGTCACATCGATGAGACCCCGGGCGTCGTGGCACGGCCATGTGGCCGGGCGGGAGAGACTTTCGGGTGTTTGCCGCACCCACCCACCCCTTACGGAAAGGCCCCGGATGCACCCGGAATTGCCCCTTGCGTTCGAAATCGGCTCCTACGTCGTTCTCGGACTCATTCTTCTTGCCGACCTTCTGCTCGTCGTCAAGCGGCCCCACATCCCCTCGATGAAGGAATCCACGCTCTGGGTGGTGTTCTACGTCACGCTGGCGCTCGTCTTCGCCGGGCTGATGTTCCTCGTCGCCGGCGGTGAATACGCCGGGCAGTTCCTTGCAGGCTGGCTGACCGAATACAGCCTCTCGATCGACAACCTCTTCGTGTTCGTCATCATCATGGCCCGGTTCTCGGTGCCGAAGCGACTGCAGCAGGAAGTCCTGATGGTGGGCATCATCATCGCCCTCATCTTCCGCGGTATCTTCATCGTTCTTGGAGCACAGCTGATCGAGAGCTTCAGCTGGGTCTTCTACATCTTCGGTGTCTTCCTGCTCTGGACCGCCTGGAAGCAGGCGTTCGGCCACAACGAGGATGCTGAGGACGGCGAGACCGCTCTCATCACCTACATGAAGCGCCACATCAGCATCTCTCCGGAGTTCCACGACTCCAAGCTCCGCACGATGCTCGACGGCAAGAAGGTCTGGACGCCGATGCTCATCGTGTTCATCGCGATCGGCACCACCGATGTGATGTTCGCGCTCGACTCGATCCCGGCCATCTTCGGCATCACACAGAGCCCGTTCATCGTCTTCACGGCGAACATTTTCGCGCTGATGGGTCTCCGCCAGCTCTACTTCATGCTCGGCGGACTGCTGGAGCGACTCCACTACCTCAAGTACGGAATCGCCTTCATCCTCGCCTTCATCGGTGTCAAGCTCGTGCTGCACGCCATGCACGAGAACGAACTTCCGTTCATCAACAACGGGCAGCACATCGAATGGGCGCCCGAGATCAACACCTGGACCTCGCTCGCCGTCATCGTCGGCGCGATGATCGTCTCCACCGTCGCCAGCCTGGTCAAATCGAGTCGGGACGAGCGCAAGAAGGAATCCATCTCGGTCGACTGACGGATGCCGCGTGGCCGTACACGCATCGAAAGGCCCTGCCTCCAGCTCTGCTGGCGGGAGGGCCTTTCGTGGTTCAGACGGACGGTTTCCGCGACTCGCCGCTTCGGGTGGTGGCGGGTCGGCGTGCCGGCGAGTCGGTCCGCGGAGGGGCTCCTCGAGCAGGTTCGGGTGGGGGTGCCGGCGGCGGCTGCTGCGGCACTGGCGTGCACGGGTGATATTCTGAACGCGTGCTGTTCAGGCTGCTTCTTAGTTGCCGCGACGGGGCCTAACATCCAGGCCTCCCCGTCGCGGGGTTTGTCCTGCCTGATCCACCCTTTCTTGCGAGGAAACCGATGCAGCAGAACACCGTACCCACTGAAAATGCCGTGCCTGAACGTGGCACGCGCTCCGGTCACCCCAAGCACGCCGCTCCCGCGCCTCAGCCGCGGACGCTGGCGGAGAAGATCTGGGAAGACCACCTCGTCGCCAAGGGCGAAGACGGCACGCCCGATCTCATCTACATCGATCTGCACCTCGTGCACGAGGTCACGAGCCCGCAGGCATTCGACGGGCTCCGGCTCGCCGGGCGCCCCGTGCGCCGACCAGACCTGACGATCGCGACCGAGGACCACAACACGCCGACCCTCGCCATCGACAAGCCGATCGCCGACCTCACCAGCCGCACGCAGATCGAGACCCTGCGCAAGAACGCCGTCGAGTTCGGTGTGCGACTGCACTCGCTCGGTGACATCGAGCAGGGGATCGTCCACGTCGTCGGTCCCCAGCTGGGGCTGACCATGCCGGGTATCACCGTCGTGTGCGGCGACTCCCACACCTCGACCCACGGGGCTTTCGGCGCCATGGCGTTCGGCATCGGCACGAGCGAGGTCGAGCACGTGCTCGCCACGCAGACCCTGCCGCTCAAGCAGTTCAAGACGATGGCCATCAACGTCGAGGGCACGCTCCGTCCCGGTGTCACGGCGAAGGACATCATTCTCGCCGTCATCGCCAAGATCGGCACCGGCGGTGGCCAGGGCTACGTGCTCGAGTATCGCGGCTCCGCCATCCGCGCGCTCTCCATGGAGGGCCGTATGACGATCTGCAACATGTCGATCGAAGCCGGGGCGCGTGCAGGCATGGTGGCACCGGATGAGACGACGTACGCCTATCTGAAGGGTCGCCCGCACGCTCCGGAGGGAGCCGACTGGGACGCCGCTGTCGAATACTGGAAGACGCTGCCCACCGATGAAGGCGCCGTCTTCGACGCCGAGGTCTCCCTCGACGCCGACACCCTTGACCCGTTCGTGACGTGGGGCACCAACCCGGGCCAGGGCGTGTCGCTCAGCGACGCCGTGCCCGACCCGCACACCATCGCCGACCCGAACGAACGCGCCGCGGCCGAACGCGCCCTGGAGTACATGGACCTCACGGCCGGTACGCCGATGAAGCAGATCCCGGTCGACGCGGTCTTCATGGGCTCGTGCACCAACAGCCGCATTGAGGACCTCCGCGCTTTCGCGTCGGTGGTCGAGGGCAAGAAAAAGGCCGACGGCGTTCGCGTCATGGTCGTGCCCGGATCCGCGCGCGTGAGGATCGAAGCCGAAGCTGAGGGTCTCGACAAGATCATCACCGACTTCGGAGCGGAATGGCGATTCGCCGGCTGCTCCATGTGCCTCGGGATGAACCCGGACCAGCTCGCGCCGGGGGAACGCTGTGCTTCGACGAGCAACCGCAACTTCGAAGGACGCCAGGGCAAGGGCGGGCGTACCCACCTCGTGTCTCCGCTCGTCGCAGCGGCGACCGCCATTCGCGGCACCCTGTCCAGCCCCGCCGACCTCGAAGGAGCGAACTGACCATGGAAAAGTTCACCACAGTCACCGGGATCGCGGCCCCGCTGAAGAGATCCAACGTCGACACCGACCAGATCATCCCCGCGGTCTACCTCAAACGCGTCACCAAGACCGGCTTCGAGGACGCGCTCTTCGCGGCCTGGCGGCAGGATCCTGATTTCGTGCTGAACCAGTCGGCCTTCCAGGGTGCCCAGGTGCTCGTCGCCGGGCAGGATTTCGGAACCGGCTCATCGCGAGAACACGCCGTGTGGGCGCTTCGCGACTTCGGATTCAAGGTCATCCTCAGCCCGCGGTTCGGAGACATCTTCCGGGGCAATTCAGGCAAGCAAGGCCTGCTCGCGGCACAGATCTCCGAGGAGGACACGAAGAAGATCTGGGCGCTGATCGATGCCCGGCCGGGAATAGAGATCACCGTCGATCTGGTTGCACAGACTGCTGCTATCGGTGACCTCACGGTTTCATTCGAGATCGATGATTACACTAGGTGGCGGCTCCTCGAGGGGCTGGACGACATCGGCCTCACCCTGCGCAACGAAGCACAGATTACTCAGTTCGAGGCTTCAAGAGAGTCATGGCGACCCAAGACTCTTCCCATCAAGTAACAGGCAGCGCAGGTAATACATTTGAGTTCACTTCTTCAGGATGCTTCACGGGCGGGAGCCAGCGTGGGCCTTCAAGGCGACACAATCACGATCCACGGTGGACGTCCGCTCCGCGGTCGTATCGAACTGAAGGGAGCCAAGAACCTCGTCACCAAAGCGATGGTGGCTGCCATTCTCGGGGAAACTCCGAGCGTTCTCCGCGACGTTCCTGACATCAGCGACGTCCGGGTCGTCCGCGGCCTGCTCGACGTGCACGGCGTGAAGGTCACAAGCGACGAGGAAGGTGTTCTTCACCTCGACCCGTCCAACGTCGAAAGCGCCCACATGGCCGACATCGACGCGCACGCCGGCTCGAGCAGAATCCCGATCCTGTTCTGCGGACCGCTGCTGCACCGCCTCGGCGAGGCGTTCATCCCCGACCTCGGCGGATGCCGCATCGGCGACCGCCCGATCGACTACCACCTCGAGGTGCTCCGGCAGTTCGGAGCCGTCGTTGAGAAGCAGCCGAGCGGCATCCGCATGTCAGCGCCGAACGGCCTCAAGGGCACCAAGGTGCACCTGCCGTACCCGAGCGTGGGAGCGACCGAGCAGGTTCTCCTCACCGCGGTGCGGGCTGACGGCATCACCGAGCTTCGCGGCGCGGCCATCGAGCCCGAAATCATGGACCTGATCAACATCCTGCAGAAGATGGGTGCGATCATCACGGTCGACACCGACCGGGTCATCCGTATCGAGGGCGTCGAACGCCTCGAGGGCTACTCGCACACGGCGCTCTTCGACCGCAACGAGGCAGCCAGCTGGGCCGCGGCGGCCCTTGCCACCGAGGGAGACATCTTCGTCGGCGGCGCGCGCCAGCCCGAGATGCTCACGTTCCTCAACGTGTTCCGCAAGGTCGGCGGCAAGTTCGACATCGCTGACGACGGCATCCGGTTCTACCACCCCGGGACGCAGCTCAACCCCGTCATCATCGAAACCGATGTGCACCCCGGGTTCATGACCGACTGGCAGCAGCCCCTCGTCGTCGCCCTCACCAAGGCGAAGGGCGTGTCGATCGTGCACGAGACCGTCTACGAGCAGCGATTCGGCTTCGTCGACGCGCTCGTCGAAATGGGTGCGACCATTCAGGTTCACAAGGAGTGCCTCGGCGGCCAGGCCTGCCGGTTCGGACAGAGGAACTTCAACCACTCGGCCGTCATCTCGGGCCCGACGCACCTGCGCGGTGCCGACATCGTCGTGCCCGACCTGCGCGGCGGCTTCTCGCACCTCATCGCGGCCCTGAGTGCGGAGGGAACGTCCAGGGTCTCGAACGTCGGCATCATCAGCCGCGGCTACGAGAAATTCATCACCAAGCTGGAGCAGCTGGGAGCAGATTTCGTTCTCGAAGGCTGATGGCCGTGACGAAGAGCGACAACCGCCGGCGAGCGAGCCCGGAGAAATCCCGGCCGTCCATCTACTGGCTGCTGGGGGCCATTGCGTTGCCCCCAGCACGCCTGATGATGAAGATCCGGGTCCAGGACGGGCACAAACTGCCCATCTCCGGACCGTTCGTGCTCGCGCCCAACCACTTCAGTGAGATCGACCCGATCGTCGTCGGGATCGCCGTCTGGAAGATGGGCCGCGCGCCGCGGTTCATGGCGAAGGCCGGGCTCTTCAAGATCCCCGTCGTCGGCTGGCTGCTCACCAGGTCCGGTCAGATCCCGGTCGAACGCGCGGGGTCGACCCGCGGCAACGACCCGGTGCAGGCCGGTGGACTCCTCGTCGAAAAAGGGCAGGGCGTCGTCATCTACCCCGAGGGTTCGCTCACGCGTGATCCCGCCCTGTGGCCGATGCGCGGCAAGACGGGCGCCGTCCGGGTCGCGCTGACCCATGGCATCCCGATCACCCCGATCGCGCACTGGGGTACCGACAAGGTAATGGCCCGCTACTCGCGCAAGATTCACTTCTTCCCGCCCAAGCGGATCGACGTGAAGGTCGGCGACCCCGTCGACCTCTCCGCGTTCGCCAACCGGCCCCTCGACGCCGCGACGCTCACCGAAGCGACGGCCGTCGTGATGAAGGAGATCACCGCGCTGCTCGAGGATCTCCGCGGCGAAAAAGCGCCCGACGAACCGTGGGACCCCAGCAAGCACAACCAGAAGGACACGGGTCGATTTTGAGCCGACGACTGACTTCCCCGGCACGGGTTGCCGTGCTCGGCACCGGCAGTTGGGGCACCACCTTCGGCAAGATCCTCGCAGACGGCGGCGCCGACGTGACCATGTGGGCGCGTCGACCCGAACTGGCCCGCGAAATCGCGAAGCAGCACCGCAACAGCGACTACCTTCCCGGAATCCAGCTGCCGGCGAACCTCACGGCGACGTCGAACCTCGCCGATGCGCTCCGCGGCGCGCAGCAGGTGTTCATCGCCGTGCCCAGCCAGTCGCTGCGGGACAACCTCGTCGCCATCCGGCCGTTCCTCGAACCCGACACCATCGTGGTCTCCCTGATGAAGGGCGTCGAGCGACGCTCGGGGTTGCGGATGAGCGAGGTGATCCGTCAGGGACTCGACATCGACCCGACGCGCATCGCCGTGGCATCCGGACCCAACCTCGCCCTCGAGATCGCGCGTGAACAGCCGACCGCTGCCGTCGTCTCGTCGGTGAGCATGGAGACGGCTCAGGCCGTCGCTCTGCTCGCGCGGAACCGCTACTTCCGCACCTTCGTCAACACGGATGTCATCGGTACCGAATTCGGCGGAGTGCTCAAGAACCTCATCGCCGTGGCGATCGGCATCGTCGACGGCGTCGGCTACGGCGAGAACACCAAGGCGTCGATCATCACGCGCGGTCTCGTCGAAATGACCGACTTCGCGGTGGCGCAGGGCGCACAGGCCGAGACCCTCGCCGGGCTTGCCGGCCTCGGCGACCTCATCGCGACCTGCCAGTCCCCGCTGTCGCGCAACAACACGGCCGGCCGTCTGCTCGGCCAGGGGTACAGTTTCTCCGCCGTCGTCAAGCAGATGCAGCAGACGGCCGAAGGCCTCGCGTCTGTGGCGCCGGTGCTCGAGCTTGCCCGATCGATCGGCGTCGAAATGCCCATCGTCGAGCAGGTCAAGCAGGTGCTCGACGGAACGCTCGACCCCAAAGACATTGCACCTCACCTCACGACAGACAGCGACGAGCCTCAGGGCGAAAGGACAAACGATGACGCAGAAGCGCCTGGTGGTGGTGTTGTTTGGAGGTCGATCAAGCGAGCATTCGATCAGCTGCGCGACGGCGGGCGGAGTCCTCAAGGCAATTGACCGGTCGCTGTTCGACGTGGTCCCGGTCGGGATCACCCGCGACGGCGCGTTCGTCCTCGAAGAGGACGACCCGGCGAAGTTCGCCCTCGACCCCTCGAACCTGCCCGAGGTCGTCGACAACGGATCCCGCGTGCGCTGGCCGGACAGCATCCTGTCGCGCGAACTGCGCGTCACGCTGCCGGACGGCGCTGAGCGGTCGCTCGGGAGCCCCGACATCGTATTCCCGATTCTGCATGGACCGTTCGGCGAGGACGGCACGCTGCAGGGCATGCTCGAGCTCGTCGGTTACCCCTATGTCGGCAGCGGGGTGCTCGCCTCAGCCCTCGGCATGGACAAGCATTTCACCAAGACCGTGCTCGAGCACGCCGGCATCACCGTTGCGCCCTGGCGCACGGTGACGGATGCCGAGTACCGGGCGCGTCCCGCGGTCGCCGCAGAGGCGCTCGAGGTGCTCGGCTCGCCGGTCTTCGTCAAGCCGGCCCGTGCCGGCTCCAGTGTGGGCGTGAGCCGCGTGACCACCGTTGCCGATCTCGACGCCGCCATGGCGACGGCATTCGCCGAGGACCCGAAGGTTCTCATCGAAGCCGGTGTGCCGGGTCGGGAACTGGAGATCGCCGTTCTCGGTGGTCGTCCGGGGGAGCCTGCTCGAGCATCCGTCGCCGGAGAGATCGTGCTCTCGGGTCGGGAGTTCTATGACTTCGACGCCAAGTACCTGGATGCCCCCGGCATCGACCTCGTCTGCCCCGCCGACCTGTCGGACGCTGAGCTGACGAAGCTACAGAACGTCGCGATCCGTGCCTTCGACGCCATCGGCGCAGAGGGCCTCGCCCGCGTCGACTTCTTTCTGCCCGCGGACGGCGGCATCGTCGTCAACGAGGTCAACACGATGCCCGGCTTCACGCCGATTTCGATGTTCCCGACCTGCTGGATCCGGTCGGGGCTGAGCTACGAGAACCTCATCACCGAACTCCTCGACGTGGCGGCGGCGCGGCGGGGCGCCTGACGGGTAGTGCGGTCCGGGTCATCCGTTGCGGTCCGGGTCATCCGGCGCACCGGGTGAGTTCGTCCGGAGTGAGTGAATCCGCGGATGGCGTTCGGCGGATGGCGGCGAGCGGCGTCTCGGGCCACGCAGCTGCGCGACATCCGATTCACGCGTTGCGGTCCGATTCACTCGGCGTAGCGGGTGAGTTTGTCCGGAGTGAGTGAATTCGTCGGCGCCGCTACTCCAGGACGTCGCCCGGCGCGAGACAGGCCGAAGTGGCGGGGATGACCGACACGGCCGAGGTGAGGTCGATGAGTGCTGTCGTGCCTGACACGCCGCCGGTCTCGGGATTCGCGTTGATGACCACCTCGACGGCAGGGTCACGGCCGTACGTCGTATACCGGTAGGTGTCGTTCTCCGCGTCGGACTCGTCAGCGATCCAGTCGACGCCGTTGAGGGCGATGCAGGCGTCGGTGGTGGGGCCGGGCACGGCGACACCGCAGTGCAGGAGGACGGCCGCGGGGTCCCCCCAGGCGCCGGTGGCCTGGGCTGAGGTTTCGCGCTTCGGTTTGTCCGCCACCGTGTCAGGCAGGCGCACCGTCACGTCGGCGCACGCCGGGTCGTTGGCGTTCTCTGCCGGCTCGAGCGGCACGGCCTGCACGCAGCCGGTGAGCAGCGTCGTCGCGAGTGCGACGAGGGCGGTGGTACGGGCGAGGGTGCGGAGCGCGGTGCGGGAGGACATCGCTCTCAGGCTACCGTTGAACGCATGAGCCAGAGCCTTGAGACGCCTGAACGGCAGCCGCGACCGGACACCGTGCGAGAGGTGCACGAACTCGCGGTGCTCGACCGGATCTTCCCGCTCCTGCCGGTTGCCGCCAGCCAGCTCCTGGGCCCCGGCGACGACGCTGCAGTACTCGCCGCCCCTGACGGCCGCTTCGTCGTCACCACCGACATGATGGTCCATGGGCCAGACTTCCGGCTGGCCTGGTCGCAGCCGCACGACCTCGGCTGGAAAGCCGCCGCGTCGAACCTCGCCGACGTCGCCGCCATGGGTGCACGGCCAACCGGCCTCGTCGTCGCCATCGCCGCCACCCCGAACACTCCGGTGAGCGTCCTCGAGGGGATCTCCGCCGGCCTGCGTGACGCCTGTGCGCTTCTCGCGCCGGGCTGCGGTGTCGTCGGGGGAGACATGTCCGTCTCAGACACCCTCACCCTCGCCATCACCGCCTTCGGCGATCTCGAAGGCCGTGCACCGGTCCTGCGGAGCGGTGCACGCGTCGGCGACGTCGTCGCCCTGGCCGGCAACGCGGGCAAGGCCGCCGCCGGGCTCCGCCTGCTCTTCGCCGAAGGGGTCGACGAGCACGGTCACCCGGATGCCGCGGCCGCAGCCACCCTGCGGGCCCGCGAGCCAGAGAGGGTCGGGGCGCAGCTGGCGCCGACGCCGCCGATCTCCTCCGGGGTGGATGCCGCCGTCGCCGGCGCCACCGCCATGCTCGACGTGTCGGACGGGCTTGCGCTCGACGCGGCCCGGATCGCCCGTGCCAGCGGCGTGTGCCTCGACCTTCACCGGGACGCACTCGGCGACGACGTCGAGTCGGCGCTCCGTGGGGGAGAAGACCACGCGCTGCTCGCCACCTTCGGCCCGGATGCAGCGCTCCCCGCCGGGTTCCGGCCGATCGGTCGCGTCCTCCACGGGAACGGGGTCACCCTCGACGGGGATGCCGTCGGCGGCGTCCTCGGCTGGGACCCCTACGTCGGCTGGGACGGCCAGGCCGGCTGAGCCCCGCCTGCTCGGCTGCCGGCGAGGTTGCGCACAACTCCGCCAGATCGGGCTGGGTTGCGGCCGGGATGCCGTGACTGGGCAGGCTCGAGACGCCCAACCCACGGATTGGCGGACTTATGCGCGAAGGGAGGCACGGCCGCGCCTGCTCAGCTGCCGGCGGGGTTGCGCATGACTCCGCCAGATCGACGGCAAAGTGCGCGGGGCTGCCGGGCGGGCGCGGGTTGAGCTGGCCGCTGACTCGGATTGGCGGAGTTGCGCGTCAGGGGCCGACCGCACCGCCTCGAGCCGGACGCCCGAGCTGGACTACTCCGGCCCAGACGGCACCGCCCACCAGACCATGGTCTCGCCATACTTCTTCGAGCGGATCGACGTGAGTCCCTCCGGCCACGACGGCTCCGGCGTGCGGGAACTGCGCTCCACGACGACGAGGGCGTCGTCGGCGAGGACGCGGGGAAGCGCGGCGAGGTTCGCGGTGAGTTCCGGCTCCGGCATGTCGTACGGCGGGTCGAGGAAGACCAGGTCGAAGGTGCCGACGGCCGAGTCGAGGTAACTCTGCACCGAACGGGCGGCCACCGTCACCACGAGCTTGCGGGGGGATGCCTTCTGCACGGCGATGGCGTTCGCCCGGCACGCCGCCGCAGCGGGCGCAGCCCGCTCAACAAGGACGACTTCGACAGCTCCGCGGCTGGCGGCCTCGAGGCCCAGCGCTCCCGATCCCGCATACAGGTCGAGCACCTGGGCGCCATCGACGGCGTCGCGCGCGTCGAGCGCGGAAAACATGGCCTCACGCACCTGGTCGCTCGTCGGCCGGGTTCCCGACTTCGGTACCTTCAGGGCCAGGGAACCGGCGAACCCGGACACGATTCTCGTCACCCGCCCAACAGTACCGCTGCGACCGGCCCTGAGGAGACGATCAGGCGACTCGGTCACCGGCCATGCCTAGACTCGACGTATGCCGACCGACCCGACCGCCAAAAAGCTCGACGGTGTGCTCGGCGGACGCACCGCCGCTGCCTTCAAGCGCGCGTTCGGCATCGTCACCGTCGGGGATCTCCTCGAGCATTACCCGCGCCGGTACGCGCGACGCGGAGAACTGACGGCGCTGAACCGCATCCCGGTCGGCGAAAGCGTCACCATCGTGGCCGAGGTCCTCACCGTGCAGGAACGGCCGATGAAAGCGCGGCGCGGCTCGATCCTCGAGGTGCGGATCACCGACGGCCAGGGCATCCTCGTGCTCACCTTCTTCAACCAGGCCTGGCGCACGAAAGAGCTGTCGCCGGGCACGCGCGGCATCTTCGCCGGCAAGGTCGGCGACTACAAGGGCGTCCTCCAGCTCGCCCACCCCGACTACGAACTGTTCGAGGCCGCCGAGCAGGGCACCAGTGCCGAATCCGCGCGCGCCTGGGCGATGACCCCGATCCCGATCTACCCGGCAACGGCGAGCATCGCGAGCTGGCAGGTGGCCAAGGCCATGGCCGTCGTCCTCGACGGCCTCGAGCCGCTCCCCGACCCCATCCCCGAAGACGTCCGCACCCGCGAGAACCTCCTCGGTTACGGCGACGCGATCGAACTGATCCACCGGCCCAAGACGGATGCCGACGCGCACGTCGCCCGCGACACCCTCCGTCACCGAGAGGCGTTCCTCCTCCAGGCCGCGCTGCTCCAGCAGCGGCAGATCGCGCGGTTCGAGGAGACCACGCCGAGGATCCCGGCACCCGGCGGACTCCTTGAACGTTTCGACACCGCCCTGCCGTTCACGCTCACCGGTGACCAGCAGCTGGTCGGCGCCGAGATCGCCCGCGACCTGGGTCAGCCGGTACCGATGAACCGCCTGGTGCAGGGCGAGGTGGGCTCGGGCAAGACCCTCGTCGCGCTGCGGGCCATGCTCACTGTCGCCGAGTCCGGCGGCCAGGCCGCGCTCCTGGCCCCGACCGAAGTCCTCGCGGGCCAGCACCTCCGGTCGATCGTGAAGTCACTCGGCCCCGACCTCGCGGCGAGCCTCATGCCGACGCTTCTCACCGGGCAGATGCCCGTCGCCGAGCGAAGACGCGCCATGCTGCGGATCGTCAGCGGACAGGCGAAGATCGTCATCGGCACCCACGCCCTGCTCAGCGAGAGCGTGACCTTCTACGACCTCGGCCTGGTCGTCGTCGACGAACAGCACCGGTTCGGCGTCGAACAGCGCGAGACCCTGCGCCAGAAGGGCCATCAGCCCCCGCACGTGCTCGTGCTGACGGCAACGCCCATCCCGCGCACCGTGGCGATGACGGTGTTCGGCGACCTCGACGTCAGCACCATCCGCGAGCTTCCTGCCGGCCGGGCCGGGATCGAGACCTTCGTCGTCGGACTCGTCGACCACCCCGCCTGGATCCACCGGGCCTGGGCCCGGGTCGCCGAAGAGGTGGCCGCCGGGAGGCAGGCCTTCGTGGTCTGCCCCGCGATCGACGTCGGCGAACCCGAAGACGACGGGGAGCCGCCCGTTGACGAGAACGCCGCGACGCCGGACGCGCCGGAGCGCACCCGCGCCACCGTCGTCGGGACCCTCGCGGAGCTCGCCGCGACCGAGGCCACCCGCTCGCTCCGGCTCGCCGCACTCCACGGGCGGATGCCGAGCGACGAGAAAGACTCCATCATGCGCCAGTTCGCGGCCGGCGGCATTGACATCCTCGTGGCGACCACCGTGATCGAGGTCGGCGTCGACGTGCCGAACGCGGCAGCGATGGTCGTGCTCGACGCCGACCGGTTCGGGGTTTCCCAGCTGCACCAGCTGCGCGGCCGGGTCGGCAGGGGCAGCCTGCCCGGGCTGTGCCTGCTCGTGACCGCGGCCGAGCCGGGCAGCATCGCACGCGAGCGCGTGGATGCCGTCGCTGCCACCCTCGACGGCTTCGAGCTCGCGCAGGTCGACCTCGAGCTCCGGCAGGAGGGCGATGTGCTCGGCAGCGCGCAGTCCGGCGGCCGCTCGTCGCTGCGCCTCCTCCGCGTCGCCCACGACGGCGACCTCATCGCCCTCGCCCGGTCCGAAGCAGCCGCCGTGCTCGACTCAGACCCGGCGCTGTCGGACCATCCCGTCCTCCGGGCGGCTCTCGAACATCGAGTGGACGCGTCCACCCGAGCCGCGCTGTCGAAGAACTGAGCAGGCATGTCACCCGAACGGGCACCCGGGCCGAGCCTGATCGTTTTCTGTTGGTCGTGGCCCGCGGATTGATGCTCCCGCTAGTCTTGAGAAATGCAGAGGATCGCCGTCGTTCCGGGCTCATTTGACCCCGTCACCCTGGGTCACATGGACGTCATCAAGCGTGCCGCCGGACTGTTCGACGAACTGCACGTCCTCGTCGTGCACAACCCGGGCAAGTCGGCGCTGCTGCCGATCACGGAACGGGTGTCCCTGCTGGAGAAGTCGATCGAGGAGGCCGGCTCTGGCGACAACATCGTCGTCGCGTCCTGGAGCGTCGGGCTTCTCGTGGACTACGCGACGGATGTCGGGGCATCCGTGCTGGTGAAAGGCATCCGCTCCCAGGTGGATGTCGCATACGAGACACCGATGGCGATCGTCAACCGACACCTCGCCGGAGTGGAGACGATTTTCATGCTTCCGGATCCCGCCCATGCGCACGTGTCGAGTTCGCTCGTCCGCCAGGTGTCATCGCTCGGCGGCGACGTGAGCCCGTTCGTTCCCCCTCCTGTCGCCGAGTTCCTCCAGCGATCATGACCAGCCTGCCCACCCGCGCACCGACCGACGGCTCCACCGCCTTTGTCGAGGACGCGGTCGGCCTCCCGCCCACTGAAGCGCACCGGCTCGCCGACGACATCATCCGCAACGTCGAATCGGTGATCGACGGCAAGCACTCCGCCGTGCGGACCGCACTGACGGTCCTCCTCGCTGAAGGGCACCTCCTCATCGAGGATGTTCCGGGCGTGGGTAAGACGGTGCTGGCCAAGGCCCTCGCCCGCAGCGTGCACGCCACGGTGAGCCGGATCCAGTTCACGCCTGACCTTCTGCCGAGCGACGTCACCGGGATCTCGGTCTACAACCAGGCCGACCGCCGCTTCGAGTTCAAGCCCGGCGCGGTGTTCGCGAACATCGTCATCGGTGACGAGATCAACCGAGCCTCCCCGAAGACCCAGTCCGCCCTGCTCGAATGCATGGAAGAGCGTCAGGTCACCGTCGACGGTTCCACCTATCCGTTGTCGAGGCCGTTCACCGTCATCGCGACGCAGAACCCGATCGAGATGGAGGGCACGTACGCGCTGCCCGAGGCCCAGCGCGACAGGTTCATGGCCCGGATCTCGATGGGCTACCCGGACGAGGGCTCCGAGTTGAGCATGCTCACCACCCGCGACACCTCCAACCCGCTGTCCACCCTCGAACCGGTGGTATCCGCCGCGTCCCTGCAGCGCATGATGGTGTCGGTACGGAACGTGTACGTCTCACCAAGCGTGAAGGAATACGCGGTGGGCATCGTCCGGGCGACACGGGCACACCCCGATCTCCGCCTCGGCGCGAGCCCGAGGGCGACGCTGCAGCTGGTGAGGGCGGCGAAGGGGCTCGCCCTCGTGGCCGGCCGCGACTTCGTCCTCCCCGACGACATCGACGAGCTGGCGCTCCCCGTTCTCGGCCACCGTCTCATGCCCACCAGCAGGGCACTCGGCCACCACCAGCGTGGCGACGACCTCATCGCCGAACTCATCGCAGGCATCCTGGAGACCGCGGTCGTCCCGCCGTCGAACACGAGGTAACCGTGCGAGCCACCCAGCCGGGCCGATTCCGTGCCGTCCGTCCCACGGCACGCGGCTGGGCTGTGCTTCTCGTGGCCTCCGGCGTGCTCGTGGCCGCCACCGTGATCGACCGCAGGGAAGGCCTGTTCCTCTTCCTGTTCCTCATCCTCCTGTTCACCGGGTCTGCCGTCTACGTGCGCACCCACCGTCCCCGCCTCACCGCCACGCGCACCTTCACCCCCGCATCCGTCTCGGTCGGGGAGCCGACCCTGGTCCGTGCCATCGTCGAATCGCGCGACAACGACGTCTCTGCGATCGCGTCCTGGCGGGATGACGTACCGTCGGTGTTCGGTCGTGCGCCGAAGGGTGAACTGCCCCGTCGCCTCCCGGGTTCCCTCCGCGGCTACCGCGCCCAGCTGGAGTACGAACTGCGGTCGGTGCGACGAGGACGCTTCCTGATCGGGCCGCTCCGGGTGACGCACGGCGACCCGTTCGGCCTGGTCACCACCGAACGGCGGATCGCAGATCCGCAGCCGTTGATCGTCACCCCCCGCGTCACGCTGCTCCCGGACGCGGGGCTCCGATCGTCGAGCGGCGACGGTGCCCAGCACGACCTCAACCTGCTCGCCACCCAGCGCGCCGACGAGCTCATCGCCCGTGAGTACCGTGCGGGCGACCCCCTCCGCCGGGTCCACTGGCGGCAGACCGCACGGCGCGGCGAACTCATGGTGAGGCAGGAGGAGCAGGAAGGAGACCCCGAAGCGGCACTGCTCCTCGACACGGCGCTGGCAGGGAAGAACAACCCGGTGGGCGCGACATCCGAAGCCCATTTCGAACGCATGGTGGAGCTGGCTGCCTCGCTCGGCATCCACCTCCTCGACGCCGGGTACGCGGTTTCCGTGATCGAGAGTGTGACGGATGCCGTGCCGTTCGCCGACGGGAGCGTCCCGTACCGCATCTCCCGCTTCGCGCCGGGCGACTCCGGTGGGCTGCTCGACGTCCTCGCCCAGACCGAACGGTTCGACGTTTCAGACCTCTACAACGTCAGCGCGGGCCTGCACCCGGTGATCCGACGGACCGGCACCGTGATGCCCGTTTTCGCCGTCCTCGGGCAGCTTTCCCGCTTCGGTGCGCGCGGCCTCGTCTCGATCAAGGTGAACGCCTCACCCGCTGTCGTGTTTCTCACCAGAACCGAGGGCCCGGCGGCTCAGCCCGGCTTCGACGAGATCCGCACCCTGGCCGATGCCGGTTGGCGGGCCGCCCTCATCGACCAGCGCACCAGCGTCGAAGCAGCGTGGACCCGGGTCGCCTTCGGCGATTCGGAGGCCGCAGGACAGGCAGACTCTCGTGTCGGTTCTTAGCCCCCCTCGCCCCGAAGCCCGCCAGACAGGGCGCCCGCCGCGCCCGCGGGAAGGGATCGGTGATCGACGGGCGGCGGCCCAACGCTACTGGCCGCTGACCTGGGCGCTCATCGTGCTGTACGTGATGACGGTGTCGACCCTCACCCCGCTTCTCGACGGTGCAGCCTGGTGGCTGGGCGTCACCCTGCTCGGCGTCGTGGTGCTGGCATCCGCCGCGGCGGCTCGATCTCTCGGTGCGCCGACCTGGGTCGCCACGCTCGTCGGCGCCATCGTCTGGCTGGCCTTGCTCGTGCTGTTCTTCGCGCCGGATGCGTCGTTCGCCCTGGTCGTGCCGACCTCGGACACCGTTGCGGCGTTCAGCGAACTGGGTCGCGAGGGAATGCGGTCGATCTCGCGCCAGGGCACACCCGCCGACGCTGACATCGGCATCCGATTCGTCCTCGCGGTGGGCGGCGGGGCGTTCGCGGTCCTTCTCGATGCCATCGCCATCGCCGGTCGGATGCCGGCCTTCGTCGGCGTTCCTGCCTTCGCCATCGCCCTGGTCCCCGGCTTCGTCAACGGCGAGGTGAACCTCGTCGCACTGGCGCTGTGCGGGGCGGCCTACCTCTGCGTGCTCTGGACCGACACACGGGTGCGGCGGATGTCGACACGACGGCCGGGCGGCGTACTCAGCATCGGGGCGATCGCGGTGGTCGGATCGCTCGTGTTCGCGGCCGCGGCGCCCGGCTACAACGGCGAGAGCCTGCTGCCGTCCAGCGGCGGGTCGCTCTTCGGCCGCGGTGTGAGCCCCCTTGTCGACCTCGGCAAGGACCTGCGCCGCCCGGGCGGCGCCCAACAGTTCTCGTACACGACGACGACCGACGAGCCATTGTATTTCCGCCTGCTGACGCTCGACGAGTTCGACGGCACGACCTGGTCGGCGGGCCGCGACCGGGTCCGGCAGCCCAACGAGCCGGACAACGTGCTCGAGGTCCCCGGACTCTCCGACGAGATCCTCACCGAGCCGACGACGACCTCGGTGCGGGTGGACGGCATGGTGGCACCCTGGCTCCCGGTGCCGTTCCCGAGCGTCCGCGTGCTCGGAGTCGAGGGCAGGTGGATGTGGGACACCGAGGGGCTGACGCTGTCGAGCAGGCTGTCGAGCGCAAGCGGGCAACGATACCTCGCGGAGAGCGTGCTGATCCTGCCGACGCGGGAGCAGCTCATCGCCGCGCAGCCTGAGGTCCCCGACGACGTCGAGCGCTTCCTCGAGCTGCCCGAGGAGGTCCCACCGATCCTCACCGATACCCTCGCCGAAGTCACGGCGGGCATCACGAACGATTACGACAAGGTGTTCGCCATCCAGCGCTACCTGCGAAGCACGGCGTTCCTCTACTCCATCGAGGCGCCGGTCGACGAAGGCTACGACGGAGACGGTTTCGATGTCATCGCAAAATTCCTCGAGAAGAAACGCGGATACTGCGTCCATTTCTCTTCGGCGATGGCGATCCTCGCACGGATGGCGGGGATCCCCGCCCGCGTCTCGCTCGGTTACCTCCCCGGAGACCGGATCATCGGCGCTGAAGACAGGCTGACGTACTCGGTCGGGACCGATGAGCTCCACGCCTGGCCGGAACTGTACTTCAGCGGCGTGGGCTGGGTGCCCTTTGAGCCGACGCCCGGCCGCGGGGTGGTGCCGGATTACGCCCGCGCCGAGGTGAGCGGCGCCGAAGGCCGCGACCCGGGAACCGCGGCTGGTGCTGAGCGCCTGCAGGAAGAGCTGACGCCGATCACCCCGGGAACGGCGACGTCGACAGGCGGGGGAGGAGCGGGCGATCCTCCTGCAGGCGTCCTCGCGGCCGCCGCGGCCGCCCTCCTGCTCCTGCTCGCGTTCCCCGCCCTCCTGCGGGCGTTCCGCAGGTCCTCCCGCGACCGCGCCCTGCGATCCGGCCGGGCGGGACCGCTCACAGCCTGGCGTGAGGTGTCGGATGCCGCGCAGGATTACGGCCTCCCGGTCAGTGGCGCCGACACACCGCGAGGGTTCGCCGGGGCGCTCGCCGTGCAGGGCACGTTCACCAGGCTGGAGCAGAACGCGCTGGCGTCTCTGCTGGACGCGGTCGAGCATGCGCGGTTCGCCGATCCGAACCGCCCCGTCTCCCGCCTCGCCGGTTCCAGCCTCGCCCACGACACCGACACCGTGAGGGGCGCCCTGCGCCGCCAGGCGACGATGGTGGACCGTGTTCGCGCGACCGTCGCGCCGGCATCCGTTCTGACCCCGGTGTACCGCGACAGGATTCCTGAACCAGCCTGACGCCGGAAACCGCCGGACGGTCGCCTCGATTGCGCCCGATTCAGCGGGCACGCAGGTGAGCCTCCCGGCGGGCGATAGAATCGTGGGTGTGAGTAAATACAAAAAACTGCCGTTCGCGGTGAATATCCGCGACCTCGTGCGGCGCCCGGGAGAGATGCGCGAGCATGACCTCGTGGTCGACGCTCCGGAGCAGTTCGGAGAGGGCCTCGTTGCCGTTCGCGAAGGCACCCCGATCCACGAACGCATTCGACTCGAGTCCGTGCACGAGGGTGTTCTCGTCACCGCTGAGATCGAAACCGTCGCCAGCGGAGTGTGCGGAAGATGCCTCATCGACATCACGCAGAGCGTCGAAGTCGAGTTTCAGGAACTTTTCGCGTACTCTGGTGACGAAGCCTCTGACTACGAGGTTCACGATGACCACGTGGATCTTGAACCTCTCATCAGGGACGCAGTGGTTTTGTCGCTGCCGTTTCAGCCGGTATGCCAGCCAGATTGCCCCGGACTCGATCCCGAGACCGGCGAGCGGTTGGCAGAAAACCCGGACAGAAAGCCCCAAGAGACCGTCGATCCTCGCTGGTCTGCGCTCGCCGGGTTTTCCCCAGACCCAGGCTCCGACAACTCGGATGCTGTAAGCAAAGAAGAGAGATAAGACATGGCTGTTCCGAAGCGCAAAATGTCACGAGCCTCTACCCGTGCACGCCGTGCACAGTGGAAGGCCACGCCCCCGACCCTGGTGAAGACCGTTGAGGGTGGCAAGACCACCTACAGCCTGCCGCACCGCGCCAAGGTTGTCGAAGACTCCGCAGGCACGGCACTCTTCATGGAGTACAAGGGCCGCAAGGTCGCCGACGTCTAAGTCTGCGATTTGCTGAACTGCATCGAACCTTGATGACAGAGAGCTTGACAGACCGGGGGCCGCTTCTTGCGACCCTCGGTGTGTCGCTTAACCCGGCGGTGCTCGAGCATGCTCTCACGCACCGCTCGTTCGCGTACGAAAACGGCGGTATCCCGCACAACGAGCGTCTCGAGTTTCTCGGCGACTCCGTGCTCGGGCTGTCGGTGACGCAGAAGCTCTACCGTGAGAACCCGGACCTCCCCGAGGGGGCCCTCGCGAAGATGCGCGCCAGTGTCGTATCGACCGTGGCGCTGGCCGAGATCGCCCACACCATCGGGCTCGGCAAGTACCTCAGGCTCGGCCGGGGCGAAGAACTCACCGGTGGGCGCGAGAAGGCGTCGATCCTTGCCGACACGATGGAAGCGCTTATCGGCGCGGTCTACCTCGACCAGGGACTCGACACCGCCAGCGCCCTCGTCCTGCGGCTCGTTGAACCGCTGCTCGCCGACCCGGCACGGTTCGGCGCGGCGATGGACCCGAAGACGAGCCTCCAGGAAGCCGCCGCCGCGCACCATGCCCCGGCGCCGGTGTACACGATGGAGAGCTCAGGCCCAGACCACGACCGCGTCTTCGTCGCCACGGTCACCGTCGGCGACCTGGTGAGCGCTGTCGGGCAGGGATCGAGCAAGAAGCACGCCGAGATGGCCGCGGCCCTGACCGCGTGGACCGAGCTGAGTGCCCGAGCTTCCTGAGGTCGAGGTCGTCCGGGCCGGCCTCGAGCCCGCCGTCACCGGCGCCCTCATAACCGGTGTCGAGGTTCTCGACCAGCGGTCCCTGAGACGCCACGACCTGGCATCCGGCACATTCGTCGACGTAATTGGCGGGAGGACGATCGTCGCCGCCGTCCGGCGGGGCAAGTTCCTCTGGTTTCCGCTCGACAACGGCGACGCCCTCGTCACCCACCTCGGCATGAGCGGCCAGATGCTGCTGCGCGCGCCGGGCACCGACGACCGGCTGACGCGCATCCGCATCGGCATCGATTCGCCCGATCACGGTGAGCTGCTCGTCAACTTCGTCGACCAGCGCATCTTCGGCAGCATGGCCGTCGACTCGATGCTGCCGACGGACGACGATTTTCCTGGCGGGTACTCCGGGGCGGCCGTCGGGCCCGCCCTCGTGCCCAGCCAGGTCGCCCACATCGCCCGCGATCCACTCGATCCGGCTTTCGACGACGTCCGGTTCCTCACGCTGCTCGGTCGCAAGGCGACGGGTGTCAAGCGGGCGTTGCTCGACCAGACCCTCATCTCCGGCATCGGCAACATCTACGCCGACGAGGCACTCTGGGCGGCGAAGGTCCACTTCGAGCAGCCCGCCGCGTCGCTGAGCGGCCGTCGTGCCGTGTCGCTCCTGGCCGAGGTCCGCGCCGTGCTCGCGAAGGCGCTGGCCGAAGGCGGCACGAGCTTCGACGCCCAGTACGTGAACGTGAACGGGGCATCCGGGTACTTCGCCCACAGCCTCAACGCGTACGGCAGGCAGGGGCAGCCCTGCGCGCGCTGCGGGACGGCGATCCGCCGGGTGAAGTTCATGAACCGGTCGTCGCACTTCTGCCCGCGGTGCCAGCGCCGCCGGTGATCTCGCCCGGCCAGCCGTGGGCGCTCAGTGGCGGTCTAGCTCAGCGGCGGTCGAGTCGCCACAAGATGGTGTTGGTGTATCGATTCGCCGCGGGATGTCGCTCGTTGACTCGTTAGACGACAGAAGGTGGCGAATCGGGCTTCTGATGGTGCGCCGATGCCATGGAGTGGGCGGTGGTGCGCGGCCGGCCAGCCGTGGGCGCTCAGTGGCGGTCTAGCTCAGCGGCGGTCTAGCTCAGCGGCGGTCGAGTCGCCACAAGATGTTGTTGGGTGTATCGATTCGCCGCGGGATGTCGCTCGTTGACTCGTTGGGCGACAAAAGGTGGCGAATCGGGCTTCTAATGGTGCGCGGATGCCATGGAGTGGGCGGTGGTGCGGTGTTGGCCAGCCGTGGGCGCTCAGTGGCGGTCTAGCTCAGCGGCGGTCGAGTCGCCACAAGATGTTGTTGGGAGTATCGATTCGCCGCGGGATGTCGCTCGTTGACTCGTTGGGCGACAGAAGGTGGCGAATCGACACCCTCACGCTCAGACCGTCTTCTTCCAGGCCGCCTCATAGGCGGTGGGCACGAACCCAACCGCCTCGTTGACGTCGAGCATCGGACGGTTCTCCTCAGCGTTGTAGGTCGTCACCCGCGGCGTGGAGGGGGAGATCCGCTGCACCAGTTCGAGGTTCGCGACCTTGAGCAGCATTCCCAGGCGGTGCCCGCGATGTTCCTTCAGGACGAGGGTGTCCCCTTGGCTCGCCGGGCGGCCCTCGAATTCCGGAAGCGAGATCTCGGTGAATCCGACGAGCCGGTTCGACGGCGTGTGCAGTGCGGCCGAGGTGACACCGAGCTGCCCACCGCCCAGGATCATCTCGTCGAGGTTGCGCACGCGGGCCTCATTCCAGTCCTCCTCGGCGAACTCGATGGCGGCCATGGGCGCATCCGTCGACATCCGCCGGTGCAGGTGCGCCATGTCGGTGAGCCACTCCTCGGGGCAGCGGCCCACCCACTGGACGACGTCGTAATCGGGCGCGTGGGCGGCAGCATCCGCCCGCTTCGCCGCGAGGACCCCAGGCTTGACCGGCAGGTCGATACGCGAGATCCTGTCGACCTGCTCCAGCCGATAGCCGTGCGCCTGCGCAAAACGTGCGGCGGCGGAGTTGCGGTCGATCGCGCCGAAACCGGTCGGCGGGACCAGGACGTCGTCGCTGATCGCGGGCAGGTGAGAGCTCCACGACTGGATCACCCGCAGGCCGTCGGCCGCCGCTGTCGCCTCAAGCACGCGGAGCAGCGATGTGCCGACCCCGCGCCGTCGAGCCTGCTGCGCAACCTGCACTTCGATGAACGCAGCTGTCGCGCCCTCCTCCGGCTGCCACTCGTACACGCCTCGACCGATGATGCGCCCATCGAGGCGCGCGAGGAACAGGCGTTTCGGTGAGAACACGTCGTGGAAGAACGGCAGCAATTCCTTCGCCGTCGGATTGAGATCGTCGGTTCCGAGGATTTCTGACTCGATCGCGTTCCGCACGTCCACCATCTCGATGAAGTCGTCGCCGCCCTCGTCGTCGAGGGTCGCCGGAGCGGAAAACTCGTGGATGGTCAGCCCGTCGAGGACGTCGGTGCTCATGGCAGCTCCAGCGATGTCGTGTTCGTCACCCGGGTCCGGGCAGCCGACCAGCTTAGCCAGCCGGAAGCATCCGTCGCCAGCCCAATTCAGCATCGGATGCGGGTCAATCAGCGTCAGGGAAGCCATCGTTCGGTACGGTAGGGCAGGGATTCGCGGCCGGAGCGACCAGGAGGGGACACGCGGTGTATTTGAAGAGCCTCACCCTCAAGGGCTTCAAGTCGTTCGCGCAACCCACCACCTTTGCCTTCGAGCCCGGCGTGACCTGCGTCGTCGGCCCCAACGGGTCAGGCAAATCCAACGTCGTCGACGCCCTCGCCTGGGTGATGGGGGAGCAGGGCGCGAAGACGCTGCGCGGCGGCAAGATGGAAGACGTCATCTTCGCCGGGACCTCCACGCGGGGTCCGCTCGGCCGCGCCCAGGTTCTCCTCACGATCGACAACTCCGACGGCGCCCTGCCGATCGACTACACCGAAGTCACGATCTCGCGCACGCTGTTCCGCAACGGCGGCAGTGACTACGCCATCAACGGCGAGAACTGCCGGCTGCTCGACGTGCAGGAACTGCTCAGCGACTCCGGGCTCGGCCGCGAAATGCACGTCATCGTCGGTCAGGGCCAGCTGGATGCCGTGCTCCGCGCCAGCCCCGAGGAACGTCGCGGATTCATCGAAGAAGCAGCCGGGATCCTCAAACACCGACGCCGCAAGGAGAAAACGCTCCGCAAGCTCGACGCCATGCAGACCAACCTGACCCGGCTCAGCGACCTCGCCGGAGAGATCCGCCGGCAGCTCAAACCGCTGGGTCGGCAGGCCGAGATCGCCCGCGAGGCCCAGACCATCGCGGCGATCGTCCGCGACGCCCGCGCCCGCATCCTCGCCGACGACGTCGTCGCGCTCCGCCGCGCCCTCGACGACCACGGCCGCACCGAGAGCGAACGCCACACCGAACGGATCGTGCTGCAGGAGCAACTCGAGCAGAAGCAGCTCCGGATCGCCCGGATCGAGCAGGCGCAGGTCGGCGACGTGGTCGACGGCGCGCGGCGAACGAGTTTCGCGCTCGAGTCCGCCCAGGAACGGCTCCGCAACCTCTTCACCCTCGCCAACCAGCGGCTTGCGCTGCTCGGCTCACAGGGCGAGGCGCAGGATGCCGGCCCGAGCGTCACCCGGTCGATGGTCGACGACGCGCACGCCGAGGTGGCCCGACTGCAGGAAGCGGTCGCAACGGCGGATGCCGCGTGGCAGCGCGCGCAGGCCGACACCGCGTCGGCGCGCAGCCGGCTCGACGCCGTCGACACGGAGATCGCCGCGCAGAGCGCCCTCGTCTCGCGCCACGACCTCGAGATCACGAAACTGACCGGGCAGGCCGAGACCGCCGCGTCCCGGCTCGCCGCCGTCCGTGGTGAACGGTTGCGGCAGCAAAACGCGATCGACGCCGCCGCCGACCGCGGCCGCGCGGCGCAGCTGCAGCTCGACGAGGTCGAAGAATCGGCGGGAGACATCGACGCGGGGGAGAGCGGCCTCGACGAGGCCTACGAGATCGCCCAGGCGGCCGTGTTCGAAGCGGAGGCCGAGATCGACCGGCTCCGCGACCTGCTGCACGGGCATGAGCGCGAACGCGACGCCCTCGCCGCGCAGACCAGCGCACTGTCGCGCGCCCTCGACATCAAAGACGGGTCGACCGACCTCGTCGCCGCTCGGCTCGAGGGCATCCGCGGTGTCGTCGCCGATTCGGTCCAGGTTCAGCCCGGCTATGAGACTGCGATCGCCGCGGCGCTCGGAACGCTCGCCGACGCCGTGCTCGCCGAAGACCGGGATGCCGCCGAACGCGCGGTCGAACACGCCCGCGCCCACGACCTCGGACGCGTCGAAGTGGTCATCGCCGACGCGGCCGGCACCCGGGTCGACTGGCCGGAGATCCCGGGCGTGCGCAGCGCCGCGTCCGTCGTCACCGGGCCTGACGGCATCCTCGGCATCCTCAACCACCTCGCCATCGCCGAAGACGTCGACGCGGCGCGCGCGGCCGCCCCCGCGCTTGCCGCAGCCGACCTCGGTGGCCCGGTCACCCTGGTCACGCGGGCGGGCGACGTTCTCACCGACTTCATTCTCCGGGGCGGATCGGGTGGCAAACAGGGGCGCATCGAACTTCTCGCCGAGCGCGACGCCGCCGCCGACCGGCTCGCCGAGGTGACGACGCTACTCGACGCCGTACGCTTCGACCTCGCCGAGCAGCGGGGCGTTCTGAGCTCGGCGAAGGAACAGTCGAAGCACACGCTGAGCGCGCTGCGGGAGTTCGATTCGCAGGTGGCCGCGCAGGCGGAACGGCTCAACCGCGCCCGCGTGCAGGTCGAAGCGTCGACCGCCGAGTTCGAGCGTCTCAGCGCCGCGTATGCGTCGTCGAAGGATGCCGTCACCGCGGCCGAGAGCGCCGCCTCCCGGGCGAAGGCCGACCTCGAGACGGCGACCTCCCGTCCCCGTCCGATCCTCGACATCTCCGCCCGCGAATCGCTCCTCGGAGAACTCGAGGCGGCACGTGAACGTGAACTCGAGGCGCGCCTGCAGCTGGAGACCGCGCGGGAGCGGGTCCGAGCCGAAGAGCAACGCACCAAAAACCTGATCACCCAGATGGAGGCCGACCGGGTCGCCGCCGAGGCAGCCGCGCGCCGCGCCGTGATCCGGGCCCGCCAGGTCGCCGCCGCCACCGGGGTGACCGAGGTCCTCCCCGCCGTTCTGGCCTCCGTCGACCGCTCCGTCACCGAGGCGAAACTCGTGCTCGAGCGCGCCGAGCAGGAACGTGCCAGCCAGAACGCGGAACTCGTCGCCCTCCGCCGTGACGAGGCGGCGCTCCGCGAACGGCTGCAGGCGATCACCGAGAACGTCCACGGCCTCGAACTGCAGATTTACGAGAAGAAACTGCACCTGTCGAGCCTGCTCGAGCGTGCCGGTAGTGAACTGGGTCTCGTCGAGGACGTTCTCGTCGCCGAGTACGGTCCCGACGTCTCCGTCCCTCCCGACGGTACCGAAGGCTCTACAGAGGCCGCCATTGAGGCCCCGCCGACGGCGTCCGACGACACGGATGCCGCGCCCGCCGGCATCCCCTACGACCGCGCCGCCCAGCAGAAGCGGCTTGAGAAAGCCGAGCGCACGTTCGCCCAGCTCGGCCGGGTGAACCCGCTCGCCCTCGAGGAGTTCGCCGCCCTCGAGCAGCGGCACGCGTTCCTCAGCGAGCAGCTCACCGACCTGACCAACACCCGCAAGGATCTGCTGGCGATCATCGAGGAACTCGACGAGAAGATGCAGGTCATCTTCGGCGAGGCCTTCGACGACACGAAGGCAGCGTTCGCGGAGGTGTTCCCGATCCTGTTCCCCGGCGGCACCGGCAGTATTTCGCTCACCAACCCAGACGACCTGCTCACCACCGGCATCGAGGTGAGCGTCAAACCGGCGGGAAAGAAGATCGAACGCCTGTCGCTGCTCTCCGGCGGCGAACGCTCCCTCGCGGCGGTCGCGCTGCTCATCGCGATCTTCAAAGCACGGCCGAGCCCGTTCTACATCATGGACGAGGTGGAAGCGGCGCTCGACGACGCCAACCTGGGCCGGCTGCTCACGATCTTCGAAGACCTGCGGCTCACCAGCCAGCTCATCGTCATCACCCACCAGAAGCGCACCATGGAGATCGCCGACGCCCTCTACGGCGTTTCCATGCGCCAGGACGGGGTCTCTGCGGTCGTCGGCCAGCGCGTCGCCGCGCCTGAGGCGAAGGCCGGCTGAACAAGCGGCCCCCGAACTCTCGGTAGTCTGGGCTCATGGCAGAACGCACGCCCTGGTCACTCTCCGGCGCCCTCAAAGGTATGTTTCAGAAGCCGACCATCGACGAGACGACGTGGGACGACCTCGAACACGCTTTGCTGACCGCCGACTTCGGCCCCGACGTCACCGAAGCCACCCTCGAGGACCTCCACGCGAAGGTCGACCGGTATCGCACCACGGATCCCCGTGACCTGCAGCGGATGCTCCGCGAGTCGATCGAGGAACGGCTCTCGAAATACGACACCACCCTCAAACTCTCCGAACGCCCGGCCGTCGTACTCGTCGTCGGGGTCAACGGCGTCGGCAAGACCACGACGATCGGCAAGTTCTCGAAGTTCCTCGGCACCTACGGGCGCAGCGTCGTCGTCGGTGCCGCTGACACGTTCCGTGCGGCCGCCGTCGAGCAGCTCGCGACCTGGGCCGAGCGCGGGGGAGCGCAGATCATCCGGCCGCAGCAGCAGGGCCAGGACCCGGCATCCGTCGCGTTCCAGACCGTCGACTACGCCAAACGCAACGGGATCGAGATCGTGCTCATCGACACCGCCGGCCGGCTGCAGACGAAGAGCGGCCTGATGGACGAACTGTCGAAGATCCGCCGCGTCATCGAGAAGCAGGCGCCGATCGCGGAGGTGCTCCTCGTGCTCGACGCCACGACCGGCCAGAACGGCCTGGCCCAGGCCGAGGCCTTCATCGAGCACGCCGGGGTCACCGGACTCGTGCTCACCAAACTCGACGGGTCCGCCCGTGGCGGGTTCGTCCTCGCCGTGCAGGAGCGCACCGGCATTCCGATCAAACTGGTGGGTCAGGGCGAGGGCATCAACGACCTCACCGGCTTCACCCCGCACGTCTTCGCACAGAAACTGGTTGGTTGATGATCGAGCACGACTTCTTCGGAGCGATCGAAACGGATGAGACGGGCGGGCTGTACTGGTCGGAGAACGTCGAGGTCGGCGACCAGCCCGTCGACGTGTCGCTGAGTGCCCCCGGTGGGGTGAGCCTCGCACCGGATGCCCTCGACAACGCCGCCGGCGTCATCAGCTCCCTCGAAGGCCTCGACCTGCGCGCCCGTGAAGCGATGCTCTCCGATGTCGACGACCGCGACTCCGACGTGACCCAGTTCATCGAGCAGACCGTCGAGGAGATGGGGGAAGACCTCGTCGACCTGCTCGTCGACCACTCCGGCGACAATGACGTCGACATCATCCGGTCGCTCAAGCTCATCCGTGTGACGGTCTCGCCTCACCAGGCCGGCGAGAGCGCGCAGTTCGCGTCGTTCGAGTTCGCGTTCGACCCTGACGACTCAGACCTCGCGCTTGTCGTCTACCTGTCGATCCGCGGCGAGTCTGTCGGGATCGAACTGCTCAGCTGAGGTTCAGCCGACCGCCTGCGCGAACCCGAGTTCGGGGTCGGCGAGGTGGTGAAGGCCCGCCGGCAGCGGCAGTCCCTTGCGGTGCATCGACTGGGCCCACAACCGCCCCGCGCGGTACGACGAGCGCACGAGCGGCCCGGCGAGCACGCCGAGGAAACCGATCTCCTCCGCCAGCTGCTTGAACGCCACGAACTCCTCCGGGCGGACCCACCGGGCAACCGGCAGGTGTCGCGGGGTCGGGCGCAGGTACTGGGTGATCGTGACGATGTCGGTTCCGGCGTCGTGGAGGTCCCGAAGCGCTTCGGCGACCTCGGCCTCCGTCTCGCCCATGCCGAGGATGAGGTTCGACTTGGTGATCAGACCCGCCGCCCGGGCCCGCGACAGGACGCCGAGCGACCGGTCGTAGGTGAACGCCGGCCGGATGCGCCTGAAGATCCTCGGGACCGTTTCGACGTTGTGCGCGAACACCTCCGGTCGTGACGAGAACACCTCACCGAGCAGGTCGGGGTTGCCCGAGAAGTCCGTGGCGAGGATCTCGACGCCCGTTCCCGGATTATCGGCGTGGATGCGACGCACCGTCTCGGCGTGCAGCCACGCGCCCTCGTCGGGCAGGTCGTCCCGTGCCACACCGGTGACGGTGGCGTAGCGCAACCGCATGGCGGCCACCGATTCGGCGACCCGGCGTGGTTCGTCGGTGTCGTAGGCGGCGGGCTTTCCGGTGTCGATCTGACAGAAGTCGCACCGCCGGGTGCACTGGGAGCCACCGATGAGGAACGTCGCCTCCCGGTCCTCCCAGCACTCGTAGATGTTCGGGCAGGCGGCCTCCTGGCAGACCGTGTGGAGGCCCTCATCCTTCACGAGGTCCTGCAGGCGGCGGTACTCCGGGCCCATCTTCGCCTTCGTCTTGATCCAGTCCGGTTTCTTCTCGATCGGCGTCGCCGCGTTCCGCACCTCGAGGCGGAGCAGCTTGCGGCCGTTGCCGGGCAGCGCCGGACCCGGAGCACCGGAACCACACGCGCTCATGCCGCATGCTCCGCATCGACGTCCATGGGCGTCGCGCCGGCGAGGAAGATCGCGACGAGAGAATCGACGACATCCGCCGGGGTGATTGTCCGGCCCGCCTCGATGCTGAGGGTGGTGACGCCGGCGTCGGTGATGCCGCACGGCACGATGCGGTCGAAGGGTGCCAGGGAGTTACTGCAGTTCAGCGCGAAGCCGTGCATGGCCACGCCGTCGGCGACGCGGACGCCCACCGCGCCGATCTTGTTCTCTTCTCCTGGCCCGCCGACCCACACGCCGGACCGGCCGTCGATGCGCCTGCCCTCGACCCCGAAGCATCCGATGACATCGATCATTACCTGCTCGAGCCTGCGGACGTGGTCGATCACGTCGACGGGCTCGGGCAACCGCACGATCGGGTAGCCGGTGAGCTGACCGGGTCCATGCCAGGTGATCTTTCCGCCCCGGTCGACGTCGACAACGGGGGTGCCGTCGGTTGGCCGTTCGCTTGCCGAGGTGCGGCGCCCGGCGGTGAAGACATCGGCGTGCTCGCAGAGGATGAGGGTGTCGGGTGCTGAGCCGTCGACCACAGCTCTGTGGGTGCGTTTCTGGAGATCCCAGCCCTCGAGATAGGGCAGGTAGTCGGGCGCCAGTCCGGCGAGGAGAACATCGGTCATGGGGGTGAGCCTAGTATTAAATGTACCGCGTCCAATAACGTATTCGGGCGTTTCGGATGCTCCCGGCACGAGACGGCGCGAACCCTCGGTAAACTGAGAACCAAATGGCTACTTTTGGAAACCTCTCAGACCGGCTCTCCGAGACCTTCAAGAACCTCCGCAAGAAGGGTTCGTTGTCGGCGTCAGACGTCGACGGCACCGTGCGCGAGATTCGTCGCGCCCTTCTCGAGGCCGACGTTGCGCTCGCCGTGGTGAAGGACTTCACCGGCAAAGTCCGCGAACGCGCCCTGAGCGATGAAGTCAACAAGGCTCTGAACCCGGCACAGCAGGTCGTGCAGATCGTCAACGAAGAGCTCGTCGCCATCCTCGGCGGCTCGCAGCGCCGGCTGGAGTTCGCCAAGAACCCGCCGACGGTGATCATGCTCGCCGGCCTCCAGGGCGCCGGCAAGACGACCCTCGCAGGCAAGCTCGCGAAATGGCTCGCCAAGGACGGCCACACGCCGCTCCTCGTCGCCGCCGACCTCCAGCGACCCAACGCGGTCACCCAGCTCAGCGTCGTGGCCGAGCAGGCCGGTGTGGCCGTGTACGCGCCCGAGCCCGGCAACGGTGTCGGTGACCCGGTGCGGGTTGCGAAGGACTCGATCGCCTACGCCCGCACGAAGCAGTACGACACCGTCATCGTCGACACGGCAGGTCGACTGGGTGTCGACGCCGAGCTGATGAAGCAGGCGGCGAACATCCGCAACGCTGTGGACCCTGACGAGGTGCTGTTCGTCATCGACGCGATGATCGGTCAGGATGCCGTCGCCACCGCGAAGGCGTTCCAGGACGGCGTCGACTTCACCGGAGTCGTGCTCACCAAGCTCGACGGTGACGCGCGCGGTGGTGCCGCGCTGTCCGTGGCATCCGTCACCGGCCGTCCCATCATCTTCGCCTCGACGGGCGAGAGTCTCGACGCTTTCGAGCCGTTCCACCCGGACCGGATGGCGAGCCGCATCCTCGACCTCGGTGACATCCTCACCCTCATCGAGCAGGCGCAGGAGGCGTTCGATGAGGACGAAGCCCGTGCCATGGCCGAGAAGTTCTCGACCGACAGCTTCACCCTCGACGACTTCCTCAAGCAGATGCAGCAGCTGCGCAACATGGGTTCCATCAAGAAGATGATGGGCATGCTCCCCGGCATGGGGCAGATGAAGCAGCAGCTCGACGCCTTCGACGAGCGCGAGATCGTGCGCACCGAGGCGATCATCCAGTCGATGACCCTCGCCGAACGGACGAACTCGAAGCTTCTCAACGGTTCGCGCCGCCTGCGTATCGCCCGTGGTTCCGGTTCGACGGTCACCGAGGTGAACGCGCTCGTCAACCGTTTCGAGCAGGCCGCGAAGATGATGAAGACCGTGGCCAAGGGTGGCGTTCCGAACATCCCGGGCATGGGCCCGATTCCCGGTGGCGGTGGCGGCGGCGGCAACAGCTCGCGCAAGCAGCAGCCGAAGAAGAAGGGTTCGAAGTCGGGCAACCCGGCGAAGCGGGCGACCGAGAACGCGGCCCTCGCATCCGGGGTCAAGCCTGCGGCGACCGGTGGCACCGGGTTCGGACTCGGCGAAAACGGCACAGGATCCGCCGCGCCGACCGAGGAAGAGCTCGCGAGCCTGCAGAAGTTCCTCGGGCGCTAGCAATCCGCAACTGACGGATGCCGCCTCACGCCTGGGTGCGGCACCCTGGTGTGCTCGCGCGGGTGTTCTGGTGGGCCGCGGGTGCGTTTGCACCCGCGCGTGGCGAATCGACCCGCGCCACTCGGCTGGCATCCGTCGTTCGAGGGTGTTTACGTGGGTGATGGGGGATGTGCTCGCGCGGGTGTTTTGGCCGGCCGCGGATGCATTTGCACCCGCGCGTGGTGAACCGACCCGCGCAACCGAGACAGCAGCACCCGGCACGCGCGCGACGGCTATCGAACGGGCCCCGAGCCGTCGCGCAGCTCCTGCGCGAGCGCCTTGACGACGGCCGTCAGGTCGCCGTCATTCGCCTCGGCGACCCGTAACTGCCGGCTGTAGCTCGCGCCCTCGTCGAGGATCGTCGTGATCGACGCGAGTTCGTCGGCACAGCCCAGGCGATGGGCGATGGGGGCGAGGAAGACGAGAAGGTCCCGGATGTCGTCGGTCACGAGGCGTTCGTTCCCGGCGTTGTCGAGGATGATTTCGGCATCCAGTCCGTACCGGGCCGCCCGCCACTTGTTCTCGCGCACGTACCAGGGCTGCAGCACGGTCAACGGGAGGCCCTCGTCGATCCGGGTCGACAGGTGCTCGACCAGGCAGTGGATCAGGGCGGCGACGGCCGCCAGTTCACGGTGGGTCGACGCGCCGTCGCAGAAGCGCACCTCGATGGTTCCCCAGTGCGGTGACGGGCGGATGTCCCAGCGCACCTCGGTGTAGTCGTCGATGATGCCCGGTGTGGTCATGTCGGCGACGTACTTCTCGTACGCGGTCCAGTCCGCCAGCTGGTACGGGAGCCCGGCGGTCGGCAACTGCTGGAACATGAGGGCCCTGTTGGACGCGTACCCGGTGTCGATTCCGCTCCAGTACGGGCTGGAGGCCGAGATCGCCTGCAGGTGCGGAATGTAGCTGAGCATGGCGTTGAGGATGGGCATCACCTTGTCGCGGTCCTCGATGCCGACGTGCACGTGAACACCCCAGATCATCATGTTCCTGCCCCACCAGCGGGTGCGTTCGATGAGCTTGTGGTAGCGCTCCTTGTTGGCGACGGGCTGGTCGTACCACTGCCCGAACGGATGAGACCCGCTCCCGATGATGTCGATCCCGCGACCTCGCGTCACCTCGCGCACCTCCTGCAACTGGCCGTCGAGGTCCGCGACTGCTGCCGCGACGGTGGTGTGCACCGAACTCACCAGCTCGACCGTGTTGAGGAGCAGCTCGCCGGTGATGTGGGGATGCGGGGAGCCGTCAGGCTGGTGCAGGGCGAGGAGTACTTCATCCGCCGCTGAGACGAGCTCGCCGCTGTCCTGGTCGACGAGGGCAAGCTCCCACTCGATGCCGACGGTCGATCGCTCTGACCTGGCGAAGTCGATGCCCATAGTGAAACCCGTCCGCTCCTGCCGGATCGCCCGGCACCGTTTATCCTTCCATGCCGGGCCTAGGCTTTACGCATGGCAGATCAGAAGAAGCGCCCCGTCCGAATCGGTGTCCAGATCGCACCGCAGCACGCGCAGTACGCTGCCATCCGCGACACCGTCGCGGCACTCGAGGACCTCGGCGTGGACATCCTCTTCAACTGGGACCACTTTTTTCCGCTGAGCGGCGATCGGGACGGTCTGCATTTCGAGTCATGGACCATGCTGGGTGCCTGGGCCGAGCAGACGAGCCGGGTCGAGTTCGGCTGCCTCGTCAACTGCAACAGTTACCGCAACGCCAACCTTCAGGCCGACATGGCGCGGACCCTCGACCACATCTCGGGTGGCCGGTTCATCTTCGGCACCGGGGCCGGGTGGTTCGAGCGGGACTACGACGAATACGGCTACGAGTTCGGCACGCCGGGAAGCCGCATCGCCGCCCTCAGCGACGCGATGCCGATCATCACCGACCGCTGGTCGAAGCTCAACCCGCCGCCCACCCGCAGGATCCCGGTCATGATCGGGGGAGGCGGTGTGAAGAAGACCCTGCGTGTCGTCGCCCAGCACGCCGACATCTGGCACAGCTTCAGCTCGCCGCACGTGCTGACCGAAAAGCTTGAGATCCTGCGTGAGCACGGAGAGGCCGTCGGCCGCGACGTCTCCGAGATCGAGATCTCCACCGAACTCCGGGGACGCAGTGAGAGCGTCGCCGACGAACTGCTCGCGCTGGGCACGACCATGTTCACCCTGGGCCTCAGCGGCCCGCACCATGACATCGACGCCGTCCGGCGGTGGCTCGCGTGGCGGGACAGCGTCACATCCTGAACTCCGTCGGGAAGCTGGTCACACAGCCGCCGATTATCTGACAGAATGGTTAGTCGAGTCTGCACTCGCCCGACCCTCTAATCAGGCGCTGCAGCAAGAAGAGCTTTCGGACCGAGTGTGCCCCCACGCAGCCGGTGACGAGCACAATCACACAACAAATAACTTTCAGGAGAATTGTGTCTGTCAAGATTCGTTTGAAGCGCCTGGGCAAGATCCGCGCACCGTACTACCGCATCGTCGTCGCCGACTCACGCACCAAGCGTGACGGCCGCGTCATCGAGGAAATCGGCCAGTACCACCCCACCGAGGAGCCCTCGTTCATCGAGGTCAAGTCCGAGCGTGCCCAGTACTGGCTGTCGGTCGGCGCCCAGCCGACCCCTCAGGTCGAAGCCATCCTCAAGCTCACAGGCGACTGGGGCAAGTTCAAGGGTGACAAGGACGCCGTCTCGACCGTCAAGACCAAGGAGCCCAAGGTTCCCTTCGTCGCCGACGAGAAGAAGAAGCCCGTCCTGAAGCCGAAGGCTGAGAAGCCCGCGGCCAAGGAAGAAGCACCGGCCGAGACTGAGGCCGCACCGGCCGTCGAAGAAGACAAGGCGTAACAATTGCTCGCACCTGCACTCGAACACCTCGTCAAGGGGATTGTTGACAATCCGGACGACGTGACCGTCGTAGCGCAGAGCTCACCACGCGGTGAGGTCCTCGAGGTTCGTGTGAACCCCGAGGACCTCGGCCGTGTGATCGGCCGTTCGGGGCGTACGGCCAAGGCGCTTCGCACTCTCGTTTCCGCTCTCGCCGATGGTCGCCGCGTTCGCGTCGACGTCGTCGACACCGATTCTTAGAAGTGAGCGCCGAAACGCCGAAGACCCAGCTCCGGGTCGGACGGCTCACGAAGGCCCACGGGCTCAAGGGAGCCCTCAAGCTCGAACTCTTCACCGATGACCCCGCGCGCCGGTTCGTGCCCGGGGCCGTTTTCACCCTCCAGGTCCCGACCGGGTCGCCCTGGCACGGCAAGACCCTGACCCTGACCGAGTTGCGCTGGTACAACGGCCACCCGGTGGGGTTCTTCGAGGGAGTGTCCGACCGTTCAGAGGCGGAAACCCTCGTGAAGGCGATCCTCTGGATCGAACAGGACTCGGCCGAGGCATCCCCTGAAGAGGACGCCTGGTACGACCACCAGCTCGTCGGCCTCGCCGTGCACCGCGACGGCGAGAAAGTCGGCACGGTCGCCCGGGTCGACCACTTCCCGGCACAGGACCTGCTCATCGTCACCACGGCGAACGGCGAGGTCATGGTCCCCTTCGTCAAGGCGATCGTGCCCGCTGTCGACATCCAGACCGGCATCGTCACCGTGACCCCTCCTGTCGGCCTCTTTGAGGAACTCCCGGAGGACGAGCCCGACGACGAAACGCCGGATGCGGTCGCGCCCGAAACGACGGATGCCGCCTCTGATGAAGCCTCGGAGGCCGCCTCAGACGACGCCACCGACGCGGGTGAAGCAAAACCCGAGACTCCGCCGGCCGCCGTCGACGAGGCTCAGCCCAAGGACTAGCTCGCGGGTCCGTCCGCCCAGGAATGCTGGCGAACCGCAGCCCGTGATAGACGCTCAACAGGAGCCCGTGCCGCACAGGTGCGGGTTTTTCCTGTTCGGCGTGTAGCGGGGCCGAATGCTCCGGTTGAGCGGGGACGGTGCGTGGAATGCCACGGGGCTGGCCCGCGGTTCCTGCTCGATCAGCGACACCGTCACACGGCTGAAACATGCCCGATCTAGGCTGGGTGCAGCGCCCCCGACCGGCGCCGGATCGAGGTACGTCGTGACGACACAGGAGCGAACGACGTTGCTTGCCAGCCTCGACGTCGTCGTGCTCGCCGGAGGCCGCGGATCGCGCCTCGGTGGCGTCGACAAGCCGGCGCTTCTCTACACCGGCGTTCCCCTCGGGCAGCTCGTGCTGTCCAGTGTGCGTTCCGCTCGCCGCGTCGCCTGGGTGGGCGAGTCCACTCCCGCCCTGGCTGGCAAAGCATGGCCGGACCTCGTGTCGACGAGGGAACAGCCCGCCTTCGCCGGCCCGTCGGCCGCCCTCGCCGCCGGGTTGACGGCCCTCGACAGCGACCCGGCCCCGTTCACCCTCGTCCTCGCCGCCGACCTGCCCCGCGTTGTGGACGCCGTTCCGGAACTCCTGCACGCGTTCGAGCGCGTCGGGGGCGGGGTTCTCGCTGTCGACGAGACGGGGCGGCGGCAGTTCCTGCTCGCGATCTACCCGACCGGCGCGCTTCGCGCGCAACTGCGGCAGTTCTCGGAGAACGGGCCGCTCGACGGGCTTCCGTTACGCCGGCTGATTGACGCTCTCGACCTCACCGAGGTTCGGCTCCACGCCGGCCTCTGCGCTGACGTGGACACCGCCGAGGATGCCGCCCGTCACGGCATCCCCGTCCCGACGAAAAGAGACTTCACCCCATGACCGATCCGTCAGACCTCGAAGGCTGGGCCCGCAAGCTGTCCGAAGCACTCGATCTCGGGGATTTCGAGCCCGACATCGCGCTGATCCTCGACCTCGCGCGCGATGCGGCACACGGTGTCGCGCGCCCGGCGGCACCACTGACGACGTTCCTCGTCGGCTACGCGGCGGGTCGGGCAGGAGGCTCGGCAGACGACATCGCAGCCCTCAGCCGCACAGCGAGTGCCCTGGCCGTCGGCGATACCGCGCCGTGAGCGGCACGTCCTGGGCCGAGGCCCGGGAGCTCTCCTGGCGCGTGGGCCGCGAGGCGACGCCGGCAGAGGTCCGGCTGCCCCTCGAGGACGCGCTCGGCCGGATTGCGGCGGCACCGGTTCCTGCCCTCGTCGACCTGCCGACGGCATCCGTCAGCGCCATGGACGGGTGGGCTGTCGCGGGGGAGCCGCCGTGGCTTCTCGGCGAGCCGGTCGCCATGGGCAGCGCCCCTGCCAGCGAACCGCTGGCGCCCTCGACTGCCCGCCCGATCACGACGGGAGCGCCGGTGCCGCCTGGCACGTTCGGTGTGTTGCGAAGCGAACACGGCGACATCCAGGCCGACGTCGGTCGCACCTGGCTGCGCCGCGGCGCGGGAGCCGGGCCGTCGGACCCAGCCGCGAACGCGCACATCCGGATGCGCGGTGAGGAACTCGCCGTGGGTACCGAGGTGATCCGGGCCGGCGCCCCTCTCACCCCGGCGCGCATCGCCCTCGCTGCGGCGAGCGGGCACGACTCGGTCCTCGTCCGGGTGCCGCCCCGCGTCTCTCTCCTGATCACCGGCGACGAACTCCTCTCGTCAGGCGTCCCGCCCGCCGGATCGGTCCGGGACGCACTCGGCCCGGTGCTGCCGGAACTCGTGCGGGAAACAGGCGGAGTCATCGTCGACCGGCGGACGGTCGCCGACACCCGCGCCGACACCGCCGAAGCGATCGATGCAGCGACGGGCGACCTGGTCGTGACGACAGGCGGCAGCTCGCGGGGGAACACCGACTTCGTCCGACGTGTGCTCGTGGATTCCGGCGGGATCGTCTTCGACGGCGTGAGCATGCGCCCGGGCCACCCCGTTCTTCTCGGAAGGACACGCGCAGGCGTACCCGTGCTCGCCCTGCCGGGGAACCCGCTCGCGGCGCTCGTCTGTCTCGTGAGCTTCGGCATCCCGCTGATTCGCGGCATGCTCGGACTCCCCGACCAGATCGCTCCGCTGACCGAGGTCGGCCACCTGCCGCAGGACGTGACGGATGCCGTCGGACGCGGGTCCACCGTCATCGTGCCGTTCGCCCGCGAGCAGGGGATACCCGTGGTCAGCGGATCGCGCGGGCCCGCGATGCTGAGAGGGCTGGCCGATGCTGACGGGCTCTTCGTCGTCGAACCCGCCGGCCCTGGCTACCGGGTGCGGATTCTCGACCTGCCGTGGCGAGCAGAAGGCTAAACGGCCAGCTCCTGCTTGCCGTCGGACTCGGCGAACCGCGTGAGCAGCTCACCGATACGACCCTTGCAGCCCCCGCACCCTGTGCCGGCGCGCGTCGCCTTGCCGATGCAGGTGACCGTCGTGTTGCCGGCGTGCGCCGACTCCTCGATCTTCTCGACGGTGACGCCGTTGCACCAGCACACCGTTGCCGTCGGCGCGAAGGCGTCCGCGGCAGACGCGTCGGCGTAGTCGGGGCCGTCGAAGCGCAGCAGCAACGACCGGTCGGCGGGCAGCTCCCCGCCGCGTTCGAACAGCAGCGTGAGTTCCGCGGCTGTCCGCGGCATGCCGACGCTGACGAAACCGGTCAGGATGCCGTCGCGCGTCACCATCTTGACGTACCGCCCGTGCTCGGGGTCGGCCCATGAGGAGACCCGCCGCGGCGAGACGGGATGGGTCGGTCCGTCGGACGGGTGGTGGTCGTCATCCCACGGTTCCACGGAGACATCGCCGACGGCCACGACGTCCACGCCGTCGGCCTTGAGCATGACCAGGGCGGGCCGTTCGACCGGCGGGGCGGAGACGAAGGGGAGCCCTGCGGCTTCAGCCGCGAGGTGGGCGGCGAGCCACTCGGCCTGGCGCCAGCCCGGGCCGATCAGCCCGGACGGCGCTCCGGGCACGTCACGCTGCGTGCGGAGGTTCTCGGTCGGTTCGGTGACCTGTGCGCAGTCCCCGATCGCGAAGACCCGGTCGTCTGACCATGACCGCAGGTCGGTGCCGACGAGAACGCCGCCGGCTGTCCGCAGCCCGGCGAGGACGGCGAGGTCGGTGCGGGCGGTGACGCCGCAGGAGAGGATGAGCAGGTCGCCGGGGATCTTCTTGCCGTCTGCGGTGATCAGGGCGTCGAAGGTGCGCGTACCGGCGAGGTCGTCGGTGTGGAAGCTCACGGCTTCGGCGCGGCTGTGGGCGACGATGCTCACACCGAGGCGCCGGAGGGCGGAGGTGAGGACGCTGCCCGATCCGCGGTCCAGGTTGCGGGGCATCGGGAATCCGCCGTGGTGCACGACGCACACGTCCGCTCCTTCTTTCGCCGCGGCAAGCGCCACCTCGAGGCCGAGCACGCCGGCGCCGAGGACGACGATGCGCTGCCGGGCGCGGACAGCGTCGCGCACGCGTTCGGCGTCGGCGATGCTCCGGAGCACCGTGATGCCGTCGGGGAGGACGTCATCCGCTCCGACGAGGGCGTGCGTGTACTTCTCGAGCGCCATCAGGTCCCGGTGCCGCCGGTCGACGCCGTCGAGGGTCGGCACGTTGGCCCGGGCGCCGGTGGCGAGCACCAGCCGGTCGTACGGCACGGTCTCGCCCGAGTCCAGGGTGAGGGAACGCTGGTCGCGGTCGATTCCGAGGACCGTGACGCCGGTGTGGACCGTCGCGCCCGCCGCGGTGAGTTCGGGTGTGCCTGGAAGGGTGATCGCGTCGAGGGTCGTGTGCCCGACCGCGTACTCGGCGACGAGGACCCGGTTGTACGGCTCGTGGTCCTCGTGTCCGATCACCGTCAGGTGGATCCGCCCGTCGAGTACGGAGGGCAGGAGCTCCTCGGCGAAGCGTGCCCCGACGGAGCCGAACCCCACGAGCACGACCCGCTCCACGGCCGCCATCAGAGCACCGCCCCGGTTGAGGCTGGCACCGTCACGGCGCGGACGGTGACGGCCGCCGTCTTGAAGTCGGGCATGCCGGAGACCGGGTCAGTGGCATCCTGGGTCAGCAGGTTGGCGGAATCGGCGCCGGGGTAGTGGAACGGCACGAAGACCGTGTCGTGGCGGATGTCGGTGCTGAGCCGGGCACGGCAGCGCACGCGTCCCCGGGGGTTCTCGAGTTCGAGCATGGTTCCGTCTCCGATCTCCAGCCGGGCGGCGGTCGCCGGGTGCAGCTGGGCGAACATCTCAGGCTGGGCGGTGTTCAGTTCTTCGACCCGCCGGGTTTGCGCTCCGGACTGGTAGTGCTCCAGCAGGCGACCGGTGATGAGGGTGAGCTGGCCGTTCTCGTACAGGGTCTCCGCCTTGGTGTGCGGTGCGACGGCGACGATGCGCGCGAGCCCGTCGGGGTGGGCGAAAGCGTCGGCGAAGAGCCGCGGGGTGCCTGTCGATCCGACCGGGTACGGCCAGAAGGCGGGCTCTTCGGTGTCGAGGAGGTCGTAGCTGAGTCCGGAGTAGTCGGCGATGCCGCCGGCGGACGCGCGGGCGAGTTCGTCGAAGACCTCGCGCGGGTTCGTGCTGAACGTCGACGGGGAGTCCAGCCGGCGGGCGAGTTCGTTCATGATCCACAGTTCGGTGCGTGCGCCGGCGGGGGCGTCGAGCGCCTGGCGACGCCGGATCACCCGTCCTTCGAGTGAGGTCATCGTTCCCTCCTCCTCGGCCCACTGGGTGACGGGCAGCACGACGTCGGCGAGGGCGGCGGTTTCGGAGAGGAAGAAGTCGCAGACGACGAGCAGGTCGAGCCGGGCGAGTCCGTCGCGGACCTCGCTGACGTTGGGCGCCGAGACGACGACGTTCGATCCGTGGACGAGAAGGGCGCGGATGCCGTCAGGCCGGCCCAGCCTGCCGAGAAGTTCGACGGCGGGCAGACCGGGGCCCGGGATCAGTGATTCGTCGACGCCCCAGACCGCGGCGACATGCCGGCGCCCCTCAGGGTCGGTGATCTTGCGGTAGCCGGGCAGCTGGTCGCACTTCTGTCCGTGCTCGCGGCCGCCCTGGCCGTTGCCCTGCCCGGTCAGTGTGCCGTACCCGGAGCCGGGGCGACCGGGGAGGCCGAGGATGAGGCTGAGGTTGATGGCGGCCGTTGTGGTGTCGGTGCCGTCGACGTGCTGCTCCACGCCGCGACCGGTGAGGATGTAAGTGCCGTTGCCTGACGCGAGCCGCCTGGCGACGGTCCGGAGCTGCTCGACGGGGACGCCGGTTGAGGCCTGCACCCGTTCGGGCCACCAGGCGCTGACGCTGCGCTGGAGCTGGGCGAACCCGGTGGTGCGCGCTGACACGTATTCCGTGTCGACGAGGTTCTCGGCGATGACGATGTGGATCAGCCCGAGGAGGAGGATGAGGTCGGTGGCCGGGGCGGCCTGCAGGTGCAGGCCTTTGCCGTCGGCGGTGAGCTTGGCCGTCGAGGAGCGCCGCGGGTCGACGACGATGAGGCCGCCTGCCGCCTGGGCGCCGGCGAGGTGGCCGATGAACGGGGGCATCGTCTCGGCCACGTTCGATCCGAGCATCAGGATCGTGGTCGCGCCGTCGAGGTCCTCGAGGGGGAAGGGAAGGCCGCGGTCGAGGCCGAAGGCCCGGTTGCCGGCCGCCGCTGCGGACGACATGCAGAACCGGCCGTTGTAGTCGATCCGGCTGGTGCCCAGGGCGATGCGGGCGAACTTGCCGAGCTGGTAGGCCTTCTCGTTGGTCAGCCCGCCACCGCCGAAGACGCCGATGGCGTCGGCGCCTGAGGTGTCGCGGATGTCGACCAGCGACCGGGCCACCAGGTCGAGCGCGTCGTCCCAGCTGGTCTCCTGCAGCATCCCGTCGGCGTCCTTCACCAGCGGGACCGTCAGGCGCCCGCCCGATGTGAGCAGTTCGGCGGAGGTCCAGCCCTTCTTGCACAGGCCTCCGCGGTTGGTGGGGAAGTCGCGACCGGACACCACGACCGGAAGGCGGGGGAGCCCGCCTTCCGGTGTGAGAGTCTCCGGTGTGAGCGTCATGGCGCACTGCAGCGCGCAGTACGGGCAGTGGGTTGCTGTCCCAGCTGATGTTCCGATGGTGCTCATGTGGAGGTGCTTTCGTTCGAAGGTGTTCAGAGTCGCTGGCCGGCCAGGGAGGCGTTGCGGCGGTAGTAGACGACGTAGGTGACGGCGACGAGCACCACGTACGCGGCGACGAATCCGAGGAATGCCGCCTCGTAGTTTCCTGTGGTGGCCTGCGACAGGTTGAGGATCTGCGGGATGGCGAATCCGCCGTACGCGCCGATCGCCGAGATGAGTCCGAGCGCCGCCGCCGCTTTCCGCTGCGTGGTGACGTCGGAACCCGCGGAGTGGGCGTTCGTCGAACCGGCCCGAGCCGCGAACACGCTGGGAATCATCCGGTAGGTGGAGCCGTTGCCGACACCAGACGCCATGAAGAGCACGAGGAAGCAGCCGAGGAACAGCCAGAAGTTGCCGAGCGGGAGGGTCCAGAGGACGGCGAGTGCGCCGACGGCCATGACCCCGAAGGCGCCCATCGTGACGATGGCTCCGCCGAAGCGGTCGGCGAGCTTGCCGCCGTACGGCCGTGCCAGCGAACCGGTCAAGGCGCCGAGGAACGCGAGCGAGATGGATGCAGCGCCGACGGCGAAGGTGGAGAACTCGGGGAACTGGTCGGCGATCAGCTTCGGGAACACCGAGGCGAAACCGATGAACGAACCGAAGGTGCCGATGTACAAAACGGCGAGGATCCACAGGTGCGGTTCGCGGAGGGCAGCTGCCGAGCCGGCGAAGTCGGCTTTGGCGCTCGACAGGTTGTCCATGTACCGGTACGCGCCGAACATGGCGAGGAGGATGAAGGGAACCCAGATCCATCCGGCCAGGGACAGGTTGAGGGTGGCGGCTGCTCCGATGGTCACGGCGATCGGAACGACGAACTGGGCGACGGAGGCGCCGAGGTTGCCGCCGGCCGCGTTGAGGCCGAGTGCCCAGCCCTTCTCCCGCTGCGGGTAGAAGAAGGTGATGTTCGACATCGAGCTGGCGAAGTTGCCGCCGCCGAGGCCCGCGAGGGCGGCGATGCCGAGCATGACGGGGAACGGGATGTCAGGGTTCTGCACGGCGAACGCGAGGGCGATCGACGGGATGAGGAGCAGACCGGCCGAGATGATCGTCCAGTTGCGGCCGCCGAACTTCGGCACCATGAACGAGTACGGGAACCGCAGGGTCGCGCCGACGAGGCTCGGCATGGAGATCAGCCAGAACGTCTCCGTCGTCGTGAAGGTGAACCCGGCGGCAGGAAGCATGACGACGACGATGCTCCACAGCTGCCAGATCACGAACCCGAGGAACTCGGCGAAGATCGACCAGGTGAGGTTGCGGCGGGCGATCGAGCGGCCCTGCCGGTTCCAGAAACCGGTGTCTTCCGGGTCCCAGTTGTCGATCCAGCGCCCGGGGCGGTGGACCAGTTCAACGGTCGATGATGGCGCCGCGGTGGCGGACGGGGCAGTGAGTGGTGCGGTCATGAGGACTCCAGGAACGTCGGGGGAGCGAAGGAGGTGCGGAGTATGTCTGGTTCCGACGTTAGAGAGTTCGTGTTTCGGTTCCTCGTGTGGGGTGTTAACGCTGAATTCCCTCTTGCTCACAGTGCTCGGTGCTTCCCGTGGGGCACGTGTCACATGTTCGTTACATGACACGCGTCGATTCGGCGGAGCTGTCAGCATTCTCACCCGATCGCCTGGACCCACTCGGTGCCGCCGTCGTCGAAGCCTTGCTCTTTCCAGATCGGGACGGTCTCCTTCACCCGGTCGACGAGGGCGGCGCAGGCCTGGAAGGCCTCCGCACGGTGGGCGCTGGCGACGGCGCAGCCGAGCGCCAGGCCGCCGATGTCGAGCCGACCGATGCGGTGGGCCACCGCGACGACGACGTCCGGGAAGTCCCGGCAGACGCTTCCGGCGGCGGCGCGGAGGGCGTCCTCGGCGAGCGGATGCCCCGAATAACTCAGCCACGTGACGCCGCGGTCGTCGTCATGGTTGCGAACGATGCCCTCGAACGTGACGACGGCGCCTCTCGTGGCATCCGTCACGGCGCCCCGGAGAGAGTTCAGGTCGATGGGGTCCGCGGTCACTGTCGCGACTCTCACGGCGTCGGCTGTGCTCTCATCCGTCATGGTGTCCTCCGCGCAGCTGGTCGAGGAGATGGTCGAGGATGCCGTCGAGCAGGTCGAGGCCGTCTCGGACGCCGCCCGTCGAACCCGGAAGACAGACGAGAAGGGTGGAGCCGGCCACGCCGGCCAGGGCACGACTGAGGAGGGCGTGCGGAGAAACGGCGTTCCCGCGCCGACGGAGTTCTTCTCCGAATCCGGGCAGCTCCCGCGACAGAAGCGGGCGGACGGCATCCGGGGTGGAATCGTCTGGCGCGATGCCGGTACCGCCTGTGGTGAGAAGCAGGTCGGGTCGTGTCTCGAGGGCGGACTGCACCGCATCGCCGACGCCGGCGTCAGATGCGACGAGCGCGTCGACGGTGAAGCCGCGTGACCGGCACCAGTCGGCGATGACAGGACCGGTGAGGTCGTCGTAGACGCCGGCCGCCGCCCGGGTCGAGACGGTGATCACCGCCGCCGCGCGCGTCACGGTGCCTCGCGGGTGTACGTGCCGCTGGCGCCGCCCGACTTTGAGAGAAGCGTCACATCGGTGATGACGGCCGCCCGGTCGACGGCCTTCACCATGTCGTAGAGGGTCAGAGCGGCGACGGTCGCGGCCGTCAGCGCTTCCATTTCAACGCCGGTCTTCCCTGTCGTCGACACGGTGGCCTCGATGCGCACGCGGTCGCCCGCTGCGGCGAAGTCGACCTCGGCGCCGGTGAGGAACAGCGGATGGCACAGGGGGATGAGCGAGGACGTCTGCTTGGCGGCGAGGATGCCGGCGATGCGGGCCTGGGCGAGCGCCTCGCCCTTGGGGAGATTGCCGCTCACGAGCAGGTCGATGACGTCGGCTCGGGTGATCAGCACGGCCTGGGCGACGGCGACGCGTTTGGTTTCTCCTTTGGCGCTCACGTCGACCATGTGCACCGCGCCGTCCGCGCGCTGGTGGGTCAGGGCGGGCGGGGAGCCTCCGGGGCGGGCGTTGCGGGGGGAGTCAGTCATCGATTCTCCAGACGTCGACGGAGGTTCCGGCCGTCAGGGGAGCGGGTCCGGCAGGCAGGTGAATGAGCACTGTCGACCGCGCGTAGGCGGTGAGCAGGTGGGATCCGGCGCCGCCGAGAACGTGTGCGTTCCCCTCGGCGTCGAGAACGCCCCGCCGCACCTGGTGTTTGGTGGCGAGCGGGTCGACCGGGTGGGCAAGCGGCACGGTGAGAGCCTGGCGGTCGACGGGTGTCCGGCCGGTGAGCCTGCGCAGGACGGGTCGGAGGAACATCTCGAACGACACCATGGCGCTCACCGGGTTCCCCGGAAAGCAGACGACCGGCACCGCGCCATGCGGGGTGTGCAGACGGCCGAGCCCCTGAGGTCCTCCCGGCTGCATGGACACGGAGTCGAAAGTGACCGCGTCGCCCTCGAGCACCTCGCGAACGACCTCGCGGGTGCCGCGGCTGACGGCGCCGGTGGTGACGAGAAGGTCGCTCGTCGCTGCGAGGCCGGAGAGCAGGTCGAGGAACGCGGACGGTTCGTCGCTGTGATAGCCGTGCACGGTGACGTCGGCGCCGCTCCGGCGGAGGGCATGGGCGAGCATGATCGAGTTCGAGTCGTGGATACGTCCGGCTTCGAGCGCCGTGCCCGGCGGGGCGAGTTCGAGCCCCGTGGTCACGAGCGCGACGCGGGGCAGGGCGCGGACGCGGACCGCCGAGACCCCGGCGGCGACGAGTGCGCCCAGCTGGGCGGCGCCGAGCACCGTTCCCGCCGGCAGGAGAACGCTGCCGGCCGCGATGTCACTGCCGCGGCGGCGCACGAACGTTCCCGGCGCGACGGGCCCCGGAAAGGACACTGTTCCGTGCGCCGCGTGCTCTGCGAAGCCTGCACCCGTCTGCTCGACGGGGACGACGGCATCCGCCCCCGGGGGCATCGGTGCCCCGGTCATGATCGGGGCTGCACATCCGGCCGTTAACGGACGGGGCACGGTGCCCGCGGGAACCTCCGCGGTGAGCGGGTACGCCGTGCCTGGCATGAGGTCGGACGAGCGGATCGCGTAACCGTCCATCTGCGAATTGTCGAACGGGGGAACGTCGATGGCCGCAGCCACGTCGACCGCGAGGACACGATCGCCGCAGTCGGAGGCGACGGCGTCGGCGAGGTCGAGCAGTTCCTCCCCGGGGCGGAGAGCCGCGGTGAGGAGGGCCGAGACCGCTTCGCGGTGCCGTTCTATGGTGCGCACACGTCCTCCGTCCTGATCGCTGCATGGTCGGGATAGACGGTCAGTCCGCCCGGCCCGAACCTCGCGAAGGCCCGGTCGCCTGGGGGAATCTCCTGCGGCGCGATGCCCGCGAGCTCCGATCCGTCGTCGAGCCGGATTCCGTTCCCGGTTCGTGTGCCGAGAAGCAGGGCTGAGGAGGCGAGTGTGCGGAGAAAGGGACTGCGCGGGGCGGTGAGGACTTCGGCCAGCGTTCCCTCGTCGACGACCCGCCCGGATTCGAGGGAGACGACGTCGTCGGCGAGAGCGACGATGTCGCCGAGCGCGTGGCTGACGAGGATGGCGGTGCGCGCATGCAGGACGCGGGCGAGAGTCACGCGCAGGGCGGGCACGGCGGCGACGTCGGTCGCGGAGAACGGTTCGTCGAGCAGCAGGAGCCGGGGTTCGGCGGCCAGCGCGCGGGCGATGCTGACCCGCTGGGCCTGCCCGCCCGACAGCTCGTGCGGCCGGAGGTCGCGCAGGTGCGCAGCCTCGGTGATGTCGAGCCACGCGTCCGCGGCGACCCGGGATGCGGAACGGCTGAGACCCGACGATCGGGGCGCGAACGCGACGTTGTCGCGCACCGTGAGGTGAGGGAACAACAGCGGGTCCTGGCCGAGCAGGGCGACTCCGCGGTGCTGCGGCGGGAGCGAGGTGGGGGTCGACCCGCCTGAGAACAGACTCCGCCCGTCCAGCCGGATGTGCCCGGCGCCGGGACGGAAGATCCCGCTGATCGCGGCGAGGAGTGAGGACTTGCCGGCGCCGTTCGGCCCGACGAGGGCGAGCAGCCTGCCCGATTCCAGCCGGAAGCGGGCGTCGAGCCCGCGGGCGGTGTCGACGACGTCGACCTCGACGCTCATGAGCGGGCCGCCGGCCGGTACGCCGTCAGGGCAAGGCACAGGGCAGCGGCCACGAGCACGAGCGACAGCGCGACGGCGGCTGGGGCGTCGCTTTCCCGTTGCAGGTAGATCTCCAGTGGGAGGGTACGGGTCACGCCGCTGAGGTTTCCGGCGAAGGTCAGGGTGGCGCCGAACTCGCCGAGCGCGCGGGCGAAGGCGAGCACCGTCGCAGTGACGAGGCCAGGCAGCACGAGCGGCAGGGTCACGCGGGCGAGGATGACAGTCGGTGAGGCCCCGAGCGTGGCGGCCACCCGGTCGAAGCGGATGCCATGGGTGCGGAGGGCCCCCTCCAGCGTCAGGACGAAGAACGGGAGGGAGACGAACACCTGGGCAAGAACCACCGCGGCCGTCGAGAAGGCCACCTGGATGCCGAGCGTCCCCAGGTGTTCACCGAGCGGACCACGGCGGCCGAAGGCGTAGAGCAGGGCGAGCCCCGACACCACCGGCGGCAGGACGAGCGGGATGAGGACGAGGGCGCGCACAATACGCATTCCGCGCCCGGTCGACCGGGCCAGGACCACGGCGAGAGGGATGCCGGCAGCGACGCAGAGAAGGGTGCTTACGCCCGCTGTGACGAGGCTGAGCCGGAGTGCCGCCAGGGCGGAGTCTGAGGTCACAAGGGGGAGGAAATTGGCCCAGTCGGCTCGCCAGGCCAGCGCGGCCAGCGGGACGGTGAGCAGCAACACGCCGGCGACGGCCGGGAGGAGCAGCCAGATCGGGATGCCGGTTCTGCCGTCGACGGCCACGCGACCCGGGGGCCGTTCCAGCAGCCGGCTGCTCACGGTGCCCCGAATTCGAGACGGTGGAGGGTGGCCTGACCGGTCGGTCCTGTGACGAAGTCGATCCACTGCGCCGCGGCCCGGCTGGCCGGGTCGTCGGCTTCGGCGGTGAGGGCGACGATGGGGTAGGCGGTGGTTGTCGCGTCCGACTGCGGCAGCCAGACGCCGTCGACCACGTCGCCCGCGGCAGCGATGTCGGTGCGGTACACCAGCCCGGCGTCGGCTTCGCCCGAGATCACCTTCGCGAGCACGTCGGTCACGCTCAGTTCCTCGCTGGCCAGCGCCAGCGAGATGCCGGCGGCGCTCGCCGCGGTGGTGGCGACGGCGCCGCAGGGCACGGCGGGAGCGCACGCGACGACGGTGAGGCTACGGTCGTCAGGGCTGTGGTCGCTGAGGTCGGCAAGTCCGTCGACGCCGTGCGGGTTCCCCGGCGCGACAGCGATCGCCAGCGTGTTGCGTGCGAAGGTGCGCGGCTCCGAGGCGGCGAGGCCGGCATCGACCACCGTCGTCATCGTCGCGTCGCTTGCCGCAGCGAAGACGTCGGCTGGTGCTCCCTCGACAATCTGCGCGGCGAGCTCGCTCGACCCGCCCACGTTGAGCGCGACGTCCACGCGAGGGTGTGTGCGCTCGAACTCGGCGGCGAGATCGGTGAAGGCCGTGCCGAGCGACGCCGCAGCGGACACCGTGAGGAGCACTCCGCGGCTCTCGGCGGCTGCGGGGCCGGAGCATCCGGACAGGCCTGTTCCCAGGGCCACAGCAGCAGCGACTGCCGTGCCGATCGCCCGCCGACTGGTCGCTTCGAAGAGAGCAGAAGTGGGGGGCATGGTGGGATTCCGTTTCGCTGGTGCACGGCAACGATAACCCGCGCTTGGGGCCACGATGCCCCGTTTTGTGCCGAATTTACGGCCACGAAACATGCCCGAAATCTGGGTCGAAGGCGACTTTCGTATGGTTGCTGAATGACAATCGCACTGGGCATTCCACGCCATCGCCCCAGCGCCGTCGACCCGAGTTCGTACCGGTTGCCGGCCGACCGGCCAGGCTCGGACGCCCTGATCGACCGGTTCGGCCGGGCCGCGACAGACCTCCGGATCTCTCTCACCGACAAGTGCAACCTGCGCTGCACGTACTGCATGCCTGCCGAAGGTCTGCCGAGCCAGCCCGTCGACGCCCTGATGACCGCCGACGAGATCCGGCGGCTTGTCGGGATCGCCGTGAGCACGCTGGGCGTGCGTCAGGTCCGGTTCACCGGCGGCGAGCCCCTACTGCGCGCGGACCTGGTGGACATCGTCGCCGCGTGCGCCAGCCTGCCGGATCGCCCGGAGGTCTCGCTCACCACCAATGCCATCGGGCTCGCGTCACGGGCGGGCAAGCTCGCCGCCGCCGGGCTCGACCGGCTGAACGTCTCGCTCGATTCGCTGCATCCCGATGTCTTCGCCCTTCTCACCCGGCGCCCGTTCCTCCAGCGGGTGCTCGACGGCATCGAGGCTGCCGGGCACGCCGGGTTCGCCGGGATCAAGATCAATGCCGTCCTCGTCCGCGGAGTGAACGATACCCAGGCCGCGGAACTGCTGGACTGGTCGCTCCGGTCCGGTCACCAACTGCGCTTCATCGAGCAGATGCCGCTCGACGCCGACCGGAGCTGGAGCCGTGAGGGGATGGTCACTGCGGCCGAGACCCGGGAGAGCCTCTCGGCTCACTTCGATCTCGCGCCCGACACGGTCCCGCGCGCGGGCGCCCCCGCCGAACTCTGGCAGGTCCGCCGACGAGGGCACCACCGGCTGCTCGGCGTCGTCGGGATCATCGCGTCGGTGACGGAGCCGTTCTGCGGCGACTGCAGACGGACCCGGCTCACGGCTGAAGGCGGCGTGCGCAATTGCCTGTTCGCCCATGACGAGACCGACCTGCTCACACCGCTCCGCGCCGGTGCCGACGACGACACACTGGCCCGGTTGTGGCAGGGCGAGATGTGGCGGAAGGCCGCGGGCCACGGCGTGAACAGCCCCGGCTTCGTCCAGCCGGAACGCACCATGAGCGCGATCGGAGGATGACCGTGGAAATCGACGTGCGCTATTTCGCTGCGGCGGCGGCGGGGGTCGGCCGCGCCACGGATCGCCTGGAGTACGAGGCACCCGTGACCATCGGCGGGGTCCTCGACGACGTCGAGCGCTCGGCCGCGACATCGGATTCCCGGCTGGGCACCGTCCTCGGACGCTGCTCGTTCATTGTCAACGGCGTGACGACCCGCGACCGGGACCGGCAACTCGCGGACGGCGATCAACTCGACGTACTGCCGCCGTTCGCGGGCGGCTGACGCCGCAGCCAGGCCCGGATCCCACCGTCGAGGTTCCGTGCGGGATGACCGTGTTCGTTGAGGTACGCGGCGGCGACGGCGGAACGCACACCGGTTTCGCAGTACACGACGATCGGAACGTCCGCGTCGAGCCCGCTGACGGCACCCGCCAGTTCATTCCGCGGAATATTGACCGAACCCGGGATCGCGGATTCGAGGTGTTCGCCGGGTTCGCGCACGTCGATCACCGTGACGGCCTGGCCGTTTGCCCGGAGCTCGTCGAACTCGGCAGCGGTCACCCTGCCGGCCGTCGGGGAGGTCGGCGGATGCCGGGGCGCGCCGCCCGCACGTAACGGGATCTCGCGGAAAGCGGAGGTCAGGGCATCGACGACGAGGACGCGGCCGATCAGCGGCTCGCCGAATCCGACGACGAGTTTCATCACCTCGGCTGCCATGACGCCGGCGACGATCGCGCAACTGGTTCCCAGGACTCCGACCAGTTCACAGGACTCGGCGGTGCCGGCCGCCGATTCGTCGGGGAACAGATCGCGAAAGCCCGGAGCGCCGGCACCCGATCCGGGATGGAACACCGAGACCATCCCGTCGAACCGGAGGACGGATCCCCACACCAACGGGACATCCCGCAGCGCCGCCGCGTCTGCCACGGCATAGTGGGTCTCGAACGTGTCAGTCCCGTCGACGATCACGTCATAGCCCTCCGTGACCGCGAGCGCGTTGTCGCGGGTGAGGCGGAGCCGATGCTGGATCACCGTCACGTCCGGATTGACGCTCGCCAGGGTGCGAGCGGCAGACACCGTCTTGGCTTCGCCGACGTCATCCGACCGGTGCACGACCTGCCTGGCGAGGTTCGACAACTCGACGACATCGTCGTCGAGGACCCCGATCGTGCCGATCCCCGCCGCAGCGAGGGAGATCAGGAGCGGCGAACCAAGACCGCCGGCGCCGACGACGAGAACGCGAGCGGCCGCAATCCGAGCCTGGCCTTCCGTCCCGACCTCGGGAAGCACCGTCTGGCGGCGGTACCGTTCGCCGGCCGCGACCGGCCGCGAGGCGGGAAACGGGCTCACGGGTCAGACGTCGATTCGGTAGCCGCGCTTGACGACCGTGTTGATGAGCCCGGGCACGCCGAGGGACTGCCGAAGCCGACTCATCGACACCTCGAGTGCGTGTTCGTCGACGGTTCCCGGCAGGGCAGCGGCCAGTTCGGCGCGGGAGATCACGTCGCCGCCCGCCTTCATCAGCCGCCGGAAGAGAACCAGCGCCGACGGGGCGAGTTGCACGCGCCCGGTCGGGAGGTCGACGAGGCATCCACGCAGGGCGACAGGCCCCTGGCGGGTGTCCAGCCGGATCACCCCGTACTGCTCGAGGTGCTCGCAGACGAGCCGGATCAGCGCGCCCATGCGGTAGCGCTCGGGCATGATCGGGATGATGCCGTTGGCGAGAAGGGGCGCCGCGGTCACCGGTCCGACAGCGGCGGTGAACACGTCGCCGGTGAGAGCGGCGCGGAGGTCCTCGTCCTGCCCCAGCGCCTCCGCGGCGCTGAACAGGGCGTCGACGGCGGGGGCGCTCGTGAACGTCACCACATCGACCGCTCCGCCGATCACGGCGTCGATCAGTTTCTTCACCCGGTCGTCGCCGGAGTCCGGGTCGGCCCACCGGTACGGGGCAACGGTGAGCACCTCGGGATGCACGGCGCGCAGCCGGTCGAGTTGCCGCTCGTCGGTGTAGCCGTGCAACTGGACCGCAACGCGGAGCCCGGGCGGGAAGTCGGCGAGGACTTTCGTGACCAGGGAGGCTGTCGTCTCCTCCGCGCTCATGCCCACATCGTTCAACCCGGTGGCCCGGATCGCCCCGCGGGCCTTCGGGCCTCGCACGAGAATCGACGTTTCCGACAGGGCGTCGACGAGGTCGTGGCCGAGCCCCGCGGTGTCGGCAATCTCGAACCAGCGGCGGATGCCGTAGGAGGTCGTCGCGAGGAGCACGTCAGGTTGGGCGGCGATGATGGCGCGGGTATCCGCGATGAGCGGTTCGTCGTGTGCGGCGTGCGCGATGCGGAGCGTCGGCGCGTGAACGACCTGGGCCCCGCGTCGCTCGAACGCATCGATGAGGTCCTGTGAGCGCCGGTCGCTGGTGACTCCGATCCGGAATCCCTCGAGCTGGTCGGGGCGGAATCCGGGGACGTTGCCGCCGGGAGTGCTGTCTGTCATTCGAATGCCGCCATCCGGGTTGCGCGGTCCATGAGGTCCCCGGCGTCGAGATCGCCCTCGAAGGCCAGGTCGACGACGCGGCCGATGACGAGCACGGCCGGGGACCGGACTTCGACGGAGGCGGCGACGTGCACGATCGAACCGAGGTCGGCGAGAGTGGTGCGCTGGTTCGGGCTGAAGCCGCGTTCGATGATGGCCACCGGGGTGTCCGACGCGAGTCCCTCGCGCAGGAGACCCTGCGTGAGGGTGGGCAGAGTGCCGACACCCATCAGGACGACGATCGTGCCACCCAGCCCGGCCAGGTGGCGGTGCTCGGTGTCGGTGAGCGGGGCGTGTCCGCTGACCACCGTGAACATGTGACTCACTCCGCGGTGGGTGAGCGGGATGCCGACGGAGGCGGGAACGGCGACGGCGCTCGTGACGCCCGGGATGACTTTCACCTGGATGCCTTCGCGGTGGCAGGCGAGGACCTCTTCGCTGCCCCGGCCGAAGACGTAGGGGTCTCCGCCTTTGAGCCGAACCACGTTCGCGCCGGCGAGCGCGTGCCGGACGATCTCAGCCTCGATGCCTTTCTGGCCGATCGGATGGTGGCCCGGACGTTTGCCCACATCGATGAGCGTCGCGTTCGGAGCGAAGTCGGCGAGGTGCGCGTGGGGGGCGAGCCGGTCGTAGAGCACGACGTCGGCACGGCTCAGGGCGGCGACGGCAGCAGCCGTCAGCAGCGCCTCATCGCCTGGTCCTCCACCGACGAGCGTGACTGTCCCGGCATCCGTCATTTACGCCCCTTCCCTTACAGGAATGGTAGGCCCTGACAGGTACACGGCGTCGCCCCTCTCGATCTCCTCGGTTGTCGCCGGGCGCATCTGGCCGCGCTCGGAGACCCGTGCGACGCTGGTGTCGGTCGCCCCGGGCTCGTTCACGAACGAGCGGAATTTCTTCAGGCGCTCAGGGTCGGCGAGGGTGGCCGCCCACTCGTCCTCGTAGTTGTCGACGTGCTTGGCCATGGACGCCTCGAGCTCGGCGCCGAGCCCGAGCGAGTCCTCGACGACGACCTCGCGGACGTGGTCGATTCCCCCGTCGAGGTCTTCCATCCAGCGGGCGGTGCGCTGCAGCCGGTCCGCGGTGCGGATGTAGTACATGAGGTATCGGTCGATGTATTTGATCAGGGTCTCGTCGTCGATGTCGCCGACGAGGAGCTGCGCGTGCGTCGGCTGGAATCCGCCGTTCCCGCCGACGTAGAGGTTCCACCCTTTGTCGGTGGCGATGACGCCGACGTCCTTGCCTCGCGCCTCGGCACACTCGCGGGCACATCCGGACACCCCGATCTTGAACTTGTGCGGGGCGCGGAGGCCGCGGTACCGCAGTTCGATGGCCACGGCCATGCTCACCGCGTCCTGCACGCCGAACCGGCACCAGGTGGAGCCGACGCAGCTCTTGACGTTGCGGAGCGACTTGCCATAGGCCTGTCCCGACTCCATGCCTGCGTCGACGAGGACCTTCCAGATCTGGGGCAACTGGTCGAGCCGGGCACCGAACAGGTCGATCCGCTGCCCGCCGGTGATCTTCGTATACAGACCGAAGTCTGTGGCGACCTGCGCGATGACGGCGAGTTTCTGCGGGGTGATCTCGCCCCCCGGAATGCGGGGGACGACGGAGTAGGTGCCGTCCTTCTGCATGTTGGCCATGGCGCGGTCGTTCGTGTCCTGCAGCGTGCCGCGACCGGAGTCGAGGATGTGGCCGTCGTGCTGGCTGGCGAGGATGGACGCGACGGCCGGCTTGCAGACATCGCAGCCCCTGCCCTTGCCGAATCGTTCGAGGATGTCGTCGAACGAGGTCAGTTCGAGAACACGGACCGTCTCGAACAGCTCCTGCCGTGACAGCTCGAAGTGCTCGCACAGGGCGCGGGAGACGGCGATGCCCGACCGGGTCAGTTCCGTTTCGAGGATCTTCTTGACGAGGGGAACGCATGACCCGCACTGGGTGCCCGCCCGGGTGCAGCTTTTCAGCTCACCGAGGTCGGTGCAGGCGTCGGTGTGCGTGCCGTTGATCGCGTCGCGGACGGTGCCGACGCTGACGTTGTTGCACGCACAGACGAGGGCGGCGTCCGGCAGTTCGTCGCCGGCCGGTGCGTCCATCCCCGAGGCGGAGAGGTAGGCGGCGGGTTCGCTTGACAGCTCGGACCCGAGCATCGGGCGCAGCGCCGCATAAGGTGACGCGTCGCCGACGAAGATGCCCCCGAGCAGCGTCTTGGCGTCATCGGTCATCACGAGCTTCTGGTACAGACCGCGGGCCGGGTCGGCGTAGACGATCTCGAGGCACTGCTCGGTGGTGGCGAGGGCGTCGCCGAAGCTGGCCACGTCGACACCAGACAGCTTGAGCTTCGTGGCGTCGTCGACGGTGGTGAACTCGGCGGAGCCGCCGAGGAGCCGGTCGGCGACGACCTCGGCCATCGCGTTCGCCGGGGCGACCAGCCCCGTGCAGCGGCCTTCAAAACAAGCGACCTCGCCGATCGCCCACACGTTGTCGTGCGACGTGCGGCAGTCGGTTCCGATGACGATCCCGCCACGTTCGCCGAGCTCGAGAGTCGCGGCGGCGGCGAGTTCGTCGCGGGGGCGGATGCCGATGGCGAAGACGACGAGGTCGGCGGCGATCTGCTGCCCGCTCGAGAACTTCACGCCGGTGACCGTGCCGTCGTCCGACTGCAGGATGCTCCGCGGCCGGGTTCCGAGGTGCAGGCCGATGCCCTGCGCGGAGATAATGCGGCCGAGAGCACGACCGGCTCCCTCGTCGAGCTGGGCCGACATCAGCCATGACCCGGAGTGGACGACGCTGGCGTCCGCTCCGCGGCGGGACAGCCCGCCGGCGGCTTCGAGGCCGAGCAGTCCGCCACCGGCGACGAGGACGCGGGCGGGGCGGCCCAGGTCGACGGCGAGCCGGTCGACCTCGGCCGAGAGGTAGTCGACGTCGTCGATGGTGCGGTACACCTTCGCCTGCTCGTACCCGGGAATCTCGGGCACGGGCGCGGACGATCCGGTGGCGAAGACGAGGTCGTCGTACCGGAGGGTCTTGCCGCGTGATGTGGTGACGGTCTTCGCGACCGGGTCGACGGCATCCGCGCGCTCGTCGAGGAGCAGCGTGACGTGGTCGTTGTCCCACACATTCGGTTCAAGGGTCAGGTCGGCGTCGAGCTCGAGGCGCTTGCTCAGCGCGACTCGGTCGTACGGGAGGTAGGGCTCTTCGCAGACCACGGTGACGTGGAGCGTGCGCGCATCATCGCGGGCGTGCACGGCCTCGGCGAAGCGGTGGGCGGCGGGGCCGCCGCCGATCACGACGACCTCGCGGACGCCGTGCCGTGCCGGATCCTGGCTGATCTGCGTCATGGGAAGTACCTCCAAGTAACTGGTGTCCGGCGAGCGTATCCCGGCGCCGTTTCCGCACAATTTCCCCAATATGTCCACGACGCATCGGGCACCGCACAGTCCCGCGGGGAGGGTGAGAGGACGGATTCACACGACCGAAACATCCCAGCGGCCTCGATGAAACAGGGCGCGCATAGCGTCGCTGGTGACCGGAAAGGCTCGCACTGCTCCACGCAGGGACACGATGGGCCGGAACACGATGGGCAGGGTTCGCATGACCATAACGATGGACACGACCGCAACGGACACAGCGCGCCGGATGTCGGGGACCGAGTGGCAAAGCGTCTGTGCCGTCGACGACCTCGAACCGTCGTGGGGCGAAGTCGCCCTGCTTCGGGCGCAGCAGGTTGCGCTGTTCCTCCTGTCGAAAGATGAGGTGTACGCCGTGAGCCATCGGGATCCGCACACCCAGGCGCACGTGATGGCCCGCGGCATCGTCGGTTCCCGGGGGGAACGGGCGACGGTCGCATCCCCGCTGCACAAAGAGGTCTACGACCTGGCGACGGGAGAGTGCTTCAGCAACCCGGACCTCGTGCTGCAGACCTACCGCACCCGCATCGTCGGGGGAATGATCGAAGTGGAGCTGTCGGCGTGACGCTCTTCGCCGGAGCGTTCCGGACCCGGACCACGGCCGCGCTTGTCGCGATCTCGCACGGAACGAGTTCGCCCGCAGGCCAGGCGGCCGTCGCGGGCCTGGTCGACGCCGTCTCGGCAAGCCTGCCGTTCACGAGCGTCGAGGGCGGTTTCGTCGACGTGCAGCAACCCGATGTTCCGGCCACCCTTGACCGGCTCGCGGTCGACCAGCCCGCCGTCATCGTCCCGCTGCTTCTCTCCGCCGGATTCCATGTGCACGTCGACCTCGTGAACGAGGCCGCTGCGTCCGGCCGGGTCACGGCGATCACCCGGGCCCTCGGCCCTGACGACCGCCTCGTCCAGCTCCTCGCCCGCCGGCTCGGCGAAGCGGGTCTCACCGACTCCGACGCGGTCGTGCTCTGCGCCGCCGGATCCACCGACGCACGCGCGGTCGCCGACTGCAGGGAGACGGCGGACCGGCTGGCCCGCCTCCTCGACCGCCCGGTGAGCGTCGGCTTCATCTCCGCCGCAACTCCGCCGATCGAAACGGCCGTCACGGCGGCCCGGACGGCGCACCCCAGTGCTCGCGTCTTCGTCTCCACCTACCTCCTCGCGCCTGGGTACTTCGCGGACCTCGCCCACGCCACCTCAGCTGACGTGGCCACCGCCCCGTTGTTGACCGACGGCGGCGAGGCGCCGAACGAGCTCATCGAGATCGTGCGCGACCGGTACTTCGAGATGCTCGAAGGCAGCGATCAGTCCTGACCCGGCGCCATCCGCGGGTCTCAGGATGCGCACAAGCACCCGGGCGAACCTTCCGGTCGCGCGAAAGCACCTGAACGGCGGTTTTGAGAGCCGTTTGCGCGACTGGAGCGGTTGCTGAACCTCGTTCGCACCGAGGTGGGGGATTTCGCAGGCCCGGTGCCGCCAGCCGGTCTGGCGCGTCGGCATCCGCGGTGCCAGCGTTGCACAAGCCACCTGGGGGACCTTCCGGTCGCGCAAAAGCACCTGAGCGGTGGTCTTGAGAGCCGTTTGCGCGACTGGAGCGGTTGCTGAACCTCGCTCCGTTGTCTTGTCGACGGTGGTGACCTCGGTCTGATCCCCGCGCCTAGGATTTCTAGCATGCGCATTGACATCGTCACGATCTTTCCCGAGTTCTTCGACGTGCTCGATATCTCGCTGCTCGGCAAAGCCCGGCAAGCGGGCATCATCGATCTCGGTGTGCACAACCTGCGCGACGCGACCACCGACCGCCACCGCACCGTCGACGACACCCCGTACGGCGGCGGCGCAGGTATGGTCATGAAACCCGAGCCGTGGGGCGAGACCCTCGACGGCATCCTCGAGGCGAACGACGACGCGGATGCCGGTCCCCTCGTCATCTTCCCGTCACCGGCCGGCGACGTGTTCACGCAGGCGATGGCTCGCGAGCTGGCCACCGAGAAACACCTCGTCTTCGGCTGCGGGCGTTACGAAGGCATCGACCAGCGCGTGTTCGACCACACGGCCTCGCGAGCGCGGGTGCGCCTCGTCAGCCTCGGGGACTATGTGCTCAACGGGGGAGAGGTGGCGGTGATGGCGATGCTCGAAGCGATCGGCCGTCTGATCCCGGGTGTCGTCGGCAACCCCGACTCGCTCGTCGAGGAATCGCACGAAGACGGCCTGCTCGAAGCCCCGAGCTACACCAAGCCGTCGTCGTGGCGGGGGCTCGACGTGCCGCCGATCCTGCTCAGCGGAAACCACGGTGCGATCGCGGCGTGGCGTCGGGAGCAGCAACTGGAACGCACGCGACGGGTGCGCCCCGACCTGATCGACCGGGCCGACCAGAAGCGGGATTCTCCCAGCACGCGGTCGTAAGCTGGGGGCATGATTTTTCGTCGGGCGTTTCGCACCTGGATGCTGATAGCGGCTGTCGTGTTGCCGATCTGGCCGCTCGTCGGCTGGGGCCTCTTCGGTGGCGGGGGTTGGGAGTTCCTCGTCCTGATCGTCTCCATGCCGATCCTCTTCCTGACCATGGCCGCCGTCGCCGGTCTGATCTGGGCTCGCCCAACCGTGCGCAGTGAGAGGGCGGTCTCCTGGCTCGATGTGGGCGTGCTCACCCTGTGGCACGCCTGCATTGTCGGCTTCGGCCTGTTCGGCCCGGCCTCCAACGCGTTCGCCGTTGTCGGCGTGCTCGCCGGGCTGGCGGCGTTCTGGGTCGTGCTCTGGGAATTCTTCACGGATGCCACGAAGCGCGCGAGAGAGACCATGGCCGAGTTCGAGCGGATCGCCACACGGCCCACCACGGGACGGACCGCGCCGCTCGCCCGCGACGGCGAGGAGCTCATCGTGATCAAGGAAGTACAGATACCGCCCAAGGACTGACCGGGCGCTTTTGCGTGCGGCATACCGTTCGTGGCAGAATAGACGATTGTGCCGCGGCCAGACTCTGCCACAGGGGAGCCAGCGCCATTGCCTCGATCTTTCGGGGCGCCGGACACACACCATCATCCCTGAATTCGTAGTCGACCTGTGGCGGTTACAGAGAGCGAACTATCATGCACATCCTCGACAGTGTCGATGCAGCATCCCTCAAGTCAGACATCCCCGCATTCCGTGCCGGCGACACCGTCAAGGTGCACGTCAACATCGTTGAGGGCACCCGTTCTCGAGTCCAGATCTTCCAGGGCATCGTCATCGGCCGCCAGGGCGAGGGCGTCCGTGAGACGTTCGCCGTCCGCAAGGTCAGCTTCGGTGTCGGCGTGGAACGTAAATTCCCGGTGCACTCCCCGGTGATCGAGCAGATCGAGGTCATCACCCGCGGTGACGTGCGTCGCGCCAAGCTGTACTTCCTCCGCGAACTGCGCGGCAAGAAGGCGAAGATCAAGGAAAAGCGCGACAACTAAGTCGAGCAGATCCGTTCAAAGTGAACAGACCCCGAGCTCCCCACCCATAAACTGGTGGGGAGCTCGGGCGGTTAAATGACAGATACAACTTTGCCGGCGGATGACGTATCCGCTGGCGCACGACGGCGTTCCCGCCAGAAGGGGACGCTGCTTTTTCTTCGCGACATTCTTGTCATCTTCGTTGTAGCGCTGCTTGTCTCGTTCCTGGTGAAGACCTTCCTGGTCCGGTCGTTCTACATCCCGTCGGCATCAATGCAGCAGACGCTCCAGATCGACGACCGGATCCTCGTCAACGAACTCGTGCCCGACCTCGTCGGTCTTGAACGCGGCGACGTGATCGTCTTCCGCGATCCCGGTGGATGGCTCCCGCCGAGCCCGGAGCCCGACGTGCCACCGCTCACTGCGGCCGTCGACTGGTTGCTCTCCCTCGTCGGGTTGTCGGCCTCCGACAGCGACGACCACCTCATCAAACGGGTGGTCGGTCTGCCGGGCGACCGCGTGGTCTGCTGCAACGCGCTCGGCCAGATGACCGTCAACGACGTGCCGCTCGCCGAGTCGTACGTCACGCTCCCGGCCGGCAAGACGGACGTGTCCGACGATCCGTTCGACGTCGTCGTGCCCGAGAACTCGGTCTGGGTGATGGGCGACAACCGCTACAACTCGAGGGACTCACGATACAACCGCGACCAGCCGGGGAACGGCTTCGTCCCCGTCGACAACGTGGTCGGCCGTGCCTTCGTCATCAGCTGGCCGACGGCGCACTGGGGGTGGCTCGACAACCACCCCGAAGTCTTCGCAGGTGTCCCTGACGCGGAGGCCGCACAATGATGGCCGTGTCAGATCCCTCCGACCTCGTCGAGCGCGAGTTCTTCGAAAGCGGCGTCCGCTACGTGATCGGCTGTGACGAGGTCGGCCGTGGAGCGATCGCCGGCCCTGTCGCGGTCGGCATGGCCGTCGTCGCCGCGGACTGCGGCCCACACCCGGACGGGCTGCGGGACTCGAAGTTGCTGAGCGAGAAGCGCCGCGTCGATCTCGTTCCGCTCCTGCGCGACTGGGTGTTGTTCTCGGCAGTCGGCCTCGCCGACGCGCAGGAGGTCGATGAGCTCGGCATCATCCACTGCCTCGGGCTCGCCGGCAAACGGGCGCTCCGCCTGCTTCATTCCCAGGGAGCCGACATCGCCGCCAGCGTCATCCTGCTCGATGGAAACTCCGACTATCTCAACCCTGCCCTGGCGAGCCCGCTCGACGTACGGACGCAGGTCAAAGCGGACCGTGACTGTGTGTCCGTCGCCGCGGCATCCGTTCTCGCGAAAGTGCACAGGGACTCCATGATGATCGCATCGGATGCCGTGTCGCCGGGCTACGGCTGGAGCGGGAACAAGGGATACGGCAGCGAGGTCCACCTGGAAGCGATCAAGTCGCTCGGCGTCACCTCCCTGCACCGGAAAAGCTGGCTCGTCGCCTACGCGTAGGATGGATGCACCATGGAAGAAGACGAGTTCGAGGACTACGACCGCGAGGTCGAGCTTGCCCTGTATCGGGAGTATCGCGACGTCGTGTCGCAGTTCAAATATGTGATCGAAACCGAGCGGCGGTTCTACCTCGCCAACGGTGTCGACCTCGTCCGTCGCGACACCGAACACGACTTCTACTTCGAAATCACCATGAATGACGTCTGGGTCTGGGACGTCTACCGCTCCGACCGTTTCGTGAAGTCCGTCCGTGTGCTTACGTTCAAGGACGTCAACATCGAGGAACTCTCCACCCGCGACTTCGAGCTTCCGAAGGAACTTGCGCTCGACGAGTAACGCCGTTCAGTCGTGCTGCAGGGCGTAGCCGACCGCCTCGTCGACCGTCAGGTGTTCGCTGTCCCTGCGGACCTTCTCCAGGGCGTCCCGATCCTCTCCGACCAGGAGCGGGACAAGGTAGCGCTCGTGGAATGAGAACCGGTTTGCGCCGTACAGCCCGGTCTGTTTGCGCAGTTCGTCCGCCGCGTGGAGGAGCCGGCCGGCCCGCTTCAGCTGCCGTCCTGCCGCCGCGATGGCCGTGAGGCCCTCGAGCCCGTAGACGACGCCCTCGGCGTGGCCGATGTGAGCCGCTGTCTCCAGACTCTCCTCGAAGAGCATCCGGGAGTCGACGGTCTTCCCGTTCACGAACTGCGCCCAGCCGAGGTGCTGGAGCGCGACGGTCGTGCCGAGGTCGTCGTGTCCCCGGCGGGTGAGGGCGAGACTCTCCTCGAAGTGATCGATGGCGTCGGCGACGTCGTTCTTGATGAGCGCCAGTCGACCGAGCGTGACGAGCGCCATCGCTTCGCCCCAGCGGTACCCCGCGTTGCGCAGGAGTTCGACGCTCCGCTGGAGGGAGTGTTCGGCCCTGTCCGTGTCCGGATCCCGGTCGGCCACGACGGCGAGGGCCAGGAAGATGAGCGCGAATCCCTCACCGACCCGGTCCTCGATCCGGTGGAACAGGTCGACGCTCTCGCTGAGGCCCGGGATGACGCGATCGTTGGCCTCATGCCAGAGGGTGATCGACCGCGTGAAGTACAACGCGATCGCCCGGGTTCGCTCCGGGAGCGGCTGGTCGGCGGCGAGGACCTCATCCATCCAGGCCCGGACTTCGCCGAGCAGTCCGCCGACCCACCAGTAGATGAGCAGGCACCAGGTGAACTTCGCGGCGGTGTCCAGGTCCTTCGAGTCGAGCAGGAAGCGCGCCGCGGCACGCAGGTTGTCGCGGTCGTCGTTGAGGAGGGCGATGACCTCGCGCTGACGGGAGCCTTCGAGGTCGTCCTCGAGCGACTCGGCCAGCCCGAGGAAGTAGCGGGCGTGGGCCGCCCGGGTGGCGGCAAGACGGCCGGACGTCTCGAGTTGCTCGAGCGCGTACTCGCGGACGGTCGCGAGCATCGAATAGTACGGGCGGTTTCCCCGATCGAGTTCGCGCACGAGGCTGTTGTCCACGAGGGCACTGAGGCCGGCCATCGTGTCCGAACCCGGCTCGGCGACCTCACCGGCCACGAATTCGGCGGCCTCCAGCGAGAAGCCACCTGCGAAGACACCGAGTGTGGCGAGCAGCTGTTTCTCGTCGTCGCCGAGGAGCTGGGTGCTCCACTCGATGGTGCTCCGGAGGGCCTGCTGGCGCAGCGGGAGGTCCCGGGCTCCGCCGGAGAGAAGCGACAGGCGGCGGTCAAGCCGGGCGAGGATCGCCGCGGGAGGGAGCATCCGGATCCGAGCCGCAGCGAGTTCGAGGGCGAGGGGCACACCGTCCAGCGCGACGCAGATGGCGGAAATGGCGTCGACGTTGTCAGCGGTTGCCGCGAAATCCGGTTTGACCGCGCGGGCACGCTCGACGAAAAGAGCGACAGACGGCGAGCTCATCGCCGTTCGAGCGGTCAGCCCCCTGGACGTGTCCGGAAGCGCCAGCGGGCCGACTTCGATGGCGTGCTCGCCCGAGGCACGGATCAACGACCGGCTGGTGACGAGGAACTTTACGTTCGGCGCGACGGAGAGCAGGGAGACGAGCGTTGGGGCGGAATCGAGAACCTGCTCGAAATTGTCGACCACGATCAGCATGTGACGGTGACGGAGCGCCGTCTTGAGCTTGGTGAGGAGGGGCTCATCACCGGTGTCGAGGACCCCGAGGGCCTCGGCGATCGCGTTCTGGACGAGTACCGGATCCTGCACCGAGGAAAGATCGACGAAACTGATCTCGAGGTCCGGGTCGGCGGCACGAGCCTGGTTCGCCACTTCGAGGGCCAGACGCGTCTTGCCGATGCCGCCCGACCCGATCAGGCTGACGAGGCGCACCGAATCCCTTCGTAACAGCGTGTCCACCGCCTCGACCTCGGCTTCGCGGCCAATGAGTTCGGTCAGGGCGGCCGGAAGTGCCGCGGTGCGGTCGGGAAGGAGAATGGGGTTCGTCGTGGTGTCGACGGGAACGGGGCGGCTCTGGTCGAACCTTTCAGCGAGGAGGGTGGCGAGGTCGGCCTCGAGCAGCTTGCGCAGCTCCTGGGGTGTGGAGAAGGTCTTGAAAGCGGCCCGGTCGTCATCACGCACCCGATTGAGCAGCTCGACGAGCCGTTCCTCACGCCCTGGCGCGGGTTCACGGATGTAGATGAGCTTCGGGTGATCCGGCGCCAGGTTGTATTCGTCCTCCAGCCCGGAGACCGTTTCGCCAGGCGCCACCCAGCCGTACCGCTCCGCATAGATTCCCACGAACACGTCGCTCTGGCTGAGGTAGGCGCGATAGAGCTGGCGCGGCGGATGCGGGCGGGCGCCGAGTTCGAACATGACCGGGGCAAGGTGAAGTCGTTCGATCGCGAGGCGAGCGAACTTTCTCTCGAGGGCGAGCTCCTTCAGGGTGGAGCTGACGAAGACTCGCAACCGTTGGTCGGGTGTGCGGATTGCACCCGCAGGAGGCGTCATGTGCCAAATTCTGCCGAATCACGGCCCCGGGGTCTAGGCCTCAACTGAGTGACGCTCATTTTCGGTGCCTCGCAGCCGACTATCCTGCCCGAACATGCCAACCAGCGGTCCTCGATTCCGGCCGACGTCCGTGTCACGATGGTCGACATGTCCGAGAGCGTCCACCCGCCAGTGCAACGGGGGCCGGGACACCGGCTCCTCCGAATGACCGGTCGGGACCCACACGAGCCCCACCGCAGCGCTACCCCGCTCGAGCTTCTGTTCGATCTCACGTTCGTCGTCGCGATCGGCCAGGCGAGCTCCCAACTGGCCCATCTGCTGGCCGAGGGGCACGTGGCATCCGGGCTCACCGCCTTCGGGTTTTCCATGTTCGCCATCTGCTGGGCGTGGATCAACTTCTCGTGGTTCGCATCGGCGTACGACACCGACGACTGGTTCTACCGAATCACGACGATGGTGCAGATGATCGGTGTCCTCGTGCTCGCGCTCGGGCTGCCCGCCGTCTTCCACTCGGTCGATGAAGGGGAGCACCTCGACAACGGGATCGTCGTCGCCGGTTACGTCATCATGCGCATCGCCATGGTCGCCCAGTGGCTCCGGGCGGCGAAAGACGATCCGGCCCGGCGTCGCGTGGCGCTCAGCTACGCCGGATTCATCACGCTTGCTCAGATCGGATGGATCGCGCTGGCCTGGGCGGACCCGTCAATCGGCACCGTCTTCCTCGTCGCCCCGCTGCTCTACCTGATCGAACTCGGCGGCCCGGTGGTTTCCGAGGCTCGATACGGTGACACCGGCTGGCACCCCCACCACATTGCGGAGCGCTACGGGCTGCTCACCATCATCGCCCTCGGCGAGGGAGTGTTCGGCACGGTGGCGTCAGTCTCGGCGGTCGTCGAAAAGCAGGGCTGGAGCAGCGAGGCGATTCTCCTCGTCGTCGCAGGGATCGGGCTGACCTTCGGGCTGTGGTGGAACTACTTCGTGCTCCCGTCCGGGCCGATGCTCGCGCGCTACCGGCGGCGGAGCTGGGTGTGGGGCTACGGCCACATCGTCGTGTACGCCTCCATCGCCGCGACCGGCGCAGGCCTCCACGTCGCCGCTTACCTGATCGAGGGGGTCGCACAGATCGGGGTATTCGGGGCGGTCCTGGCGGTGGCGGTTCCCGTACTCGTTTTCTGTGCGTCCCTGTTCGTGTTGTACAGCCTGCTTGTGGGAGAGTTCGACACCTTTCACATCAGCCTCTTCGCCGGCACCGTGATCGTGCTCGCGGTGGCCGCAGTGCTCGCTGCCACCGGGGCGTCGCTCGGGCTCTGCCTGCTCGTCGTGACGGCTGCGCCCGCGGTCATCGTCATCGGCTACGAGGCACTCGGGTACCGGCACCAGGCAGCGGTTCTCGCGCGTGCCCTGGGGGAGAGGGTGCGGGAGTAGCCCCGGTCGACGTCATGCGGACGGATTGGCTGGCACGCCGTCACCGGCCGCAGCTTTCCGGCGTGTCGCCTCATCGGTCCGATCGGGCGGCGCAACCCACCACAAACCCACCCACCAGGAGGCGGGCCGGGATACGCGCGAGCAAGAAGGCCACGCGCGAACGGATGCTGGCGGCGCGCGTCGCGATGGCATCCGCGGCGTGGAGCAGGTGGCAGCAGGCCCCGCCGAGCACCCTCCCCATGCGGACGGATTGGCCGGCACGCCGTCACCGGCGGCAGCTTTCCGGCGTGTCGCCTCATCGGTCCGATCGGGCGGCGCAACCCACCACAAACCCACCCACCAGGAGGCGGGCCGGGATAGGTCCGGGCCGCGGCAATGGCCGACCGGGTTCGAACCGCGTCGTCCTTCCCCCGCGTCGGCGAATGGGTGGACGAATACCTGCTGGCGCCCGCCTGGAGGCGATCCTCTCCGCCGGACCGGGGGATGGGCGGAACGACCCGCCCGTCGCCGCGGAGAGTTGGGAGTAACCCTCCACAGGCAGCCCGTCGAGGCCCTCTTTCCACGGATCGGACGACGCTGTTCCGCCACGTTCAGCCCGTGCCGCACCATCGACTGGTGGAGGCGACGATGGCACGCAAGGACGAACTCGGGCGGAGGGGAGAGGACCTCGCTGCACGATTCCTCGAGGATGCCGGCTACCGGATCGTCGCGAGGAACTGGCGGTGCCGGCAGGGCGAGATCGACATCATCGCCCGCAACACCGACACGCTGGTCTTCGTCGAGGTGAAGACCCGTTCAACTCTCGCGTTCGGGCATCCGTTCGAGGCGATCACGACGACGAAACTCGCGCGCCTGCGCGCCCTCGCCGCGCTCTGGTGCGCCGAACACCGACCCCATGCGACACGGATCCGTCTCGACGCCATCGCGGTGATCACCTCTCGGAGCGGGCCGCCGGCGATCGAACATCTCCAGGGCGTGTTCTGATGGCGGTCGGCCGTACGTGGTCGGTGGCTCTTCTCGGGCTCGAGGGGTCCCTGATCGAGGTCGAGGCAGACATCTCGTCGCAATTGCCGAAGTTCGTGATCATCGGCCTGGCCGACAAATCGCTGGGCGAAGCCGAGGGGAGGGTACGGCAAGCGGCCACGAACTCCGGATGCCGTCTCTCCGGGCAGCGGATCACCGTGAACCTTTCTCCCGCGAGCCTGCCCAAGAACGGCTCCGGATTCGACCTCGCCATCGCGCTCTCCTGCCTCGCCGCCGACGACGTCATTCCGAACGAGTCGATCGACCGGGTCGTCCACATCGGGGAACTCGGCCTCGACGGACGACTCCGTCCGACGCCGGGAATCCTGCCCGCCGTCCTCGCCGCCATGCGCGCGGGCCGTGGCACGGTCATGGTGCCGACGGGGAACAAGGACGAAGCGAGACTGGTGCCGGGTATTCGTGTCGTCGGCGTCGCGTCGCTGCGGGAAGCAGCGATCTGGCACGGCGCGGAACTGGCACCGATACCGGTCGAGCCGATTCTGCAGCCGGAGGCCGGCGGACCGGAGGAGCCCGACCTTGAGCTCTCGGATGTCGTCGGGCAGGATGATGCCGTGCGGGCTCTGCTCGTCGCGGCGGCCGGGGGACATCACCTGATGATGCTCGGACCCCCGGGAGCGGGCAAGACGATGCTCGCCGCGCGTCTCCCGGGCATCCTCCCCGACCTCACCGTTCCTGAGGCCCTCGACGTCACCTCGATCCGGTCCCTCAGCGGCACGAGCATCGGCAGGACGCTCGCGTTCCGGCCACCGTTCGAGAACCCCCATCACACGGCGACAGCCGCGGCGATCCTCGGCGGGGGCAGCCGGACAATTCGTCCGGGCGCGGCGGCGCGTGCCGCCCACGGCGTGCTGTTCCTCGATGAGGCGCCGGAGTTCCAGGCGAACGTGCTCGACGCGCTCCGACAGCCGCTCGAATCGGGACGGATCAGTATTCACCGGGCCAACGGGGTCGCCCACTTTCCGGGGCGTTTCCAGCTCGTCCTCGCGGCCAATCCCTGCCCCTGCGGGCAGTACGGTGCGAAAGAGAACACCTGTGTGTGCCCGCCGAACGCCATCCGTCGCTATCTCGGCCGCGTCTCCGGTCCGCTGATGGACAGAATCGACATCCAGCTCCGGGTGCGACGGATCACCTCGGCAGAACTTGCGGTGTCGAGCGACGGCAGCCGGCTGACGAGCGCCGACGCCAGGCACACCGTCGCTTCTGCGCGGCAGCGCGCGGCCGAACGGCTCGCGGGAACCCCGTGGACGACCAACGGGCAGGTACCCGGTCCGTGGCTGCGGAGCGGGTACCGGATGCTGTCGCGCAGCGTCACGGCACCGCTCGACCGTGCGCTCGAACGAGGAGCGATCACCATGCGCGGCTACGACCGCGTGCTCCGGGTCGCCTGGACCCTCTGCGACCTGGATGGCACCGATCGACCCGACCCGACGCAGATCGGCCGGGCACTGTTCCTGAGGAAAGGGATCTGAGATGACAACCTTCGGGCTCGACGACGCTGACGTGCGGCGGAGCATCGCTCTGGTGGAACCGCCGGGCTCGCCGGGGGACCACGCGGAGCGCTTCGCGCGCGCCACCTGGAGCGGCATCGTTGAGCCGGGTGACGGCATGGCGGGGGTCCTCGTGTCGGCGGTCGGCGCATCCGCGGCGTTGACCATGCTGGTCGAGAACTGGAGCATCGACCGGATACTGGCGGAAGCCGCCGGAATCGCGGACATCACGGATCGCCAGGAGCTCGCCAGGCAGCTCAAGGAGGCCACCGCCCGGTGGCGGCCCCGGGTCGGATCGAGGACGACACTCCAGCAGTTGAAGCTTGCAGCCATGTGCCGTGCGACGCTCCTCACGCCGGTGGATCCGGACTGGCCGCAGCGGCTCGATGACCTCGGGCCACACGCGCCCCTCGCCCTCTGGCTGCGCGGACGCACCGAGGCGCTGAGCTCAACCCCGCACTCGATCGCCCTGGTCGGTGCTCGGGCAGCCACCGGGTACGGTGAGCACGTGGCGATGGAGGCCGGAAGCGGCCTTGTCTCTCGAGGGTTCACGATCGTTTCTGGCGCTGCATACGGGATCGATGGGATGGCCCACCGGGCTGCCCTCGCGTCACAGGGCACGACCGTCGCATTTCTCGCCGGGGGCGTGGACCGGCCTTATCCGACCGGCCACTCCGTCCTGATCGGGCGGATCATCGAGACCGGTGCCGTGATCTCCGAAGTTCCCTGCGGCGGGCAACCGTCAAAGTGGCGCTTTCTCCAGAGGAACAGGCTGATCGCAGCGGCAAGCGATGCCACAGTCGTGCTTGAAGCCGGCTGGCGCTCGGGGTCACTCAATACCGCCGGGCACGCCGCCGCCCTCGGACGGCCCCTCGGCGCAGTGCCGGGGCCGATCACGAGTGCGGCATCCGCCGGATGCCATCGATTGATCCGCGAATATGACGCCGTCTGTGTCACGAGCGTCGATGAGATGGCTGAACTGGCCGGCGTCGCTGCGGTCGGCCCTGATTCCTGGCCAGCGAAGCGCACCCCGGAGGAGGTCCGGGTACTCGACGCACTCAGTGTGCGGTCACCGCGCGCGGCTGCCGATGTGGCCACGCGCTCCGGGCTGCCGGTCGACACAGTGCATTCCGTCCTCGCGCTTCTCGAGCTCGATGCGTTCGTCGCGGAGAAGCCCGGGGGATGGGTGTACGTTCCGCAGCGTCCGTGACGCTCGTCGGCGACGGCCCCGCCCGTGCCGCTGGCCGCGGGCGCGTCTGACGCGTCAGCAGCACTCTCCCCAACCCGCCCCGACTCACCTCACGGAATGTACGAGTCTCGCCAGTTCGGGAGCCGGAGCTATTCCCAACTCGCTTTCCAGCAGGCGGGAATATGCCGTGTAAGTGTGGCGCGCTTGCGCGAAGTTCCCTTCGGAGAGGTGAATGAGTATGAGCGTTCTCTGAGCGCTCTCCCGTAACGGGTCGATCTCCGTGGCCGTCATTGCGGCCTCGATCGCCTCGCCGAAGCGGCCTTCCTGAGCGAGCCGTTCGCTGAGGATCTCGAGAGCGTGCAACAGCTTTTGCCGGATCCGCTCTCGCTCGAAAATGATCCAATCGTCGTACCACCCCGGCAGAAGTTCGATTGCGGCCGGGTGGAAATGACGGATGGATATGTCATCGTGATCGGCGCTGCCGTCAACGAGACGGCCCGCCCACGCGTCGATGGTGAACACGTCGATCGACGTGCCTACCCGGACCGAGAGCGTATGTCTCTCAGCGTCGAGGATGTGGATGCCTGATGATCTGAGACGCCACAGAGCGGTTCGCAGATTGCCGGCCGCCCGGTCCTCGGTCACCGATGGCCAGAGAGTGCCAGCGACCTTGCGCCGGCTTACGGCCTGGCCGTTGCGCAACGCGACGAAAACCAGGAGTCTTTCACTTCCCTCCGGCACAAGGAACCGGCGGCCATTGTCCACGACATAGGGGCCGTCAAGAAGACACAGGTGGGCGGTCCCTTCGATGCTCGGCAACGAGTCGGTTCTCGCCTGTGAATGAGTCATACCGTCCTCCCTGTCGTTGGGCTGAGCCGTTCTCCCGCGGCCATCACTGGATGTCGGCGGGATCGCACAGAGGTGTGCGGTTCCCGACGGCGGGGCGGCAAACGTGTCGGCGGCTCAGACGCGAACCGCAGGTGCGCCCGTTCTTCGATGTCGACCGCGACCTGGAATGATTCCCCGGTAGTCAGAAAGGGGGACGGTGACGTGCGCACACGCTGGTACCCCGGCGTGTACGTGTACGTGTACGTGTACGTGCACGTGCACGAGTTCGCGCATTGGACTGATACCAACTGCGGCCACGACCTTCACCCTTCACCTTGCGCACATTCCTGTGCACCGCGACTTCGGGTCGGCCCGGCACTTCAATCATTCAGCGTTCTCTCGGCTTCTAGGCTCGCCTGAACCCGGGACAGTGCGCAACCCAGTCACGGACCCCCCGTTCGAGTGTCACCGGGCTCAGTGACGGCTCAGTAACGGCTCAGTAACGCCTCGGTAACGGCCCAGTAACGCCATAGGGATCAGAGTTTCTCCAGTGCCTGCACTGAGACGTCGTCAGCGTAGTCGCACCTCCATATTCGCAACACCGCCATTGGGAGAACACCATGTCGACTACACAAGATCGCCAGAAGCAGCTGCAGTCCCTCGTCCGCCAGCTTCGCTCAGAATCCGAGAAGGAGAATGAGAGCGCAAAGGCCGACCTTGCGCAGGCTGAGGAGCAGGGCACGCCACGCGCCGAGGCCGCCCACGACCAGCTCATCAAGCTTGGCCTCAGTGAAGCCGACCTCACGCAAGACAAAGAACGCGCTGCCGAACAGCAGAGCAACATCGAAGAGATCAGCAGCCAACTGAGCAAGGACGCGCCGTCGAGAGACTTCGATCCCTCCCGGGTCGACCTGACCGCAGGCTCCGTCCCTGAGGGCGTCCAGGTTCTCACCCCGGCATTCAGTTCGGTGTTGAGCACTCCGCTTCACCAGACGCAAGCCCTGGCCGACGCGCCCGCCTCGGACTGGTACTACAACAACGTGGAGCACAATCCGTGGGCGTGGGCACAGGGCGCCGGTTCTGGAATCGCAGGTACCGGAGTTGGCCAGACCACCGTCGAGGTGGACTTCTGGTACTACTTCATCCCCCGGGACGCGCGTTTCTACGGCATCAACCCGTACACGACCTACCGCGGTTTCTACATTGTGAAGTCGGATGACAGTTGGTATGACTCCCACTACGCCCGAGCGGTGGTCTCCAGCCACGTCAACGTCTATCAGTACAACTGGAAAGGCTGGAACAGCGTCAACGAGCTCGACGTCGGCAACGACAACATCAACGTGAACCAGCGCTTCGACACGACGCGTAACCACTACTACTCTGCGCTGCTCGGGGCCAACGACGGGGCCTGGATTCTCAACCGCGTGCAGCTGTGGGTCTATGCGCGTGGCGGCTCCGCATACTCGAAACTCGATTTCGGCACCGGGTCGGGCAACTACATCACCGCGCCGTACGTCTACGTCTCTTGAGGTGAATCCGATGACTGAGCAACCGAAGGTCTGCATCGACAAGCAACTTCCCCTTGACCTGATCTTCGAGGCCTCGCGCCGCGCAATCGAGGAGACGCCAGAGAACCTCCCGGTGGTTCCCAGTTACTCTCCGATGCCCGGCGTCTACGGGCGCGAACCCCTCGAGATCGCCATCCTCACCGGAAAGAAGTGGCAGAACGGCAAGAAGATCACGGTGAAGTTCCTCGGAGGGTCCTCGACCTTGCAGACCAAGGTCAAGAATCTCGCCAAGCAGTGGGAGACCCACGCCAACCTCACACTCGACTTCGGCAATCACCCTTCGCCCGATATCCGCATCGCCTTCACCCCCGGCGGATCGTGGTCGTACCTGGGCACCGACGCCCTCGTGATCCCACAGGGCGAGGCGACGATGAACTATGGGTGGCTCACGGATTCCAGCTCCGACGACGAAGTCAGCCGTGTCGTCCTGCACGAGTTCGGCCATGCATTGTCGGCGATCCATGAACACCAGAGCCCCGCGGCGAACATCCCGTGGGACAAACCGGCCGTCTATGCCTACTACGGCGGACCACCCAACAACTGGTCCCAGGCGGACATCGATCGCAACATCTTCACGAAGTACTCGACGACGATCACCAACAGTTCTGCCTTCGACGCTGAATCGATCATGTTGTACGCGATCCCGAACGCCTTGACAATCGGGGATTATGAAGTGGGGTGGAACCGCGTTCTCTCGCCAATCGACAAGAGCTTCATCGGGACCATTTATCCTCGGACCACACCAAGCGCCATCGAGCTGGCGATAACACCGCCATACACGAAGGCAGCAATCGGTGCGCACGGCGAACAGGACCTCTTCACATTCGTTGTGGCCGACGCGGGAAAGTACCAGGTGGAAACACTTGGCCCCACCGACGTCGCGATGTCGCTCCTGGGCCCCGACAACCAGACCACCGTCGTGGGGGAGGACGACGACGGAGGCGCGGACCGCAACGCGAGAATAACGGCCCAGCTCTCGCCCGGCCGCTACTACACGCGAGTGCGGCATTACAGTCCGACCGGCACCGGTGACTACGAGATCGTCGTGCGCCGGATCGCGGATTGATCGAGATAGCGGGTTGAGTCAGATCGAGGATTGAGTTAGAACGAGGATTGAATGTGGGCAGCGGCCCACGAGGGCTCTGTTTTCTGTCGAGGAGGAAGGTCCCAGCCGTGAGCAGTCAACTCGACCCACGTGGTTTCGTCCAAATGGAAGGGGGCGAGAAAGCCCCATATTTCATCGTCCCCTTCGATGAACACGGAACCTGCGTCGGGCCGCGCGCCCAGGCCGAACTCGTTGCGCAATCGGCGAACGCCACGGATGTCTATCTCTTCTCCCACGGGTGGAACAACGACTGGTCTGGTGCGATGTCGCTTTACCGACGTTTCGTGGATGAATTCCTCGAGATGCGCAAGAAGTATTGGCCGGAGCCGGATCGGCCATACAAACCCCTTCTCGCCGGCATCTTCTGGCCCAGCATGGTCCTCGTGGACGAATCGGATGCACCGCCCAGGATCGCGGGCGGAGACGGCGGCCCAGTCGGGATCGACACCGAACTCATTTCCGAGGTTCTTGCGCTGTCAGCCAACCTGCCCGAGGGGGACCGGGAACGGTTCTATGAGTTATTGAACCAACCCTCCGTGAATCAAGACGAGACCCGTGAGATTGCGAGAATCATCTACCCATGGGTCGGTGCTGTCGATACCGATCTCTCGGAATCCGAGGAGGAGCCGGACCGACTCGCCGAGAGCTGGTTGCAGGACGACGACATCGAGGCGACGACGCGCGTTGGAGGCTACGTGGGGCAGGAGTCCGACGAAGCCAGACCTCAGGCGGCCGGCGGGTTTCTCGGCCTCGATCCAGGAAGGCTCCTGAGCAGTGTGAACCCGCGCAATATCGTCCGATCACTCAGCGTTCTCATGATGAAGGACCGCGCTGGGAGGGTGGGGGCTAACGGCGTTGCGTCACTCCTCTCGAGTCTTGCCCGCGGACCGACGAACGCGGCAGCTGTGAACGCCGGGCCCCGGATCCATCTGGTCGGTCATTCCTATGGCTGCAAGGTGGTGCTTTCTGCCCTCTGTGCTCCGGACGACGAGCACGCAGTCGTGGTCGACTCCGTTCTCCTGCTGCAGCCGGCCGTATCGTGCTATTGCTTCGCCGAGGAGAACGGGGTCCCAGGGGTGAGGCATCCGGGCGGCTACCTTAAGGCGCTCGAGCGCAGCCGTCTTCCCATCGTCTGCACGTTCAGCAACAGGGACATCCCTCTCTCGCGTCTGTTCCACATCGCCGCTCGTCGACAGTCTGACCTGGGAGAGGTCAAGATCGCCGGGGCGCCTCCGAGCCGATACGCGGCGTTGGGTGGCTACGGGCCACAAGGCGTGGCGGCCTCCGAGACCATCAACGCAACCAGCGCTCCACAGCCATACGAGGCCTTCTCGAGGAAAGATGTGAAGGTCCTCGGCGTGAAGTCCCATGACCTCATCAGAAACCATGGCGACGTCAGCTCCTCGACCACGGCCTGGATGCTACTCGAGCAGGTAAGAAGGTCACAATGACGGATGTCGTTCGGTCTGAGAACGATCTTCCGACTCTCCGCATTCACATGAGCTCTCTGGCTGATGACGAGTCGGGTCGACCTGTACCGGTGGCCGTCTTCGAGGTCGTTCGCGGGAAAGGGGAGGCGCGGAAGGTGGCGTCCGTTCCAGCGCGCTCGCTCGGGCTCCCAGACTGGATGAAAGCCTCGGACACCCTGCCCGAATCACGGCTTCGCATACCATCCGACCTTGCTCACTCGATCTGTGAGGCACTCACGCACATCGATAGGGACGACCCCTGTTTCTGGCTCGAGTTGCCGTCGCCCCGGGGCTATCTTCACCTTTTCCCCTGGGAGCGATTCCTGTCTCCGACGCTCGGCCGGCCACTGGTGCGGCTCCCGTACTTCAAGTTGCGGCCTGAAGCCCCCGGTACCGCGCTTCATGTCGTGCTCGCCGCCGGCGGCGCGAGTCGGCGGCTCCCGGTTTCCGCCGTGGTGAAGACTCTGGCGGAGACGTGGCTGAGTTCCGCAAAGTGGACGGTGACGATGGACGTCTTCGTCGAAGCAGAGGCGACACAAGAAACACGGCGACTTCTGAGCTCATTGCAAGGCATCACCGTGCACGACCCGCCGAGCCCTGAACCGAGTCCCGAATACCGGATCGACCCGTCGGCTGCAGCGGGTCGAAGCAGATGGTTCACCTGGATCGGTGAACAACTCGCAGGTCGCTCCGTCGACGTCGTCCACGTTGCGAGTGACGGCATCTTCCTTGCCGGGCGCGGAGCCCTCGCGGTGCCGAGCTTCGAGCCGTCGTCTCCGGGTACTTCCCGTTCGGATGCAATTTCTGCGACGGAAGTGTGCCGGGCACTGGACCGGCGAGGTGCCTTTTCCTTCATCGCAACGTCGTGGCCGGAGAACCCGTCGCCCGCTGCGATGCGTGACCTGTCGGACATCGTCGCGCAGTCGCGTCCGGGCGTCGTAGCGTTCCAGGAGCTCGACAGAGACCTTGAGGCCACTGAACTTCTTGCTGCGCAGAGAATGCTGTTCGAAGGCGAGCCCCCGGGTACGTCGCTGCCGGGCGCCATCTGCTGGAGCCACCCCGCGTTCGTGCTCTTTCCCGAGCCGCCCCAGCTCTCGAATTCAGATGCGACGACGACGCTGCTTTCGGAGCTCACACAGTCGGTGTTGGCCAGTGCAGAAACCCCAGCCTGGGTTGCCGCCGGCGCACGGGCGCTCGAGGGCCTGCATGCGCGCGCTCTCGGCCCTGATGGGCTCAATATGGATCCTGATGTTGCGGTTGCGCTCAATGCGGTAGCGAAAACGTTCAACGACACAGTGGACAGCCTGATCTCTGACAGCGAGGAGGTGAGACGTGACGGACGATGAACGCGTGGTGCTCAAGCTTCAATCCGACAGCACGATCATCGATGGAACCCCGGTGGTTCGCTTGCTCATCAGCGAACCCAATGAAGATGAGGGGATGTGGCCCTTCGAATGCACCGAAACGGACGCGGAGTTCTCAGCCCTAGCCGACGGGGTCGGGGCCGAGCCTGTCGCGTCGGCCGGCAGACGGCTGCTTGCCGCGATCACAGCGAATCCAGGACCAGCGGGAGTGCTGACAAACGCATTCGGCATAGCAGCGGACCTCGGCTCATACCGCCCGATCTACATTGATCTCGGTGGTGCGCTCACCTGTCAGGAATTGCCCTGGGAAGCTTTGTGTCGGGAGGACGGAGGCTTCCTGGCATTGGAGCATTGGCCTGTTGGCCGAATGCTCAATAGTCGTGCGAGTCCCGTGAAAGTGCGGACGTTCCAACCGCCTCTCAGGATAACCGCGGTGCTTTCCTGCCTTGGCGTCTCAGCGCGCGAGGAGTGGCAAGCTCTCAAGACGGCAGTCGACAATTCTCCGCTGGACATCGACATGCTTCTCCTGCTATCAGAAGCGCCACTGGTCAACGAAATACGGAAGCTCGCATTGCCATGGGTGAACGTAGACCTGATTCCCAGCGAGCGTGTCAATCTCGCGGCCAGGATCTCAGACCACGCACCCCATGTCCTCCACTTCTTCTGCCACGGCGACACGGTGGGCAGTCCCCACCTGAACGTGGCAACCGCCGTGGATTGGCTTAATAAGAACGGGCCGAGTACCCACTGGATGACGGCCAGGACGATCAGGGGACTTGTTCAGCCTCCGGCCGAACCGCCATGGGCCATCGTGCTCAATGCCTGCTCAAGCGCCGACAGCGGACACTTCTCCGGGGCTCAATCCCTGGCTGCCGACCTCGTGAAAGAACATGGCATCCAGGCCGTCGTGGGAATGATTGAGCCGGTGCTGAGTGGCGACGCCGCCCAATTCACCAGCAACTTCTATTCCTCGCTCTTCAGGACCGTGCATTCACTGTTCTTCGCTGTGGACGAAGGAATCGCGGCTGGCGGCAATGCCGCGCGCATTCTGGACTGGGCAACGTTGACTGTTGCGCCCCGGACCGTTTTGAGTCAGGAGCCACCGGATGAAGACTTCGCCGCCGCTGCTCGCAGAAAGCAATGGATTCGGCCCACCCTGACCGTTCGTCGCGACCCCTTCCGGCTGGAAGTCGCTGCCCCGATGCCGGTGACCACACGCCTGCAGGACGAGATGGCCAGCACGATGAACGATGTGCTCTCCGGCATCGTACCGGGCCCGCCCGGCCCTGACTCGCCGAACTAAGTCAGCACCTGGAAAGGACGCCGTGGTGAACCTCCTGCCTGAACCAGTCGATGACCTCACGACCATTGACGCCCCTGAACTCGACGAAGCGCAGATCATCAAAACAAACGCGTGGACGGGGGACCATGTGGCTGAATCGCCATTCGGTCCCGGGTATCCCGGTTGGGCGGGGACCCAACCGAAATGGCCCACCGGTGGCAAGATGTTCCCCCCGCCGCCCGCATCACCCGCGGACTGGGAAGACGCGCGCGTGGGGTGGGGTCTCGTGTTGCCGGACCGGGCCGGATGGTCTCCGGAACAACTTGCCAGAGCAGAAGATGCTCGCCCGTCCGTCCGAGAACTTCTCGCCAGCAGGCCCGGGTCCAAGGTGCTCAGGTACATCCACGACGAGAAATTCTCGAAGTGGGTGCTGCGTGACTATGCGAACGGCGGCGACCGCCCGATCGACACGTCCCCGCCCGGCACAGGACCCGATGGGATTCCTGCCTACCTCCTGATCATCGGGTCTCCGCAGGAGATCCCCTGGGACGTGCAGTTCCAGCTGGGTTTGGTGCGACGGGTCGGGCGGTTGGATCTCACAGACGACGGACTCGACAATTACGTCCATGCGCTTATGACCGGATGGAAGGACAGCGAGGGCCGATACGAGAATCCACTTGTGTGGTCGGTCGTCCACAGCGCGGACGACATCACCGCACTCATGCGCGACGCCGTTGGGGCGCCGTTGTACGAAGCCTTCAGCGCGGATGCTGACCTCGCCGGTGCGGCTTTCGTCGACGGGCGCACCGTGCCGGCCACAGCGAAAGCCCTTCGAGAACACCTCGCGAGGTTGAAACCGTTGATCATCGTGACGACCAGTCACGGACAGATCGGCCCTCCCGGCAATCCCGATCTCATGCGACGGCAATTGGGGGCGATCGTCGACGCGGAGTTCACCCCCGAAGGTCCTGAGGAGCTTCTCTCCGTCTGGAAGCCCGATGGCGCAATCTGGCTGGCACAGGCTTGTTGCTCAGCGGGTTCGCAGTCGCCCAGCATGTTCCGTGACCTCTTCGAACCGACATCTGCTGTCGGTTCGGTGCTCGAATCTGCGGCATCGGTGGGACCGGTGGTTTCCCCGCTTCCGCGCGCCCTCCTTGGCGCGGCACGACCGCTGCGTGCATTCATCGGGCACGTTGAGCCGACCTTCGACTGGACCATGACCTTCCCGCCGACGCGCCAGCAGTTGACGCACTGGGCCCGCGAAACGATGTACTCCGGCGCGTATGGAGGGATACCGATCGGCCTTGCCTTGGAATCGGCCGGCCTGTACGAACCGGTGGGTCCCTTGCTTCTCCGGCAGGCGACGGCTTTGAAGGACTACGCGAGCGAAACCGACGAGCTGCGAGCAAAGCGGACTCTCGACCTGGCCTTGTACGGAAAGGTCACCGCTTTCGATCGGGCGGCGACGGTGCTGCTCGGCGATCCGACCGTGTCGATCCCGCTGCCGAACAGGAGTTGACTGCCAGACGCCCCCTGACGTCGGCCGGAAGGTCCTCGTCAACGCCACCGGGATGCCCCTCGGTTGTGGTCCTGGTGTCCTGTTTCCTCGTCTGACGACAGAAGCAGCTCCGGGAGCGAGTCTGCGGCGAATTCCACCAACGGTGGGGGATTCTGGGGGAGTGAGAATTCCGCAGGCCGTCGCGCGCTACATCGACTACGTGTCGGTGGAGCGGCAGTACTCCGACGCGACCAGCCGGGCATACGAGTCCGACCTCGCGGCGCTGGCCGCTTTCGCCTCCGAACGCGGCATCGACGACGTCCTCGCCGTCGACCTCGAACTGTTGCGCGACTGGCTCTGGCAGTCCTCTCAGGCGGGGCTGGGCCACGCGACGATCGCGAGACGGTCGGCATCCGTGCGTGGCTGGTCGGCGTGGCTTGCCCGGAACGGGCACATCTCCGTCGACATCGCGGCGCGACTGAGATCTCCCAAGACCGGTCGGTCACTGCCCCATGTCGTGCAGCGACCGCAGATGGAAGCGCTTCTGGACGCCCTCGGCGAGAAAGCGGCCTCCGGCGACCCCGTCGCGCTTCGAGACTCGGCACTGGTCGAACTGCTCTACGCAAGCGGTCTTCGGGTCTCGGAGCTGTGCGGTCTCGACGTCGACGACGTCGACCTGGACCGGCTGACGGTGCGGGTGCTCGGCAAGGGGGCGAAGGAGAGGGTCGTGCCGTTCGGCGTGCCCGCGCACTCCGCGCTCGTCGACTACCTCCGCCAGGCGCGTCCGGCGCTGCTGGCCAGAACCGGGTCGCCACCGCCCGCCGTCTTCGTCGGGGTGCGCGGGGGTCGCCTGAACCCGCGCAGCGTGTACAACCTGGTCAGCCGTCTGCTCGCCGGCATCCCGGGCGGAAGCGCGGCCGGCCCGCATGCCCTCCGCCATACCGCAGCCACCCATCTGCTCGACGGGGGAGCGGACCTGCGTGCGGTGCAGGAGCTCCTCGGGCACGCGTCGCTCGGCACGACCCAGATCTACACCCATGTGTCGGTGGAACGGCTCAAGGAAAGTTACCGAACCGCCCACCCCCGGGCCTAGCTCCTTCCCGGGAACGTCACGGGACCTACCGGCCGAGCGGCAGCAGCACCGCGTTCGGAAGAAGGCCGAGCAGCGCCATCGGGTTCACATATTCGCCATAGAGCCGAGCACCGAGATGCACACAACGCCCGTCGCAGTGACCACCGGATGCCACGACACCGATCACATCACCGGTGCGCACCGCGTCTCCCGCGGCCACCGTCGCGGCGACAGGTTCGATGCTCGACACGAGTCCGCCGTCGTGCCGGACCGATAGAACCGGGCGGTCGACCACGAAACCGGAGAAGCTGACGACACCGTCCGCCGCGGCGAGGACGGCACGACCGGAGGGTGCGGCAAGGTCGATGCCGCGATGCCCGGCCGAGTACGGGGTCGGGGGAGCCTCGAACGGGCGCTGCACCTGGTGCGGTGCGGCGATCGGCCATTCCCATGCACCCGCCGTGTCCGCCGAGGTTCCGTCGCCGGTTTCGGCGGCGGCCGGCGCCGGCGCGCACAGGATGATCGTCGGCACCGCGACCACGAGAATCACGGCGGCGACGCGTCCACGGCCAGAGAGAGTCCCCATGGCTCGCCAGTCTGGCGCGCGCGGCGGCCGTGGGGTCGGGATGCACCGGAACGGGGAAGCCCGGTCGACACGCAGCCGTCTGTGGAGGACGTAGGAAGAGCTCCCGATCCTGTTATGCTGAAGGAAGCATCCCGCGTGTCGGGGTGACTACGCGTGCCCATTCGGCCAACACATCCACTCGGTCCGGCTCTTCGGAGTTCGGCGGACGTGCGCCGGGCACCAGGACGAGCGGCCACACGGCTCGCTTCGAGAAAACCGATCGACGCCTGCCCGGCATGGGCGCGTCAGAACAGGAGAACGGCTCATGGCCGTCGTAACCATCCGCCAGCTGCTCGACAGCGGCGTGCACTTCGGGCACCAGACCCGCCGTTGGAACCCGAAGATGAAGCGTTTTATCTTCACGGAGCGTTCCGGCATCTACATCATCGACCTTCAGCAGTCGCTCGGCTTCATCGACAAGGCGTACGACTTCGTCAAGGAGACCGTCGCCCACGGTGGGACCGTCCTCTTCGTCGGAACGAAGAAGCAGGCCCAGGAAGCGATCGCCGAGCAGGCGACCCGCGTCGGCCAGCCCTACGTCAACCAGCGCTGGCTCGGTGGCCTCCTCACCAACTTCCAGACGGTGTCGAAGCGACTCGCCCGCATGAAGGAGCTCGAGGAGCTCGACTTCGAAGACTCCTCGAAGTCCGGCTTCACCAAGAAAGAGCTCCTCATCAAGAAGCGCGAGCTCGACAAGCTTCACAAGTCGCTCGGCGGAATCCGCAACCTCACCAAGACGCCGTCGGCGCTGTGGGTTGTCGACACCAAGAAGGAGCACCTCGCGATCGACGAGGCCAAGAAGCTTGGTATCCCCGTCATCGGCATCCTCGACACGAACTGCGACCCCGACGAAGTCACCTACCCGATCCCGGGTAACGATGACGCCATCCGCTCCGTCGGCCTGCTCACGCGCATCATCGCTGACGCTGCCGCCGAGGGCCTGATCCAGCGCCACCAGAAGCCTGAAGAGGGTTCCGCCCCCGTCGAGCCGCTCGCGGCCTGGGAAGCTGAGCTCCTGGGCGCCGAGGCCGAGAAGGCTGAAGCACCCGCCGAAGCCGCTGAAGCACCGGTCGAGCACAACGACGCCGACGCCGAGGTTGCCGAGAAGAACGCCGCGAAGAGCGACGACGCACCGGTTGAGGTCGTCGAAGTCGAGAGCGACGAGAAGACCGAAGAGCGCCTCGAGGCCGAAGCGACCGAGGCTGAGAAGCAGCCGGCCGCCGACAACAACTAATCCGAACGAGGAGTGCAACAAACTATGGCAAATTTCAATCTTGCTGATGTCAAGACTCTTCGTGAGCAGCTTGGCACCGGGATGGTCGACACCAAGAACGCTCTCGTCGAAGCCGAGGGCGACCTGGAGAAGGCAACCGAGATCCTGCGTCTCAAGGGTGCGAAGGGCAACGCGAAGCGTGCCGACCGCTCCACGAGCGAAGGCCTCGTCGCCGCCAAGGACAACGGTGCAAGCACCACACTGATCGAGCTCGCCTGCGAGACCGACTTCGTTGCGAAGAACGAGAAGTTCGTCGCTCTCGCCGACAAGGTGCTCGAGGCTGTCGCAGCCTCAGGCGCCGCATCGGTCGAGGAGGCGCTTGCCGCTCCGGCCACTTCAACAGGCTCAGGACAGGCCGGCGACAAGACGGTCGGGCAGCTGATCGACGACGAAGCCGCGATCCTCGGCGAGAAGGTCGAACTCCGTCGCGTCGCGCTCGTCTCGGGCGAGAAGTTCGCCACCTACCTGCACAAGACGTCGAAGGACCTGCCCCCGCAGATCGGAGTCGTCGTCAGCTACAGCGGAGACGACGCAGAGACCGCCCGCGCCGTTGCCCAGCACATCGCGATGTTCGACCCGCAGTACCTCACCCGTGAGGACGTGCCGGCCGAGGTCGTCGACAAGGAGCGCGACATCGTCACGGAGATTTCGAAGAACGAGGGCAAGCCTGAGGCTGCACTGCCCAAGATCGTCGAAGGCCGCCTGACCGGGTTCTTCAAGCAGGTCGCCCTGCTCGAACAGGACTACGCACGCGACAGCAAGGTCCAGGTCAAGAAGGTTCTGGCCGATGCCAAGCTCGACGTGACGGGCTTCGCCCGCTTCAAGGTCGGCGCGTAGGTTCGCCATGGGAGTCCGGATCACTTTGTGATCCGGACTCCTTTTTCATGTGCACGCCGTCGCACGGCACACATAAAGTTTTGTCAGGGATCCACGAAAGGACTGTCCTCGGATGTCAACACCCACGAAAAAGCGCAGGGTCCTGCTCAAGCTGTCAGGCGAGTCCTTCGGTGCCGGCTCGCTCGGCGTGAACCCGGATGTCGTCAGCCAGATCGCACGCGAGATCGCTGAAGCGGCGGAGACCGTCGAAGTGGCCATCGTCGTCGGCGGAGGCAACTTCTTCCGTGGCGCGGAACTCTCCCAGCGCGGAATGGACCGCGGCCGCGCCGACTACATGGGAATGCTCGGCACCGTGATGAACGCGCTCGCGCTCCAGGACTTCCTCGAGCAGGCTGGGGCCGAGACCCGCGTGCAGTCCGCCATCTCGATGACCCAGGTCGCCGAACCGTACATTCCCCGTCGCGCTGAACGTCACCTCGAGAAGGGACGCGTCGTCATCTTCGGCGCCGGCGCCGGATTGCCCTACTTCTCGACCGACACCGTCGCTGCGCAGCGCGCACTCGAGATCGACGCGAACATCGTCCTCGTCGCCAAGAACGGCGTCGACGGCGTGTACACGGCAGACCCGAAGCTCGATTCCAACGCGACCAGGATCGACTCGATCACCTACCAGGAAGCGCTGCAGACCGGTTTGAAGGTCGTCGACTCCACCGCGTTCAGCCTGTGCATGGACAACGCGATGCCCATGCAGGTTTTCGGTATGGCACCGGCGGGCAACGTGACCAAGGCGATCCTCGGGGCAAGCATCGGCACGCTCGTCAGTAACTGAGCCGACGCGAGTGCACGGCGCCGTCCCCTCTAGAATGGGTGCGGTACAACACGCTATGAGAAGGAGTCGCTGTGATCGCGGATGTTTTGACTGACGCTGGAACCCGGATGGGCAAGGCCGTCGACGTGGCCAAGGAAGACTTCGCCACCGTGCGCACCGGCCGCGCCAACCCGGGGATGTTCCAGAAGATCCTGGTGAACTATTACGGCACTCCGACACCGCTGGAGCAGCTTGCCTCGCTCCAGAACAACGAAGCCCGTACCATCATCGTCACTCCGTACGACAAGAGCGCGCTGAAGGACATCGAGCAGGCGATCCGCGACACCCCGAACCTCGGTGCGAACCCGACGAACGACGGCACGATCGTGCGCGTCACGCTGCCCGAGCTCACCGCTGAACGGCGCAAGGAATACGTGAAAATCGTCCGGAACAAGGGCGAAGACGCGAAGGTGAGCGTCCGAAACATCCGTCGCAAGGCGAAGGATGACCTCGACGCCCTCAAGAGCGAAGTCGGGGACGACGACGTCGCGAGGGGCGAGAAGGAGCTGGAGCAGCTCACCAAGTCGCACATCGACGCCATTGACGACGCACTGAAGCGCAAAGAATCAGAGCTTCTCGAGATTTAGGACCGGAATCTGTGATCCGAAGGAACGGGTGCGCCAGTGCCTGACACTGACGACGACGGCAGCGGCGAGCGTCGACGCAGGGGCAAACGTGGCTCCCGTGACGATATCTCCGCGCAGCTGAGGTCGCGCCGCGCCGACCTCGAGCGACAGGTGCGCGCAACCCGCGCACAGATCGACGAAGCGAATACCCGCATGGAAGCCCGGGCGGGGCGAAACCTCGTTCTCGCAACGCTCATCGGCCTCGGCCTCGGCCTTTCGATGCTCTTCAGCCTCATCGTCGTCAAGGAACTCTTCGTTCTCTTCGGCGCGGCGATCGTCGCGTTCACCATCTTTGAACTCGCCCACGCCTTCCGGAGGGCGGGCCGCGCGATCGATGTCTGGCCGGCGCTCATCGGCGGTGTCGCCATCGTGGTCTCGGGGTACTTCTTCGACCCGGCCTCTCGCTGGGCAATGCTCGTCGGTGTGATCGTGTTCATCATCGCCTGGCGGCTCGTCGCGCAGATGGCACATCCGGCGCCCCGCCGTGTTCTCGACGTCGTTCGTGACCTTGCGGCGGCGATTTTCGTCCAGGTGTACGTGTCGTTCCTCGGCAGCTTCGCTGTCATACTCGTGCGCCAGCCCGAGGGCCAGTGGTGGACGCTCGCCTTCCTCATCATCGTGATCGCCGTGGACATCGGCGCATACGTGAGCGGTCTCAATTTCGGCAAACACCCGATGGCGCCGCTGATCAGCCCCAAGAAGACCTGGGAAGGGCTCGCCGGGGCCGCTGTCGCCGCCGTGCTTGCCGGTATCCTGCTGTCGATCTTCATGCTGCACAGCCCCTGGTGGGTCGGACTTCTCTTCGGGCTGGCGCTGCTCGGATCAGCCACGATGGGCGACCTCACCGAATCGCTCATCAAACGCGACCTCGGAATCAAGGACATGAGTTCCTGGCTGCCGGGGCACGGCGGATTCCTCGACCGCCTCGACTCCATCCTCCCGTCGGCCCCGGTCGCGTTCGCGTTGTACCTTCTGTTCAGCGGCGCGCCGATCGCCGGATGACCCAGCGAACCCGCCGCGAAGCCGAAAGGAGAAACACGTGACAAGCACCTTCCCGACCGCCCAGGGACGCAATCGCGGGTACCGCCGTGACCAGGTCGACGCATTTCTCCAGGCGGCTCGGAAGGCCTACGACGTCGATGAGGATGAGATCCCGACGATGACATCGACCGACATCCGGAGGACATCGTTCGCGCTCACCCGAGGCGGCTATGCCACGAGCGCGGTCGATGCCGCTCTGGAACGCCTCGAGGACGCTTTTGCCCTGCGTGAGCGCGACCACGCGCTCGCGGCCCAGGGAAAGAGAGAATGGCTGGCGTCGGCACGCGGGACCGCCCAGGTCATCCTCAACCGTCTGGCCCGACCCGAAGGCCAGCGTTTCTCCCGCACGAGTTTCCTCGCTCAGGGCTATCGGACCGACGACGTCGACGCATTCACCGACAAACTGGTCGCCTACTTCGAAAAGGGAACCCCCGTCAGCGCTGACGCGGTGAGAACCGCCGTTTTCCGGGCCCAGAGGGGCGGATACGTGGAGTCTCAGGTCGATCTGCTGCTCGACGCCGTGACCGAAGTCATGCTTGCGGTTCGGTGACCGGCCGTGCACGTGACTCGCAAACGCCCCCATTCTGGGCTAAGGTCGGAAAATCGTGGGTAAACATCTAGCGCAGGTCGAGTCCTCTGAACCAGCTCCGAAGGTCAGAAGGGCTTTCGAGAGACCCCGGTCGCGGAGCCCGTTCACCCTCTTCGTCTTCGCCTTCTCAGCGGCCGTCGCGGTCGTGGCCGTGAACGTGGTCGACCCGTACTCCGGTGCGACGGCATCCCCGTATTTCCAGGTCGCCGAGCGGTACGACGGCAAGGCCACCCAGAACCTCGCCGTCGCCGGCGCTTACGAAACCAGCTTCACCCGTGACGGATACACCGTTATCGCGCCCCCACCCCCACCGCCACCGCCACCGCCCGTCGTGGTCGAGCCGGTCGTTGAGAAGAAGGTCAGCGGCAGCGCCCCGGCTCCGAAGCCGAAGGCCCCCGCAGCGCCCCTGCCCAAGGTCACTGCCGATCCCGGATCCGCGCAGGCGATCGCCCACGGTATGGTCCTCTCCCGCGGCTGGGGCGAAGACCAGTTCTCGTGCCTCGTGGCGCTCTGGAACAAAGAATCCGGCTGGCGGGTCAACGCCGAGAACAAGTCGAGTGGCGCCTACGGCATCCCTCAGGCCCTTCCCGGAAGCAAGATGTCGACCGCAGGCGGTGACTGGGCGACGAACCCGGCCACGCAGATCACCTGGGGTCTCGGCTACATCAGTGGCCGCTACGGCACGCCGTGCGGCGCGTGGAGCCACTCGCAGGCCAAGAACTGGTACTAGGCCAGGAACTGGTTCTGAGCCGGCACCCGGCCGATGGGGCGCTCTGGCCGCGTCCCTGAGGGTGCGCCCGGCCGTCTGGTCCTTCATGCCAGTGCCTAGGATGAAATCATGCCCCGAAGCAATCGCCCCCGCGGCGCCCGGCCCGCCAGGGACGACGGCGACGACCTGTCGCATCTGCTGAGCGGCTGGAAACGCACCGAGACGCGGCGCGGCGCCGAATGGAACGTACAGCCGGTGACTGCCGCCAACGCGGTGAAGGACTACGTCTGCCCGGCGTGCTCCCTGCCCGTCGCCCGCGGCACGGCCCACCTTGTCGTCTGGCGTGCCGACGGCGTCCTCGGCGACGCTGCCGATCTCGCGTCGCGCAGGCACTGGCACACCCACTGTTGGCGAATCGGTTAGGAAGGATGCCATGACCCTGGAAATCCGAGGCGGCATCGAATTGCCCGCCACCCGTGAGGACATCGAACTCGAAACGGCCGACGGGCTCACCCTCGTCGGCGAGCTCGCGACGCCTGAGGGCCGGGAGCCGGTGGCGACTCTCGTGACGCTGCATCCGTTGCCCACCGCCGGGGGGTTCATGGACTCGCACATCCTCCGCAAGGCAGCAGGGCGCCTGCCTGCCCTCGCCGACATCGCGGTGCTGCGGTTCAACACCCGCGGGACGTCCTCACCTCGCGGTACGAGTGACGGCGCCTTCGGCGAGGGCATCACCGAAGAGCATGACCTCGACGCCGCCATGGCCTTCGTGGCCGAGCGCGGCCTGCCCCGGCCCTGGCTGGTCGGCTGGTCCTTCGGCACCGAACTCGTTCTCAAGTACGGACGATCGCATCCCATCGCCGGGGCGATACTCCTGTCGCCGCCCCTGCACCGGGCGCAAGAACACGAAGTGGCGGCGTGGCATGGCGACGACCGCCCGCTGATCGCCCTGATCCCCGAGCACGACGACTACCTGCGCCCCGAGGAGGCCGCTGAGCGGTTCGCCAGCGTGCCGGGTATGACGCTCATCCCGGTCGAGGGCGGAAGGCATCTGTGGGTGGGCGAGAACCAGACCAGGCGGGTGCTCGAGGAGATCGTGCGGGCAGTGAACCCGGCGGCGCTGCCGTTGCCGACCGAGTGGCCGAGCGAGGACTAGGGGGCGTGCCGGATTTCGATACGGGGCTGCGACGCTTCGCGTCGCGGCCCCTACTCAATCTGCGAGGCGGCAAGCGTGCCGCATCGCAAATTCAGAGCTCGTTCGCTCGGGGGATCACGACCTGCTTGATGATCAGCAGGAACGCCGCCGCAGTGGGGATCGCGATGAGCGCCCCGAGCAGCCCCATCAGTGACCCGCCGGCCAGGGCGGCGATGACGACGAGCGCCCCGGGCACGGCGACCGCCCGCCGCATGACGTTCGGGCTGATCACGTAGGCCTCGATCTGCATGTAGATGAGGTAGTAGATGCCGGCGAAGAGCGCTGTCACGGGGGAGCCGAGCCCGGGGATGAGGCAGACAAGCGTGATGATGATCGAGCCGATGAGGGTACCGACGAGCGGGATCATCGAGAAGAAGAAGGCGATGGTGGCGAGCACAGGCGGAAACGGAGCATTGATGATCGACAGGAAAATGAACGACAGGATGCCGTTGCACGCGGCCGTGCCGACCTGGCCGATGACGTACCGTCCCACGGACTCGGTGATCTGCTCAGCGAGATCGGCGAAGCGCTCCCGCTTCGTGGCGGGCACCAGCTGGTACAGGCCGCGTTTGATCGAACCGAGCGACGCCGTGAAGTAGATCGTCAGGATGAGGATGATCAGCGCGCCGAAGAATGCCGAGCCGATGGCGAACGCCACCTGGATGGCACCCGACCCGATGTTCGTGATGTTCTCGGTGAGGAACGTTCCGGCGTCGGCGATGATCGTCCGGACGTCGAGACCCGGGAACTGGTCGGACAGGACGTCGACGAGCGGGTAGTCCTGGAACTGTGCCTGCAGTCCTGGAATGAGCTCGATCAGTTCAGTCACCTGGTCGATGATGATCGGCACGACCATCCAGACCAGCCCGGCGAACAAGGCGAGGACGCCGATGATCACTACGAGAAGCGCCACCCAGCGGGGAAACTGTTTTTTCTCCAGCCAGGAAACAAGCGGGTCAAGACCGAGTGAGATGAAAATGGCCGCACCGATGTAGCTGAGGATCGTCTGCAGGGTCACGACCGACAGGATGATCAGCAGGCCAAGCCCGACGCCGAGTGTGCCGATGAGGCCGACACGGAACGGGTTCGAAATCTTCACTGCTGTCCCTCTCGAGGCGGTCGTCAGATCATCGTACTGTCCGGTGCCGACGACGCCGCATCGACGGGCATCCGCTAGCGTGTTAAGCGCCCTCTCAGGGATTTCGACTACTGTAAAACGTCTGTCCTGTTGCGACCGGCCCGGGATTTCACGCTATCCCGGGCGCACCGCCCCTGCGGTCGCGGCCTGTGAAGGAGATGTAGTGCGCTTCGTTTTCGCGATAATCGCGTTTGTGGTCGCCGCGACCATGATCGTGCTGGGCATCGCCCAGAACACGATTTTTCTCGGCCCGTCCACCTACGCTGTCGAGACGACGGTCAAGGGCGACCTGCCCTACACCGTGATCAGCGGAGAACAGCTCGCCGCCCAGCCCGGCCAGCAGTCGCTGACGGTTTCGGGTTCCGACCAGGTCTTCCTCGCCTACGGCAAGACGCCGGATGTCGTCGCCTGGCTGGGCGACTCGCCGTACAACACGCTCACCGTGGACACGGAGAACCAGCGCCTCACAGCATCCGTCGTGACGCCCGAGCCGGCCGAGGAGCCGGAGCCTGTGCCCGGCGAGGAGCCGCCGGCTGAGGAAGACCAGGCAGCCGCCGAAGCCCTGGCCGACCCGTCCGGTTCCGACCTGTGGCTTGCCGAGTACTCGGAGGAAGGCGCCCTGGTGCAGACGATCAGCGTGCCCGAGGATGTCAGTGTCATTCTCGCGTCCGACGGCACCGAGGCCGCGCCGGACCGGGTCGAAGTCTCCTGGCCGCTCGACAATGCCACACCGTGGGCGGGCCCGCTGATCGTGGGAGGCATCCTTCTGCTGCTGGTCGGGCTCGTGCTCTACCTTCTCGGCATCCAGCACATGCGCCGATCGCGCGGACCGCGCCGCAAGAGTGTCACGTCGGGCCCGGGGATGGAGAAGATGCCGAAGGTGCCGAAGCCGACACGGTACAAGTCCGACAAGCAGCACGGCAGCGCGCCGAAGCGCAAGCGATCCGTTCGCAAGTCTGTGGTCGCGATCGCTCCGCTCGCCCTCGTTTCGACTCTTGTGCTCACCGGGTGTTCGCCGAGCTTCTGGCCGGACTTCTCCGGTTCGGACGAGATCACAGCCACACCGACCCCCACCGGCGAGGTTCTTCCCGCGGAAGAGCAACCGTCGCCTGCCGTGTCGGCACCGCAGCTGGATCGGATCATCTCCCGGATCTCTGGTGTCGCCCTTGAAGCTGACGCCGCCCGCGACGGCACCCTGGCCGCCAGCCGCTTCGTCGGTCCCGCTCTCGACGAGCGCACCGCGAACTACGCCATTCGAGGTTCCCTGCCGGAGTACGCGCAGCCGACGCCGATCCCGGCATCCGCAGGGGGTCTCACCCTGCCCGAGGCGACGGAAACCTGGCCACGCACCGTGCTGACGGTTGTGCAGGACGACACCGACCCGTCGATCGCGCCGACGGCCGTCGTCCTCATCCAGGAGACCCCGCGCGCCAACTACGTCGTTCAGTCCGCCGTGCGGCTCGAGCCTGACGCCCAGATTCCGGATGTCGCGCCCGCGACGATCGGTACGGCGCGGCTCCCTCCGGAGTCGACGTTCCAGATCCTCCAGCCCAATCAGCTGGCCGGTGCGTACGCCGACATCATCACCAAGGGCGAAGAGAGTGAATTCTTCGACCTGTTCGAAGCAGAAGGCGACTCCCTGCGCACCGCGATTGCGACGGACCGCCAGACCAAGAAGGACCAGCTCCCCGGTACGGCAACGATCGAGTTCGCAACCGCAGCGGGAACAGCATCCCCTGTCGCGTTGGCGACGAACGAGTCGGGCGCCATCGTAGCCGTGGACATTGTCGAAACCGAGGTCGTCAAACCGGTCGACACCGGTGCGAAGATCGAGCCCGCCGGCGCCATTTCGGCGTTGAGCGGCGTGAAAGAAACGGAGAAGGGTGTGCAGTCGACATACACGGACCAGTTGTTGTTCTATGTTCCGCCTGCCGGCAGCTCGGAGAAGATCCGGCTGCTCGGCTTCAGCCAGGCCCTGACCAAGGCGGCTGAGCTCTGATGAGTGGAAGCCAGCCGGCCGCGGAACATCTCCGCGGCGCGATCGACCTGTCCAGCCTCGTGAACCGTGCGCCGGCGACCGCCCCCGGAACTCCCGCGGGGCCGGGCGCGCCCGCTGCCGCCGCGCCCGGGGCGGCGGTCGAGGTCCCCAGCCTCCTGCTGGAGGGGTCAGACGCGAACTTCAGCCAGTTCCTCGACTTGTCGATGCAGATCCCGGTCCTCGTCGACCTGTTCGCCGGGTCACCGACGCCCGGCCTCGGCCAGATCGTGGAAAGCTACGGCGGGCGACTCCTTCTCGTCTCCGTGGACGTCACCGCGAACGTGCAACTGCGCCAAGCGTTCCAGGTGCAGTCGGTGCCCGCCGCCGTGGCGCTCATCGGCGGCCGCCCGCTCCAGCTGTTCGCCGGCGCGCTTCCCGAGGACCAGGTGCGCCAGGTGCTCGAGCAGGTGCTTCAGGCGGCGGCGCAGAGCGGCGTGACCGGAGTCGCATCCGTCACCGGTGCCTCAGAGAACGAGGAGCCGGTCGAACCGCCGTTGCCGCCGCTTCACGCCGAAGCGTACGACGCGATCGAGCAGGGCGATTACCCACGCGCGATCACGGCGTACAAGACGGCGATCGCCCAGAATCCCACCGACAAGATGGCCGTCGCCGGGTTGGCCCAGGTCAGCCTGCTCGACCGGCTGCAGGGTAAGACGATCGACCAGATCCGCGCGGCGGCCGCTGCGAAGCCGGACGACCTCGCAGCCCAGCTCGACGTCGCCGACCTGGACCTCTCGGGCGGACACGTCGAGGACGCGTTCGACCGCCTTCTGACGCGTTTCGAGACTGCGGACGCCGACGACCGCAACACCATCCGCACCCGGCTCCTCGAACTGTTCGAGGTCGCCGGCCTGGACGACCCGCGGGTCATGCGCGCACGGGCACGGTTGACCAACCTGCTCTTCTAGAGGCCAGCAGACCAGAACACCCGTTCCGGTCGAGATCACCCGGTACAGCAGGTGATTTCGACCGGAACGGGTGTTTTTGCGCCGGGTGGGCGGGCCTAGCCGCGCCGGCGGAGCCAGATGCCGCCGAGCGGTGGCAGGGTCAGTTCTGCCGACGCCGGCCGTCCCGCCCATGGCTCGTTTCGCGCCGTGACCGTCCCGTAGTTGCCCACGCCGGACCCGCCGAACTCCGCGGCATCCGTGTTGAGGATCTCTTCCCACTGACCGGTTGCCGGAAGGCCCACCCGGTGCGCTCCGACCGGCACGCCCGAGAAGTTGAAGAGCGCGACGATCTCGTTGCCGTCGTGGTCGCGGCGGAGGAACGAGACGACGCTGTGCGCCGCGTCGCCGCCGTCGATGAGCTCGAATCCGCCCGGGTCGTTGTCGCGCGCCCAGAGGGCCGAGTTCTCGCTGTACAGGTTGTTGAGCTGGCCGACGAGGCTGAATAGCCCCTGGTGGCTGGGCTGGTCGAGGATCCACCAGTCGAGGCCGCGGGACTCCGACCACTCGGAGGGCTGGCCGAACTCCGTACCCATGAACAGCAACTGCTTGCCGGGGTGCGCCCACATGAACGCGAGGAACACGCGCATGTTCGCAAGCTTCTGCCAATGGTCGCCCGGCATCCGCGACAGTAGCGAACCCTTGCCGTGCACGACCTCGTCGTGGCTGATCGGCAGCAGGAAGTTCTCGCTGAACGCGTATACGAAGCTAAAGGTCAGTTCGCCGTGGTGGTACGAGCGGTACATCGGGTCGTGCTTGATGTACTGCAGGGAGTCGTGCATCCAGCCCATGTTCCACTTGATGCCGAACCCGAGTCCGCCCCCGGAGGTCGGCGCGGTGACCCCGGGCCAGCTGGTGGATTCCTCGGCGATCATCACGACGCCGGGGTTGCGCTTGTACGCCGTCGCGTTGGCCTCCTGGAGCAGGCTGATCGCCTCGAGGTTCTCGCGCCCGCCATGCACGTTCGGGTACCACTCGCCCGCTTCACGGGAGTAGTCGAGGTAGAGCATCGAGGCCACGGCGTCGACGCGGAGTCCGTCGACGTGGAACTCCTCGAGCCAGTACAGGGCATTCGCGACGAGGAAGTTTCTGACCTGGCTGTTGCCGAAGTCGAAGATGTAGGTTCCCCAGTCCTTGTGCTCACCGCGACGCGGGTCGGCGTGCTCGTAGAGCGCCTGCCCGTCGAATTTCGCGAGAGCCCATTCGTCGGTCGCGAAGTGACCAGGGACCCAGTCCATGAGCACGCCGATGCCGGCCTGGTGCAGCCGGTCGATGAGGTATTTGAGGTCGTCGGGGTGTCCGAAACGGCTGGTCGGCGCGAAGTAGCCGGTGATCTGGTAACCCCACGATCCGCCGTACGGATGCTCCGCCAGGGGCATGAACTCCACATGCGTGAAATTGAGGGCACGGAGGTATTCGATCAACGGGTCGGCGACGTCACGGTAGCCGAGCCCCGGCCGCCACGAGCCGAGGTGCATTTCGTAGATGCTCATCGGCGCGTTGTGCGGGTTCGTGGCGGCGCGGTGTTCCATCCACGCGGCATCCGCCCACTCGTGGCTGGACTCTCCGACGACGGATGCCGTCAACGGGGGAACCTCGGTGAAGCGGGCCATCGGGTCGGCACGGGTCACCCAGGTGCCGTCAGCGCCGAGAAGCTCGAATTTGTAGAGGGTCCCTGCCGCGAGCCCGGGCACGAACAGTTCCCAGACCCCGGTCGGACCCATGTTGCGGAGGGCGTGGGAGCGGCCGTCCCAGCCGTTGAACTCCCCGAGGACCCGGACGGCCCGAGCGTGCGGCGCCCACACCGTGAAAGCGGTGCCCTGGACGCCGGCGTGCTCGACGAGGTGGGCGCCGAGGGCCTCCCACAGTTGCTCGTGCCTGCCTTCACCGACGAGGTGCAGGTCCAGCTCGCCGATGGTTGGGGAAAACCGGTACGGGTCCTCGGTGCTCCAGACGACGCCGTCGCCGTAGTCGCTCTCGACGGTGTAGTCGGGGAAGCCGGCGGAATGCTCGCCCTCCCAGATGCCGTGGTACAGGTGATGGAGTTCGACCCGTTCGCCGCCGGCCAGCACCGCGGTCACGCTCTCGGCCAGCGGACGCAGCGTGCGCAACACCGTCTTGTCGCCTGACGGGTGCTGCCCGAGCACGGAGTGCGGGTCATAGTACGAGCCGGTCGCGACGGAGCCGAGGATGTGAGTCGACGGCTGCGCCGCCTTCTGCGGCGCGGCGGGTACCGCTGACGCCGGGGGCGTTACGGGGGTCGTCGACGCAGGCGGGGCGGATGCCGGCGGTTTGGGCGTTGACGCCGACGAGGTCGATGCGGGCTGAATGGGATCGGTCACGAGGTGGCCTCCTGGACGTGGAAGATGTGTACCGGTTCGGTGAAGGCGTCGAGGCGAACGAAGTTGTGCTCGCCCCACTGCCAGCTGGCGCCGGTGATGAGGTCGGTGACCTGGTAGGGGGTGCCGGGCCTGATGCCGAACGCGGAACTGTCGATGTGGACCGTGGTCGCCCGCACCGAGTGGGGGTCGACGTTGGCGACGACGAGGATCGTGTCGGCGACACCGGTTCCGGTGAAACCGGCGTCGAGATGTTTGCTGTAGACGAGGATCGAGTCGTCGTCGCTCGAGTGCAGCGTCAGGTTCCGGAGCTGCAGGAGCGCCGGGTGGTCCTTGCGGATCCGGTTGAGCATGCCGAGATAGATCGTCAGCGATGCGCCAGCGGCATCCGCTGCGGCGAAGTCCCGTGGCTTGAACTCGTACTTCTCGTTGTCGATGTTCTCTTCGGCACCCGGGCGGGCGACGTTCTCGAACAGCTCGAAGCCCGAGTACACGCCCCAGACCGGCGCGGCCGTCGCCGCGAGGGCTGCCCGGATGGTGAAGGCCGCCGGTCCGCCGAACTGCAGGTATTCGGTGAGGATGTCAGGCGTGTTGACGAAGAGGTTGGGTCGGAGAAAGTCGGCCGTCTCGGAGCTGATGCTCGTGAAGAACTCCTCGAGCTCCGCCTTGGTGTTGCGCCAGGTGAAGTAGGTGTAACTCTGCTGGAACCCGACCCGGGCGAGCGCCTGCATCATGGCCGGGCGGGTGAACGCCTCGGCGAGGAACACGACGTCGGGGTCTTCGGCGTTGACGGTGGCGATCAGCCACTCCCAGAACTCGACAGGTTTGGTGTGGGGGTTGTCGACCCGGAAGATCTTCACGCCCACGGAGACCCAGTAGCGCACGATCCGGAGGACCTCGGCGCGGATGCCGGCAGGGTCGTTGTCGAAGTTGACCGGGTAGATGTCCTGGTACTTCTTCGGCGGGTTCTCGGCGTAGGCGATCGTGCCGTCAGGAAGCGTCGTGAACCATTCGGGATGTTCAGCCACCCACGGGTGGTCGGGGGAGGCCTGCAGGGCGAGGTCGATGGCGATTTCGATGTCGTTCTTCGCCGCTTCGCCGAGGAAGTAGCGGAAGTCGTCCACCGTTCCGAGCTCGGGGTGGATGGCGTCGTGTCCGCCGTCGGGGGAGCCGATCGCCCACGGGGAGCCCGGGTCGTTGGGGCCGGGGTTGAGCGTGTTGTTCGGACCCTTGCGGAACGCCGTGCCGATCGGGTGGATCGGCGGCAGGTAGACGACGTCGAAGCCCATCGCTGAAACACCCGCAAGGCGGTTCGCGGCGGTGCGGAACGTTCCCGAGGTCCAGGAGCCGTCGTCGTTCTGCTTCGCTCCCTCTGAGCGGGGGAAGAATTCGTACCAGGAGCCGACGCCGGCACGAGCACGTTCCACCCGGACCGTTGCTTCCTCCGACTCGCTCGACAGGCTCGTCATCGGACGATCGCGGGCGATTTCATGCAGCCGCTCGTCGTCGATGACGGCCGTGCGGTGCTCGAGCGGAGCATCCGTCGCCGCCAGTTCCCGAGCTTTCGCGGTCAGATAGTCCCGCTCATCGGCCGGCCGGGTCTTCTCCGTCGCAGCGCGCTGCAGGAGCTCCGCGCCGATGGTGAACATCAGCTCGACGTCGAGGCCCGCCGGGATCTTGATGGCCGCGTTGTGGTGCCAGGTTTCGAAATCGTCACTGTATGCACGCACACGGAATCGCCACGTACCCGGTGCCGTCACCTGGGCGAGCACCTGGTAGTCGTCGAGTCCGACGGTGATCAGCCGCATCGGATGCCGCGTCGACGCTCCGGTGGGATCGGTGAGGAGCAGCTCCACCCCGATCGCGTCGTGACCTTCGCGGAAGGCGGTCGCCCGGAACGGGATCACCTCGCCGACGAACCCGCGAGCGGGCCATCGTCCGCAGGAGACCACCGGTGAGAGGCCCAGGACGGGAATCCTCCCGATGCCGGGTGGTGTTCTCGCGACTTCCTGTGTCGTCGTACTGGATTTGGACTGCGCCGCGGCGGCCCGGGGGGGCCTGGACGTTGCGCTGGTTGCTTTCTTCGCCACAAACCCGACCGTACCGCGAATCCATCCCATTCGTCGGTGCCTTGACCAAACGTTGCAGGACCAATAGGGAATGGAACCACCCAGCGTGGGGCCCCGCTCGCCTAGGCTGAACCCGTGAAGGCGATTAGACGATTTACCGTACGGCCGGCGCTTCCCGAGCGGCTGGCTGCCCTTGAACACCTGGCCGGCAACCTGCGATGGGCCTGGCATGGCCCGACGCAGCAGCTGTTCTCCGAAGTGGCGCCGGATGCCTGGCGCGAGTTCCAGCACGATCCGATCAGTCTCTTCGGCCAGATCAGCCAGGAACGGATCGACCAGCTCGCGTCGGACGACAGCTTCGTGTCACGCGCGAACGCGCTGGGCGACGACCTGTCGCGGTACCTCAGCGAACCCCGGTGGTACCAGGGGCTCGACGGTGACAAACCCGAACTCATCGCCTACTTCTCACCCGAGTTCGGCATCGCCGCCGCGCTCCCGCAGTATTCGGGCGGCCTCGGCATCCTCGCCGGAGACCACCTGAAGAGCGCGTCGGACCTCGGCGTTCCCCTCGTGGCCGTCGGCCTGTTCTACCGTTCCGGATACTTCAGCCAGGCGCTGTCGCCGGACGGCTGGCAGCAGGAAACCTACCCGGTGCTCGACCCGGACGGGCTCCCGCTGCGGGTGCTGCGCCAGCCGGACGGCAGCCCGGTCATCATCACGCTCATGCTCCCGGACGACCAGGTCCTGAGCGCACGGGTCTGGCTGGGCCGGGTGGGACGCGTCACCCTGCTCCTGCTCGACTCCGACATCCCCGAGAACACCGACGAACTGTGCCGCGTCACCGACCGGCTCTACGGAGGCGCTGAGGAAGACCGGCTGCGGCAGGAACTCCTGCTCGGTATCGGTGGCGTCCGCGCGATCAGCGCGTGGGCTGAGCGGTCAGGGGTCCAGCCGCCCCTGGTCTTCCACACCAACGAGGGCCATGCAGGATTCCTCGGTGTGGAACGGATCGGCGGCCTCATCCGTGGAGGGCTGAGTTTTTCTGAGGCGCTCCAGGTCGTTCGGGCCGGTACCGTGTTCACCACCCACACGCCCGTGCCTGCCGGCATCGACCGGTTCGACGCCTCGCTGATCCGCCAGTACTTCGAAACAGACCTGCTGCCGGGTGTTTCGGTGGAAGATGTTCTGGAGCTCGGGCGCGAACCCGGCGCAGGCGCCAACGGAGCCTTCAACATGGCCGTGATGGGACTCCGGCTCGGCCAGCGCGCGAATGGCGTCTCTCAGTTGCACGGCGAGGTCAGCAGGCGCATGTTCAACGACCTGTGGCCGGGCTTCGATCCTGATGACGTGCCGATCGGCTCAGTGACGAATGGCGTGCACCCCGCCACCTGGACGGCGCCTCAGCTCACCGACCTGGCGATCCGCCACCTGGGCACAGCCGAGACGGCCGACGCCGACTGGGCCTCGCCTGCTGTGTCGGACGCCGACCTGTGGACGGTTCGGAACCAGATGCGGCAGGAGATGGTCTGGGACGCCCGCAAGCGCCTGCAGCGAGCGTGGCTCGCCCAGAACCCGGGAGGGGTCGCGCCGGACTGGATCAGCACTCTCCTCGACCCGCGCGTGCTGACGATCGGCTTCGCCCGGCGGGTTCCCACGTACAAGCGTCTCACCCTCATGCTGCACGATGAAGCGCGACTGCGCAGCATCCTGTTGCACCCTGAACGCCCCGTGCAGATCGTCATCGCCGGCAAATCGCACCCAGCGGACATCGAGGGCAAACGGCTGATCCAGAAGATCGCGGAGTTCGCCAAGGACCCCGCAGTCCGTGAGCGAATCGTATTCCTGCCCAACTACGACATCTCGATGGCGCAGAAGCTCTACCCGGGCACGGATGTCTGGCTCAACAACCCGCTCCGGCCCCTCGAGGCGTGCGGCACGTCAGGAATGAAGGCCGCCCTCAACGGCGTACTCAACCTCTCCATCCTCGACGGCTGGTGGAACGAGTTCTTCGACGGCGACAACGGCTGGGCGATCCCGTCCGCGGTCACCGAGAACGCCGATGAGCGCGACCGGCTCGAAGCGGAGTCGATGTACGATCTCATCGAGCACCAGATCGCGCCGCGATTCTATGAGCGCAATTCCGATGGTCTTCCTGCCGACTGGCTGCGCCGCATCCGTCACACCCTCTCGACCCTCTCTCCGCGACTGAGTGCCGACCGCATGGTGCGCGAGTACGTCGAAACCCTGTACCGGCCGGCATTCGACAGCACGTCGGTCCTTCGCCACGACGGATTCCGCCAGGCGCGACGTCTGGCGGAATGGAAGTCGCGGGTGAGGTCTGCCTGGCCCGACGTCGCGATCCCCCATGTGGAGTCCGGTGGACTCGACTTCGCCCCGCAGGTCGGCGACGAACTGCACCTGCGCGCGACGGTGCGGCTCGGGGCCCTCACGCCGGACGACGTCTCCGTCCAGGTGATGCATGGCCGCAGCACGGCGAACGGCGACGACCTGCGCGACGTCCAAACCGCGGAGCTCGAGGCAGCCACCGGAACGGGGCCGTCCGAGTCAGGGGAGTGGGTGTTCGCCGGAACGGTGAGCCTCCGTCGCCCGGGCGGGTTCGGCTACAGCGTGCGGGTCGTGCCCAAGAATGCGCTCCTTGTGAACCCTGCCGAGCTGGGGCTGATCGCGGTCGCCTGAGCGCCCGTGTGCGCCGTCACCGGGTCGCTCATCAGGCAGCGCGCCGGGACCGGGCTGCCTGCTTGGGGACGCGGTGGGTGAGGGTCTGCACGTCGAATCGCTTCAGCAACCAGGCGGCGAGGACCCACGGCAGGACTCCGTAGGCGACCTGTGCCATGAAGTTCCCGGAAGAGAGCACGACGTAGGACTGCCAGGCGTTGGCATACCCGTGGAGGATGACGATCCAGAAGAGGCTCGTGGTGTTGTTGTAGAACCAGGTCAGCACGATCGTGTACCCGATGATGCCGATCGTCAGCCCGACCAGAGACAGCGCCGCCTGCGGGACGCCCGCCGCACCGGTCATCAACGGCAGCAGGACCACCGAGGGAAGGTGCCACAGGCCCCAGGCCAGGCCGAGGATCCAGCTCGCACGCTCCGCCGTCCGGGACTGTTGCAGATGCGGCAGCGCGAAACCGCGCCAGCCGAGCTCCTCGGCCAGGCCGGTGCAGACGATCAGGAACAGCAGGAACGGGATGGCCAGTGCCACCGGGACGAGGAAGGCGTAGTCGAGAGGGGTCATCCCGCCGAGCAGGTAGCCGATGGCGACGGCTGCCAGGCAGAGGGCGATCGGGAACACCAGCACGAAGACGATCCATGTGCCCGGGATCCGGACCTTGGCGAGCCGGGCGAACAGGTCACGGAGGCCGGCGCGCCCCGACGCCAGGGCGATGACGATGATGCCCGCGAGCGAGGGCCCGAACGAGAAACACAACAGAAGCACGGCGAGGGTTGTCCCCGGGTCGAGCGTGCCCGTGCTCAGTTCGCCGAGGAGGAGGAAGTTCGTCTCGTTCGTGGGAGCGATGCCCCGCGGTACGAGGTAGAGATAGGCCGGGATCTGTACGGACCACGTGATCCCGTAGGCGAGTACGAGGAAGAGCGGCCAGGCCCAGCGGCCGCCGATCGAACCGTTCATGGCGCCCATTGTGCACCGCGCCGGTGCCACAGGGAACCCCCGGCTCCGGGTCAGTGTGCGGTGCTGCGTGCCACCGTCGCGAGGGTGGCGCCGGTGACCGCGACGAGATCCTCCGGGGCTAGTTCGATGTCGAATCCGCGGCGCCCGCCCGAGACGAAGATCGTGTCGAAGTCGGCAGCCGACGCGTCCAGGACGGTTCGGAGTCTGGCCCGCTGGCCGATCGGGCTGATTCCCCCGACGACGTAGCCGGTCTTCCGTTCGGCGAGTGCCGGGTCGGCCATGACGGCACGTTTCGCGCCGACCGCTGCGGCGAGGGCCTTGAGATCCAGCTGCCCGGTCACGGGGACCACGGCGACCACGAGGGTTCCGTCTGCGTCGGCGAGCAGCGTCTTGAAGACCCGGTCCCCGTCGACGCCGAGTGCTTCCGCCGCTTCACGGCCGTACCCCGTCGACCCGGGCTTGTGCTCGTACGCGCGGGCAGTGAACGGGACTCCGAGGCTTGTCAGCGCGGCTGTCGCCGGGGTTCCGGCCGAGGTTTTCTTCGCCATCGTCAGCTCGGAGAGAAAGCCCGGAACAGCAGCATCGACGTCGGCGACACCTCGATGGTCTCGCCGGGCGTGAACGGGATGACCTCGGTCTGCGGCGTCTCGTCCTCACTGCGCCACAGCAGGTCGTAGCGCACCACGCCGTCATGGTGGGGAAGTGTCACGGTCGTTCCCGATTCGACGCCGTGCACGACGAGCAGGATCCGATTGAAGTCCTCCTGCTCGGGAGTGCTGGCCGCCACATACTGCAGCGTCCTGTTGCGGGCGCTGGCCCAGTCGTCATCGCTCATCGTCCGGCCGGACTGGTCGTACCAGTCCATCTGGCTGGAACTGAGCACCGACTCTCCTGGGCGGCCGAACCGCACGGGACGCAGCGCCGGGTTCTCCCGCCGCAGATCGATGAGTCGCTTCGCGTGAGCATGCAGGTTGTGCTGCCACTTGTCGACGGCGAAGCTGAGCCAGGTCAGCTCGGAGTCGTGGCAGTACGCGTTGTTGTTGCCGCGTTGCGTGCGCCCGTACTCGTCTCCGGCCGTGATCATCGGCACGCCCGCCGACATGAGCAGGGTTCCCAACAGGTTGCGCATCGCTTTGCGCCTGGTCGCGAGAATCGTGTCGTCGGTGGTGGGACCTTCAGCGCCGTGGTTGAACGAACGGTTGTTGTCGGTCCCGTCCCGGTTCGACTCGCCGTTGCCGACGTTGTGCTTGACGTCGTACGAGACGAGGTCGGCGAGGGTGAACCCGTCGTGCGCAGTGATGAGGTTGACGGATGCCAGCGGGCCGCGTTCGTTGGAGAAGGTGTTCGCTGACCCGGCCAGTCTCGTCGCGAACCCGCCGATTCCCACGGGAGCAGTACTCGCTCGCCGCGCATAGTCGACGTCAGAGAGCCAGAAGTTCCTGGCCCGGTCGCGGTACCGGTCGTTCCAGTCGAGCCAGCCGGTGGGGAAGTTGCCGGTCTGCCATCCGCCCATCCCGACATCCCACGGTTCCGAGATCATCTTCACCCCGGCGAGCGCCGGGTCGGCGAGAATGTCCGTGAGCAGCGGGTGTTCCGGAGTGTATTCGTGCGTCTCGTCGCGGCCGAGCGTGACGGCGAGGTCGAACCGGAACCCGTCGACCTGCACCTCGTTCGCCCAGTACCGCAGCGAGTCCATCACCAGTCGGTGCGCCGCCGGGTGCGAGGTGTTGAGACTGTTTCCGCATCCGGTGACGTCGATGTACTCGCCGGTGTCGGTCTGGCGGTAGTAGGCGGCATTGTCGAGTCCGCGCAGGCTGGTGGTCGGACCGCCCCTGCCTTCTTCGGCGGTGTGGTTGTAGACGACGTCGAGGATCACCTCGATCCCCGCTTCGTGCAGCAGGCGAACCATGCCCTTGAACTCCTGGAGGATCGCGCCGGGGCCCGCGGACTGGGCGGCCTTGGACGCATACGGAGCGTGTGGGGTGAAGAAGTTGAGGGTGTTGTAGCCCCAATAGTTGGTCAGCCCCTGCCGGATGAGGCGCTGCTCGGAAACGAAAGCGTGCACGGGAAGCAGTTCGACAGCGGTGACGCCGAGATCGGCGAGGTAGCCGATGGACGCCTCGTGCGCGAGTCCGGCGTAGCTGCCGCGGAGAGTCTCGGGCACGTGCTGGTTGAGCTTCGACATCCCCTTGGCGTGAGCCTCGTAGATGACGGTGCGGTCGAGGGGAACAGCAGGTTTCGGAACGTCCCCCCAGTCGAACGTCGAGTCGACGACCGCTGAGCGGTATTGGCCGGCGGCGACGCGGACGATTCCGCGCGCATACGGGTCGATCAGCAGATGACCGGGGTTGAACGCCGAGGTGGGGGAGGACGGCCCGGACGCCCTGACCGAGTACCGGGTTCCGACCTTGAGGGTCCGGGAACGGCCCACCCACACGGAACCCGTCGTTTTGTGCATCGGAACGGTCTTGGTCACCCAGTTGGGGTCGGTGTCGTCGAAGATCACGAGGTCCATCGAGTCGGCTGACGCCGACCAGACCCGAAGTTCGCCACCGTGTGAGGTGATCCGGACGCCGAGATCGTGCAGGGGATCGGCTGGGGTCATGCGTTCTAGAGTAGTTTGTGCGCACAGCGTGCGCTTACCTGACGGAAGGGGACTGGCATGGTCGTCTATCTCGATCACGCGGCGACGACCCCGATGCTGCCGAACGCCATCCGCGCGTACGCCGACGCACTCGGGGTGGTGGGGAACCCCGCCTCCATCCATTCCCAGGGCCAGGCGGCCAAGCGGATGCTGGAGGAGGCGCGCGAACAGATCGCCGCCACCCTCGGTTGCGATCCGATCGAAGTCGTCCTCACCTCCGGCGGGACCGAGGCCATCAACCTGGCGCTCAAGGGAATCTGGTGGTCCCGCAACCGGAACGCCGCCCGCCCGGTGATCCTCGCCCCCGGAGGCGAGCACCATGCCACCATCGACACGCTGGAGTGGCTGCAACAGCACGAGGGCGCCGAGATCGGCTGGCTGCCCCTCGACGACGACGGGCTCGTCCATTCGGACGCGGTGCAGGCGGCATTCGACCGTTACGGGGATCGCGTCGCTCTCGTCACCCTGCTGTGGGCGAACAACGAGGTCGGAACGATCGAGCCGGTGACCGAGATCGCTGCGCTCGCCGCAGCCCACGGGGTGCCCGTCCACGTCGACGCCGTCGCCGCCTACGGCCACCTGGAGACGGATTTCAGCGCCGTCCGAGACGCCTCCGGCAGTGTCGGCGGGGCCGGGCTCGTCGCGATGAGCGTCTCAGCGCACAAGATCGGTGGCCCTGTCGGGGTCGGCGCGCTCGTCCTGTCACGGTCTGCAAGCATCGAGCCGCTGCTGCACGGTGGCGGGCAGCAGCGCCAGGTGCGCTCGGGAACCCAGGACGTCGCCGGTGCGGTCTCCTTCGCGGTCGCCGCCACGCACGCTGCGCTGCACCGGGACGACGAAGCCGCCCGGCTCGCCGCCCTCCGGGACCGGTTGATCGACGGCATCCTCACCGCCGTTCCTGCGGCGCGGCTCAACGGCCCGTCCGGCCCCGGCCGGCTGCCCGGGAACGTGCACTTTGCCTTCGCCGGCTGCGAGGGCGATTCCCTGCTCTTCCTGCTCGACATGGCCGGGGTGTCCGTCTCCACCGGCTCGGCGTGCCAGGCCGGCATCCCGGAACCCTCCCACGTGCTTCGCGCGATGGGCAGGAGCGAGCTGGAGGCACGCGGCGCCCTCCGGGTGACGCTCGGCCACACGACGACGGGAGACGACGTCAACGCGCTGCTCGCCGCGCTCCCAGGCGCCTACGCCCAGGCATCGCGGGCCGGGCTCGCCGATCGGGCGACCACGCTCGGATCCTGACCCGCAGACGGCGTCCAGCAAGCGGCGCGTACACTGCTCGGGTGAAGGTTTTAGCAGCAATGTCAGGCGGAGTCGACTCCGCAGTCGCCGCCGCACGCGCGGTCGAAGCAGGACACGACGTCGTCGGAGTCCACCTCGCCCTCAGCCGCATGCCCGGCACCCTGCGCACCGGCAGCCGCGGCTGCTGCACCATCGAGGACTCGATGGACGCCCAGCGCGCCGCCAACATCATCGGGATCCCGTACTACGTCTGGGATTTCTCCGAGCGGTTCAAGCTCGACGTGGTCGACGACTTCATCGCCGAATACGCGGCAGGGCGCACCCCGAACCCGTGCATGCGCTGCAACGAGAAGATCAAGTTCGCCGCCCTGCTCGAGAAGGCGATCGACCTCGGCTTCGACGCGGTCTGCACCGGGCACTACGCGACGATCGTGACGGATGCCGCGGGGAACCGCGAACTGCACCGCGCGAGCGCGTGGGCGAAAGACCAGAGTTACGTGCTCGGCGTGCTCACCGCTGAGCAGATCGCCCATTCGATGTTCCCCCTCGGGGCCACCCCGTCGAAGGCGGAGGTCCGTGCTGAAGCCGCGTCGCGCGGATTCAGTGTCGCCAACAAGCCGGACAGCCACGACATCTGTTTCATCCCCGACGGAGACACCCGCGGATGGCTCGCCGAGCGGGTTGGCGCCGAAAAGGGGCAGATCCTCGACCGGGACGGCTCCGTCGTCGGCTCCCATGAAGGCGCCGCCGCGTTCACCGTCGGACAGCGCCGCGGGCTCAACCTCGGTGTTCCCGACCCGGACGGCCGCCCCCGGTTCGTTCTCGAAGTGCGCCCGAAGACCAACGAAGTCGTCGTCGGTCCCAAGGAGGCCCTCGCAATCGGCGAGATCGCGGGCTCCCGGTTCACCTGGGCGGGTGTCGCGCCTGAGCACCCCGAGACTCGCTTCGATTGCGACGTGCAGATCCGCGCCCACGCCGACCCCGTCCCTGCGATCGCCGTCGTCCAGCCCCACGCCGAGACCGGCGAACCGGAACTGATGATCCGCCCGGAGAACCCGCTCGACGGCGTCGCCCCCGGCCAGACAGCCGTCGTGTACGTCGGCACGCGGGTGCTCGGCCAGTGCACGATCGACCGTACGGTCAGCGCCGTTCCCTCGATCGCGCCAACGGCCGTCTCCGCCTGACCCCGCTGTTTCCGGAGGCTGAGGAAAGCCGGAGCGCGCCGCGCTACCCCCTCACCGGTGTCGGTGGGTTTCCCTAGACTGGGCGCGTGACAGAGAGCACCGAACGCGAAAGCGCAGCCCAGCAGACGACGCCGAAAGACCTCGAGAAAGCCGCGGCCGAAGCCGCGACGCTCACGTCGCGCATCCTCGAACTGCGCGACGCGTACTACGAGCAGAACGCCTCACTCGTCTCAGACGCCGAATACGACGCCCTGATGCGCCGGCTCGAACTGATCGAACACTTCTTCCCGGAACTCCAGGGGCAGGACAGCCCCACCCAGACCGTCGGTGGCCGGGCGCAGGCGTCGTTGTTCGACCCGGTGACCCACGCCGAACGGATGCTCAGCCTCGACAATGTCTTCTCCGCCGATGAACTGCGCGGCTGGTGCGAACGGGTCGAGCGGGCATCCGCGCGGACGGTGCACTACCTCACCGAACTCAAAATCGACGGGCTCGCCGTCAGCCTGCGTTATGAGAATGGCAGGCTCGTCAGTGCCGCCACCCGCGGTGACGGTGTCGTCGGCGAAGACGTCACCGAGAACATCGCCGCCATCCGCTCCATCCCGACCCGCCTGGCCGGGTCGGGACACCCGCCACGGGTCGAGGTGCGTGGTGAGATCTTCTTCCCCGTCGAGTCGTTCCGGGAACTCAACGAACTGCAGCTGGCAGCAGGCGAGAAGGTGTTCGCGAACCCGCGCAACGCGGCCAGCGGCAGCCTCCGCCAGAAGGCCGAGGGCAAGAACGCCGCCCAGCGCAAGCTCATGGACAACCGCCTCGGCCGGCTGCAGATGCTCGTGCACGGCGTCGGCGCCTGGCCGAACCCGCCGGTCTCCGCGCAGTCCGAGGTCTATGCGCTGTTGACGGACTGGGGGCTCCCCACCTCGACGCACTTCCGGGTGTTCGACTCCATCGACGGCGTCATCGGATTCATCGAGTACTACGGCGAGCACCGGGGCAGTGTCGAGCACGAGATCGACGGCATCGTCGTCAAGGTCGACGAACTCGCCCTCCACGACGAGCTCGGCGCGACCAGCCGTGCACCCCGCTGGGCGACCGCATTCAAGTACCCGCCCGAGCAGGTGAACACGAAGCTCCTCGACATCGTGGTGAGCGTCGGGCGCACCGGTCGCGCCACCCCGTTCGCCCAGGTGGAGCCCGTCCGCGTCGCGGGGTCGACGGTGAGCCAGGCGACCCTCCACAACCAGGATGTTGTCAAAGCCAAAGGCGTGCTCATCGGCGACACCGTCGTCCTCCGTAAAGCGGGCGACGTGATCCCCGAGATTCTCGGGCCGGTCGTCGAACTCCGTGACGGCAGTGAACGGGCGTTCGTCATGCCCGAGAACTGCCCGTCCTGCGGCACGCCGCTTCGCCCGGCGAAAGAGGGCGACAAGGACCTCCGCTGCCCGAACTCCCGCTCCTGCCCGGCCCAGGTTCGCGGCCGGGTCGAGCACATCGGCTCCCGGGGCGCGCTCGACGTCGAGGGACTCGGTGAGGTTTCCGCCGCAGCGCTCACCCAGCCTTTCGAACCCGCACGGGCACCGCTCGCCGATGCGAACGGCGACGTCTCAGAAGCCGGCCTGTTCGATCTCACGATCGAAGACCTCTTCCCGGTCACGGTGACAGTCTTCGATTTCGAGACCGGTCTGGCCAAAGTCGGACTCGACGGCGAGACGAAACGGGTTACACCGTTCCGGCGCAAGCGAAACCCCCGCACGGATGGGCCGTACGATCCTGATGCCGCGGAGTTCTCCGGCGACGAGGGCTCCGTGCCATCGAAGGGCGCGATCGAGCTGCTGCAGAACCTGCAGTCGGCAAAGACGAAGCCGCTGTGGCGCATCCTCGTCTCCCTCAACATCCGTCATGTCGGGCCGGTTGCCGCACGCGCCCTCGCCGACTATTTCGGGTCGCTGGATGCGATCCGGGCCGCGAGCCGCGAACAGCTGGCCGAGACCGACGGGGTCGGGGGGATCATCGCCGACGCCGTTCTCGACTGGTTCGACGTGGACTGGCACCGGCAGATCATCGATCGGTGGACCGCCGCTGGCGTCCAGTTCACGACCCCCGGGCATCCGGGGCCTGGAGCCGCGGCTGAGGCGGGGGGAGTCCTCGCCGGCATCACCGTTGTGGCGACGGGTTCGCTCGAAGGCTTCTCGCGCGAGGGCGCGCAGGAGGCGATCATCGCCGCAGGAGGAAAGGCCGCCTCGAGCGTGTCGAAGAAGACCGACTTCGTCGCCGCGGGCCCTGGCGCCGGATCGAAGCTCGGCAAGGCCGAGGAGCTCGGCCTGCGCATCATCGACGCAGCCCAGTTCGCCGTGCTCGTGACGCAGGGTCCGGCTGCGCTCGACGGCGACTGAACCCCGCGAACTGCCCGGTTTGAGGGGTCGCGGTCGCTCTGCACCCCCTCAAGTCCAGCAACCTCGCGTGGGTATGAAGGCCGTGCTGGTGACGTTCGGGAGGATGAATTCGGTGAACGTCGGTGTGGCGGGCGGCTTGTCGCGGCGTGTCCGGAGAATCTCCGCGCGAGGCGACCGGAGCCGTCAGCGCAAAATGTCTGCCTGCCGGCGGGTCGCCTTCCCGCGAACTGCCGGGTTTGAGGGGTCGCGGTCGCTCTGCACCCCCTCAAGTCCAGCAACTCGCGTGGGATGAACGCCGTGCTGGTGACGTTCGGGAGGATGAGTTCGGTGAACGTCGGTGTGGCGGTCGGCTTGTCGCGGCGTGTCCGGAGAATCTCCGCGCGAGGTGACCGGAGCCGTCAGCGCAAGATGTCGGCCTGACGGCCGGTCTCCTTCTGCAGCAGGGCGTCCCGCACCTGCTTGCGAAGCACCTTGCCGATGAGCGAGGTGGGGAGTTCGTCGATGGCGACGATGCGGCGCGGCACTTTGTACGGGGTCAGGTTGTCGCGGGCGAACTGGCGGATGGACTCCCGATCCAGTTTCTCCCCGGGCTTGAGAACGACGGCGGCTGTGACGTCCTCACCGGAATGAGCACTCGGCATCCCGACGACGGCCACGTCCCGGATGGCGGGGTGCAGCCGCAAGGCGTTCTCGACCTCGGTCGGCGCGACGTTGAAGCCGCCCGTGATGATGAGTTCCTTCAGCCTGTCGACGACGGTGACGAAACCGTCGTCATCCATCGTCACGAGGTCGCCGGTGCGAAACCAGCCGTCGACGAAGACCGCGCTGGTCTCCTCCGGCTTGCGGTAGTACCCCGAGAACACCTGCGGGCCGCGGACGAGGAGTTCGCCCGGTCGGCCCGGCTCGACGTCGACCGTCGGGTCCTCCGGTTCGACGATGCGGATCTCGGTGCCGGGCAGCGGGAGGCCGACCGTGCCGGCTCTGCGCCGATCGGAGACCGGGTTGGCCATGAGCACGGGGGAGCACTCGCTGAGCCCGTACCCCTCGATGAGGTAACCCCCGGTCGCCTCTTCGAACGGAACGACGAGGTCATGCGGCAGCGCCATCGCACCGGTGATCCCGATCTCCAGGCCGCGCAGCGACACACCTTTCTCCTTCGCCCGCACCAGCAACTTCTCCGCGATCGGCGGAACCGCGGGAAGGAAAGTGGGCGGATGTTTCGCGGCAGCCTTGAGGACGAGGTCGGCGTCGAACTTCGGGAACAGCACGAGGCGCGCGCCGAGGCTCATCGCGAAGGTCAGGCACAAGGTGAGCCCGTACGCGTGGAACATCGGCAGGACGGCGTAGATCGTGCAACCCGCGTGGGTGATGGTGGGGGTCCACGACCGGGCCTGCGCGGCGTTCGCCAGCAGGTTCGCGTGGGTCAGTACGGCCCCCTTCGGCATGCCGGTCGTTCCCGACGTGTACTGAAGAATCGCGACATCCGCCGACTCCGGACGGGGATGCCCGGGCTCGATCGTGCGCGACGCGCTCAGCGTGGCCCAGGAAATGGTGTTCTTCGTCTTCGCGGTGAGGGCGGTGCGCGACTCGCGGGCCTTCTCGACCGGAAGCCGAAGGGCCAGGCGCATGCCGAGCGGCATCGACCGGGTGATGTCGACCGAGACCAGCGAGGTCACGGCGATGTCCTCGGGGAAGTCCTGAACCGTGGCGACGACCTTGTCCCAGACGATCGCGACCTTCGCGCCGTGGTCCTCGAACTGGTGCCGCAGTTCCCTCGGTGTGTAGAGCGGGTTGTGCTCGACGACGATCGCGCCAAGGCGGAGGATCGCGTAGAAGGCGACGATGTGCTCGGGGCAGTTCGGCAGGACCACCGCGACGCGGTCGCCCTTCCGCACGCCGAGTGCCCTCAGACCCTCGGCGACGCGGGCGATCGCGTGCTGCAGCTGACGGTAGGTCGTCTTCGCCCCGAAGAATTCGAGTGCCACCTGGGAAGGATGCGCGACGGCGGATGCGTCGACCAGGTCGCCGAGGCATCCGGTCTGCTCGGGGATGTCGTGGGGAACACCCGGGGCGTAGTTGGCCAGCCAGGGACGCGTGGTGGTATCGGTCACTCGTCCAACCCTACCGGCGGGCGAGTCGGCTGTTACGAGCGCCCAATAGAATGGAACCACACCCCAGTACTTACCGACGGAGCCCCATGTCTGAAATTTCTGAGGAGCAGGTGGCGCACCTGGCGAACCTCGCCCGCATTGCCCTCACTCCCCAAGAGATCTCGAGTCTCACGACCGAACTCGACCAGATCGTCGACAGCATCGCGAAGGTTCAGCAGGTTGCGACCCCGGATGTTCCGGCGACGAGCCACCCCGTTCCGCTGTCGAACGTCTTCCGGCCCGACGTGGTCGGCGAGACGCTCACGATCGAGCAGGCGCTGAAGAACGCCCCGGAGCACGACGACAACCGATTCAGGGTCTCGGCGATCCTGGGCGAGGAGCAGTAGTGAGCGACATCATCCGACTGACGGCAGCGGATCTGGCAGCGAAGCTTCAGGCCGGTGAGGTCAGCGCCGTCGAAGTCACCCAGGCCCACCTGGACCGGATCGACGCCGTCGACCACGACGTCCACGCCTTCCTCCACGTCTCCGGCTCCGCGCTCGACACCGCTCGTCGCATCGATGAGCAGCGCGCCGCCGGTGAGAAGCTCGGTCCGCTGGCCGGCGTCCCCCTCGCCGTCAAGGACGTCCTCGTCACCACCGACATGCCCTCCACCTCGGGCAGCAGGATCCTCGAGGGCTACATGTCGCCGTTCGACGCGACCGTGGTCAAGCGGGCGCGCGAGGCGGGCCTCATCCCCATCGGCAAGACGAACATGGACGAATTCGCCATGGGCTCGTCGACCGAGCACTCGGCATACGGTCCCACCCGCAACCCGTGGGACCTCGGCCGGATCCCCGGCGGGTCCGGCGGAGGCTCGGCGGCTGCCGTGGCCGCCTTCGAAGCGCCCCTCGCCCTCGGCAGCGACACCGGCGGGTCGATCCGCCAGCCCGCACACGTCACCGGCACGGTCGGCGTGAAGCCCACCTACGGGGCCGTCAGCCGATACGGAGCCATCGCCCTCGCATCCAGCCTCGACCAGGTCGGGCCGGTCACCCGCACCGTCCTCGACGCCGGCCTCCTGCAGGACGTCATCGGCGGGCATGACCCGTTCGACTCGACCTCGCTCACCGACGTCTGGCCGTCGATGGCCGACGCCGCCCGCGAGGGCGCCCGCGGCGACGTGCTCAAGGGACTGAAGGTCGGCGTCGTGAAGGAGCTCTCCGGCGAAGGGTTCCAGGCCGGGGTCCAGAGCCGCTTCGACGAAGCGGTCGCGCTCCTGCAGCAGCACGGTGCCGAAGTCGTCGAAGTCAGCGCACCGCACTTCGAGTACGCCGTCTCGGCGTACTACCTGATCCTCCCGGCTGAGGCCTCGTCCAACCTGGCCAAGTTCGACTCCGTGCGGTTCGGCATGCGCGTGCAGCCCGACGGCGGCGGAACCGTCGAGCAGGTCATGGCGGCGACCCGCGAACTCGGGTTCGGACCCGAGGTGAAGCGACGCATCATCCTCGGCACCTACGCCCTGAGCGCCGGCTACTACGACGCCTACTACGGCAGCGCGCAGAAGGTCCGGACGCTCATCCAGCGCGACTTCGACGCCGCCTTCGCGCAGGTCGACGTGCTCGTCAGCCCGAGTGCGCCGACCACGGCATTCAAGTTCGGCGAGAAGCTCGAAGACCCGATGGCGATGTACCTCAACGACGTCGCGACGATCCCGGCGAACCTCGCCGGCGTGCCCGGCATCAGCGTCCCGATCGGGCTCGCGCCCGAAGACGGACTGCCGGTCGGCATCCAGATCATGGCACCGGTGCGCGAAGACGCCCGGCTCTACCGCGTCGGCGCGGCAATCGAAGCTCTGCTCGAGCAACAGTGGGGTCACACGCTGATCTCCACCGCTCCGGCACTGGGAGGCAAATAATGGCTAAAGACGCCCTGATGGACTACGACAAAGCCCTCGAACTGTTCGAGCCGGTGCTCGGTTTCGAGGTTCACGTCGAGCTCAACACCAAGACCAAGATGTTCTCCCACGCTCCGAACGACTTCGGATCGGATGCCAACACCAACGTCACACCCGTGTGCCTCGGCCTGCCCGGTGCGCTGCCCGTCGTCAACGAACAGGCCGTGCGGTACTCGATCAGCCTCGGCCTCGCCCTTGGCTGCTCGATCGCGCCGTCGTCGCGGTTCGCTCGCAAGAACTACTTCTACCCCGACCTTGCGAAGAACTACCAGATCTCGCAGTACGACGAGCCGATCGCCTTCGGCGGCTCCGTCGACGTCGAGTTGCCGAACGGCCGCACGGTGACCGTGTCGATCGAACGTGCCCACATGGAAGAGGACGCAGGAAAGCTGACCCACGTCGGCGGCTCCACCGGACGGATCCAGGGCGCCGAATACTCCCTCGTCGACTACAACCGTGCCGGCGTTCCCCTCGTCGAGATCGTCACCGACATCATCTACGGCGCGGAAGCGGATGCCCCGGAGCTCGCGAAAGCGTATGTCTCGACGATTCGCGACATCGTCGTTTCGCTTGGGATCTCCGACGCGAAGATGGAACGCGGCAACCTGCGCTGCGACGCTAACATCTCGCTCCGCCCCCGCACGCCGGAGGGTCAGCCCCCTGCGCCGCTCGGAACCCGCACCGAGACCAAGAACGTGAACTCGCTGCGCTCCGTCGAGCGTGCCATCCGGTATGAGATCCAGCGCCAGGCCGCGATCCTCGCCGGCGGCGGCACGATCACGCAGGAGACACGGCACTGGCACGAGGACACCGGTCGCACGAGCGCCGGCAGGCCCAAGAGCGACGCCGACGACTACCGGTACTTCCCGGAGCCCGACCTGCTCCCGGTCGAGCCAAGCGTCGAACTCATCGAGGAACTGCGTGCCGCGCTGCCCGAACCGCCCGCCGAACGCCGTCGCCGGCTCAAGGCGGACTGGGGTTTCACCGACCTCGAGTTCCAGGATGTCGTCAACGGCGGGCTCCTCGTCGAGATCACCGAGACAGTTGCCGCCGGAGCGTCGCCCGCCGCCGCCCGAAAGTGGTGGACCGGTGAGATCAGCCGGATCGCGAACGTGAACGGGGTTGAGGCATCCGCCCTCGTCTCCCCGGAACAGGTCGCCGCAGTCGCCGCCCTCGTCGAGGACGGCACGCTCAACGACAAGCTCGCACGCCAGGTGCTCGAAGGCGTCATCGCCGGGGAAGGCACGCCGCGGGAGGTCGTCGACGCCCGTGGGCTCGCGGTCGTGTCCGACGACGGAGCGCTCATCGCCGCCATCGACGAAGCGCTCGCATCCCAGCCCGATGTGCTCGCAAAGATCCGCGACGGCAAGGTCCAGGCTGCAGGGGCCGTCATCGGCGCCGTCATGAAGGCGATGAGAGGCCAGGCCGACGCTGCACGCGTGCGCGAACTCGTCCTGGAACGCGCCGCCGGCTGACGAATCGAGAAGGGCGGTTCCTTGGCTTCAGAGCCGGGAACCGCCCTTCGTCGTTTTGGGAGGAGGCTGCCAGCTTGCAGTCTTTGCTGCCGTTTTTTTCGGAGGTACGATGCTGCCATGCTGGTCGAGGGCTCGATTCGCTGGCAGATCACCGAGGATTGCCCAAGGGATCTGCTGCTTGCCCTTGCCCTGCGCGAACTCGGCGGGCTGAGCGACGTCTGCGAAGAGCAGATTCCGCCGGCGCACCCGGCGTTGGAACCCATCGAATTGGGCGGGATGGACACCGAGGCTCTCGCCGCCCAATGGCGGGGCTGGTGGGCGGGCATCGTCCGCCGCGCGACGCGACCGTTCATCAGCCAGGTGCGACCACCGCACTTCGAAGTCTTCGACCGGGCGCTGGAACTCCAGGATCTCGTCTACACCTGCTACGGACAGGCAATGGAGTGGGTGGAGGACCGACACGCCGAGTACCTGCGTGCGGTGGCCGCGCGAGAGCATCCGCTCGCTGACGCGTATGAGCTCGTGCAACGGCGGCAATTCGAGTTGCGCCGGCAGAGCGGATCGTTCCGGCTCGACCTGGAAGTCCTGCCGGTTCGCGGATCAGGAGCATGGGTGGTCGCCCCGGACACCGTGATCATCAGCGAGACGCTGCGCGACGACCCGGCCGCGTTCCGGGAGTGGCTGAAACCCATCGTCATCGCCCTGGTCTGACGACGATGGAAGCATGCTTCCCACTGTCGAACACATGTTCGCATCTCTCCGGCACTGTGGGAGAATCGACACATGAGCAAGCAGGACGGCAGCGCACGGCAGGTCTCTGCCCTGAACGATGAGGGCGCCTCCATCCTGCACATCGACATGGATGCCTTCTTCGCCTCGGTCGAGCTGCTCGATTACCCCGAACTCCGCGACAAACCGGTGATCATCGGGCACGCTGAGGGGCGCTCGGTCGTGACGAGTGCGACGTATGAGGCCCGGCGGTTCGGTGTGACGGCGGCGATGCCGGTGTCGAAAGCGATGCGGTTGTGCCCGCAGGCGGTCGTCCTTCCTCCGCACCACGAGCGGTACTCGCAGTTCTCACGGCAGGTGATCGGTATCTTCCGCGACACAACGCCGCTCGTTGAGGCGCTGAGCATCGATGAGGCGTTCCTCGATGTATCCGGCGCACGGAGGTTGCTCGGGTCCCCGGCTCAGGTCGGGCAGCTCATCCGGGAACGGGTCCACCGCGAAACAGGCCTCACCTGTTCGGTCGGTGCTGCGGCAACGAAGTTCGTCGCGAAGGTGGCATCCGGCCGCGCCAAACCCGACGGCCTGCTGGTCATTCCTCCCGCCGAGACGCTCGCGTTTCTCCACCCCCTGTCGATCCGCGCCCTGTGGGGGGTGGGAGCGAAGACGGAGGAGGCGCTGCTCCGAATCGGACTGCACACGGTCGGCGATGTCGCTGACACTCCGATCGCCACCCTGCGGAAGGCGGTAGGCGAGGCGACCGGTCGAAAGCTGCACGATCTCGCGAACGGGCGCGACCCCCGCTCCGTGGTCACCGCAACCACGGAGAAGAGCATCGGCCACGAGGTCACCTTTCACACCGACATCACCGATGCGGCCAGACTGCGCCTGGAACTGCTGCGGCTCGCCGACCAGGTCGCCGTGCGCCTGCGGAAGGCCGGGTTCCTGGCTCGGACCGTTGCCATCAAGGTGCGCTTCGACGACTTCACCACGCTCACCCGCTCGCACACCCTGGCGGAGCCGTCCAACGTCGGGCGCCGGCTGTACGAGGAGGCCAACGACCTCTTCACGGCGCTCGAGGTCAACGGCCGCCCGGTGCGGCTGGTCGGCGTCCGTGCTGAGCACCTTGTCGACGGGGACGGCCAGATGGCTGCCCTCTGGGATCCTGACGAGGAATGGCGCGACGCCGAGACGACGATCGACTCCCTCCGGGCGCGGTTCGGGAAAACGGCGGTCCGTCGCGCATCGATGCTCGGCCGGGGCAGCGGCGAAACGGCCGGCGGGACCCGCGCGCCACGGGACTGAGATCAGGCGCAACCCCTTTGTTCGCCCGGCCCGGCCCGATAGCGTGGCGGGTATGACAAAACTACCGCTCGAACTGGCCGATAAATTCAAGTCTGTCGGAGTGACCACCGTGTACGGCGATCCCATGGACGTCGACGGAGAAAAGCTCGTACCCGTTGCGCTCGCCTGGTACGGCTTCGGCGCCGGTGAAGCCGAGGGCGAAGGTGACGCCTCGTCGGTGACCGTCCACGGCAACGGTGCCGGTTCCGGCGGCGGAGGGGGCGGCTTCGCCCTTCCGATCGGTGCCTATCTCAAGACCCGTGAAGGCCTGCGGTTCGAGCCGAACATCGTCTCCCTCGTCGCCATCGGAATCCCGTTCGTCTGGGTTGTCGGCAGGGCGCTTTCCCTCATCATCCGTGCGCTGAAAAAATGATTCTCGCCTAGACTGGGAGTAGTAACACGGGAGTCCGGTGAACCGGGCTGAGAGGAAGATTCCGTAATCTTCGACCGTCGAACCTGATCTGGGTCATGCCAGCGCAGGGAGGCAAACTATCTCACAACCCGTGCCCACAGAAGGGCGCGTTTCGTGCATTCCACTCTTTCATCATCATCATCATCTGTCCTCGCCGGAGCAGGTCAGCCGAAGCGCAACCTTCGCTGGCGCGTCGTCGACATCGTCACTGCCAGTGTGCTCGGCGTCGCCTCCGGCGTCATCTTCTGGGCCTGGGGTCTGGCCTGGGGCCCGCTCAGTGCGGCACTGGCCTTCACGCCGGGCCTCGGCGGCCTGCTCGCCGGCGGTTGGCTCTTCGCCGGGGTGCTCGGTGGCCTGGTCATCCGCAAACCGGGCGCGGCGCTCTACACCGAACTCGTGGCCGCGGCCGTCTCTGCGCTCATCGGAACCGTCTGGGGCTTCGAAACCCTCATCTGGGGCTTCGTGCAGGGGCTCGCGGCTGAGCTGGTCTTCGCGCTGTTCCTCTACGCGAACTGGAGGATCGGCGTTGCCCTGCTCGCCGGCGCCACCACCGGCCTGGCTGTCGGACTCCTCGACACGACCTTCACCAGCTACGCCGCTCTGGACATCGCAGCGAAGACCACCTACGTCGTCAGCGCCATCGTGTCAGGCACCGTCATCGCTGGCCTCCTCTCCTGGTTCGCCGTTCGCGGGCTCGCTGCCACGGGAGCGCTCAGCCGATTCGCATCCGGCCGCCAAGCGAGGACGGTCGCGGGCGCCAGCAGTCGATGACCGCCGCGTTCCGGTCGGCCTCTGTCCCTGGCGTGCACATCCGCGCCAGGGACTGGGGCTGGCGTCATGCCGGCCGCGCCACGCCGGCCGTTTCTGCGCTCACCCTCGACATCGCGCCGGGGGAGAGGGTGCTCCTTCTCGGAGCGTCAGGAGCGGGCAAGTCCACTCTTCTGCAGGCCCTGGCCGGCGTTCTCGGCGGCGAGGAGGAGGGTGACGAATCCGGCAGCCTCCTGCTCGACGGAAGACGACCGGCGGATGCCAGGGGGCGGGCGGGACTCGTCCTCCAGGACCCCGACTCGCAGATCGTCCTCGCACGGATCGGGGACGACGTCGCGTTCTCCGCTGAGAATCTCGGCATCCCCCGGGACGAGATCTGGAGCCGGGTGAGCTGGGCGCTCGACGCGGTCGGCCTCGACCTTCCGCTGCGGCATTCATCATCCGCCCTCTCGGGCGGGCAGAAGCAGCGGCTCGCCCTTGCCGGTGTCCTCGCCATGCGACCGGGCCTCCTGCTGCTGGACGAACCGACCGCCAACCTCGACCCGGACGGAGTGCAGGAGATCCGGGACGTCGTCCACCAGGTGGTCGCCGACACGGGAGCAACCCTCGTGGTCGTCGAACACCGCGTCGCCGTCTGGCGGGACGTCGTCGACCGCGTCATCGTCCTTGACCCCTCTGGAGGGATCCTCGCCGATGGCCCGCCTGGCATCGTGCTCGACCGCGAAGGTCCGCGCCTCGCCGCCTCGGGCGTCTGGGTTCCCGGCATCCTGCCCCGGGTCTCTGCCCGACCCCACCGCTCTGCTCCCGGGATCGACCTGCTCCAGGCGCGCGGGCTCACCGTCGGTCGAACACCGTTCGCCTCGAAGGTGGCGTCGATCGCGGCATCCGGTCTCGATCTCGACCTGACCGAGTCGACAGGTCTGGCGGTGAGCGGGCCGAACGGCTCAGGCAAGTCCACGCTCGCCCTGACCCTCGCTGGGCTGCTGGAGCCCGTCGGCGGGTCGCTCCGCGCCACGGAGGCGCTGGCCCGCGGGCTTACTCCCGAGCCGATCCGCTGGAAGTCCCGCGCGCTGCTCACCCGGCTGGGCACGGTGTTCCAGGAGCCCGAGCATCAATTCCTTGCGTCGACGGTGCGCCGCGAACTCGCCATCGGGCCGCTGGCGCTCAAACTGGCACCGGCGGAGGTCGGCTCGCGGGTCGACGAGCTTCTCCAGCGGCTCCGGCTGGACCACCTCGCCGACGCGAATCCGTTCACGCTCTCCGGCGGTGAGAAACGCCGACTGTCGGTCGCGACCGTTCTGGCGACCCGGCCGCAGGTGCTGCTTCTCGACGAACCCACCTTCGGGCAGGATGCCGTCACCTGGGGTGAACTCGTCTCGCTGCTCGGGGAACTGGTGGACGGCGGCAGTTCCGTCGTCACCGTCACCCATGATCTCGCCCTCGTGGCGGCGTTCGCCGACGCGGAGCTCGTCCTCGGCGCAGCCACGGCGGTGACGGCGTGAGTGCGCTCCTGCCCGAGATCCGCGATTCCGCGATCGCACGGGTGAACCCGGTCGCGAAGCTCGCCGTCGCCGTGTTCCTCAGTGTCACGCTCCTGCTCTCGATCGATGTCGTCTCCGCAGCCGTCGCTCTGCTGCTTGTCGGCATCCTGTTGTTCTGGTCGGGACTGGATGCTCGCCAGTTCTGGATGCGGACGGCGCCCCTCTGGCTCGCGGCGCCGTTCGCCGGACTCACGACCGTGCTGTATGGGGAGGACAGCGGAGCGCTGCTGTGGGAGTGGGGTCCGGTCACCGTGACGGAGGGATCGCTCACCCTGGGCGTCGCCATCACCCTCCGGGTGCTGGCGATCGGGCTGCCGAGCATTGTGCTCTTCGCCACCACCGACCCCACCGACCTCGCCGACGGTCTCGCCCAGGTCCTGCGCCTGCCCGCCCGGTTCGTCCTCGGCGGCCTCGCCGGAATGCGCATGATCGGGTTGTTCCTCGACGACTGGCGCGCTCTTGGGCAGGCCAGGCGCGCCCGTGGGGTCGGCGACGCCCATGTGCTCGTGCGCCTGGGCACCCAGGCTTTCGCGCTGCTGGTCCTCGCGATCAGGCGCGGCAGCAAACTTGCTACGGCGATGGAGGCGAAAGGTTTCGGATCCGACATCCCGAGGACCTGGGCGCGGCCGTCGCGGTTCGGGGTCGCCGAGGCAGTCGTGATCCTGATCGGGATCGTCATCGCCACCGTCTCGGTGGCTGCTGCTGTGGCCGCCGGAACCTGGAACTTCATCCTTGACCGGGCGTGACGCCGCGGGGGCGCCGGTGCTCAGCCTGGACGACGCCGTGGCGCTCGTCCTGGCCCGCTGTACGCGGGCCGTCGAAACAGTGCTCCTCGACGGCCCGAGCGGCGCGGGCAAGTCGACCCTCGCCGATGCCCTCGTTGTCGCGTGGCCTGGCGCGGTCAGCCTGGTGCGGATGGACAACATCTACCCGGGCTGGGGCGGGCTGGCGGCGGGCAGTGAGCAGGTGCACGACAGTCTGCTCGAACCCCGGTACCGCGGTGCCGACTCCCGCTGGCGGAGGCATGACTGGGAGAACGACCGACCCGCCGAGTGGCACACGGTCCCGGTCGCCCGGTCGTTGCTCCTGGAAGGGTGCGGCGCGCTGTCCCGCCGCAACGCACCGCTGGCGACGTTGCGGGTTTGGCTGGATGCCGATGACGGCGTCAGGAAAGACCGGGCGCTCGCCCGGGACCGCGGCGGGTTCGACGCCCACTGGGATGACTGGCAGCGGCAGTTCGCCCGGTTCGTGGCCGACGATGACCCGATCACGGCAGCGGACCTGCGCATCCGGCTTCCCTGAACGACGAGGGCTCAGAACGAGTCGATCAAGGCCCCGACCACCACGACAGGATGCGACAACCGCCAGAAAACACCCGGACCATGAAGCGCCTTGTCGAGCTTGAGTGTGACGGACCGCTCGGTGCCCGAGCCGTCGTCGACGAGGACGGTGCCGACCTTCGTTCCCGCTCCGGCCGTGGATACCGGATCGGTGTCGACGGTGATCTCCGGCGTGACGGGGCCCCAGCGCACCGCCTCGGCCGAAAGCCCGGCGATTCCCTGGGCCGAATCACCCCAGGCACTGGTGAACGTCACGACCGGGGTGCCCTCCGCGATGACGGGCAGCGCAGACACCCCTGCCTGGGCGCTGGCCACGAGCGCCGTCATTCCCGCGTCGAGGGTGTCCCAATCGGGCTGCCCGAGGAACGCGCCGTAGACCCGGAACGGTTCGGCTGAGCCTTCGACCGGTATGTCGAGTCCGAACTGGAAGCAGATGCCGGCGGCATCCGTGTAGCTCCGCGAAATGCCGACAACGCCGCTTTCGGCGAGGTAGGTCGTGGTGTTCACGATGCCGCGACGACTGGGTAGCCCCGTCACCGGCTCCGACAGTACCGAGGCGATGGCCGGATCCTCCAGGGCGAGGGCGGAGAGGCGCGCGAGATCGGCGGCGGTGCCGACGCTTCCGTCGCTGAGCCCGGTGCTGTCGACGACCACGGTGTCGGCGAGGCCCTGTTCCGCCAGCCAGGTGTTCGCGGCGGCGACGTAGTCTTCGACCGAGCCGAACGCCCACCGGGCCAGGGTGTCGGCGTGATTGTTGCTGGAGCCGAGCAGCATGGCCTGGAGCATCTCACGTTCGGTCCAGGCGTCGGCGGTGTAGACCGTCACCGTGCGGGTTCCGGCCTGCTGGTAATCGATATACGACAAGTAGTCGTCGCTCGTGATCGGGACGGTCTGCCCGGCTTCTCCGTCGGCGAGGGGATGCCTGTCGAGCACCACGAGCGCCGTGATCGTCTTGGTGATGCTCGCCATGGGCAGGGCCTCGACGGCCCCCGCCGATGCAAGGGGGGCTTCGGTCGGCGACAGGGCGACCGCGCTGGCGCCGGTCGTCGGGAGCGCCGGCGGTGTCGCCGGTTCCGGCTCGGTGAGGGCGACCCGGGACACGGATGCCGCCGGCAGCGGCCCGAGGAGGGTGGCCGGCCCATAGACCCCGAGCCCGAGAATCACGACGGTGCCGGCAAAGACACCGATCCCGCGCGCTAGGCCCATGGGGTGTCCTTCGAAACTGTCACGGCCTCAGGCTAACCCCCGGCCGGGAGAATCGGTCGTCAGCCCCACCCGAGGGCGTGCAATTCGTCATCGTCAATTCCGTAGAAGTGGGCGATCTCGTGCACCAGCGTGATCCGCACCTGTTCCCGGAGCTCCGCCGCGTCGTCGACGGCAGAGAGAAGCGGCTCCCGGTAGATGCTGATCATGTCAGGCAGTTCACCGAACCCGTACTGGTCCCGGTCGGTGAGGGCGACGCCGTGGTACAGCCCCAGCAGGTCGAGGGACCCGTCCTCGGGACGGTCCTCGATCACGATGGCGACATTGACGAGGCCTTCGACCATGTCGTCGGGTAGGTCATCGAATACGTCGCCGACGAGGGCCTCAAAGGTGTCTGCATCCATGTCGACCATGTGAGTACACCGATCTTCATCTACTTGGGGTGAGTAACGGGGCTTGAACCCGCGACCTTACCGTGGATGCTGCACCACAACCAGGCGCTTTCGATTTGGGGTGAGTAACGGGGCTTGAACCCGCGACCTCCTGGACCACAACCAGGCGCTCTACCAACTGAGCTATACCCACCATGCGCAACTCACGATCGGAACCGTTCGATTGCAACTAGAAGAGTCTATTACACAATTTGGGTGTAGTTGTGCACCACCGTCGCCGCGACGGTTTTGGCTTCGTCCGACGTCGGACCGGGGAGGGGCACGAACACGGCTTCGCGGTAATACGCGAGCTCGCGGATCGACTCGAGGATGTCGGCGAGTGCACGGTGGCCGCCGTCTTTTGCCGGAGCATTGAAGTAGATCCGCGGATACCAGCGGCGGGCAAGCTCCTTGATCGACGACACGTCGACGTTGCGGTAGTGCAGGTGCGAGTCGAGCCGAGGCATGAATTTTGCGAGGAACGCACGGTCGGTGCCGATCGAGTTGCCGGCGAGAGGCGCCTTCTGTTCGTCGGGAACGTGGCTGAGGATGTATTCGAGAGCCTGGTATTCGGCATCCGCGAGGCTGACACCGTTCGGGATCTCCTCCAGCAGGCCGGACGAGCGATGCATGTTGGTCACGAAATCGCCCATGTTCTCGAGCGCGGAGGCGTCGGGCTTGATGACGATGCTGATTCCCGCGTCGATTGGCTTGAGGTCGAAATCGGTGATCACCACCGCAATCTCCACCAATTCATCGACGGCGAGGTCGAGCCCGGTCATTTCGCAGTCAATCCATACCAGGCGGTCGGTCACATTACTCATGCGTCAATGCTACTTGCGACCTGCGACGCCGCTCGCCGCCGGGTGTCGACGGCCGCCGTGACGCCTGGGGGAAAGGCACTGGTCGCTGCGGTATTCTGGGTTCTGCCCGCCTCCGTAGCTCAGGGGATAGAGCAGGAGCCTTCTAATCTCTTGGTCGCAGGTTCGAATCCTGCCGGGGGCACTCTGTCAGCAATCTCGCGGTGCTTCTCATCTCTTGGTCGCAGGTTCGAATCCTGCCGGGGGCACTCTTGTGATGTGTCGGGACATCGTTGACAAATGTGTCGAGACATTCTTGAAAACCCTCTCCTTCGGGAGGGGGTTTTCGTCATTTCTTGGCTTGATAG